>CAYVLL010000056.1:7999-12243 GCA_964452235.1 uncultured Woeseiaceae bacterium
CAGGTAGGCCACTGCCATCGTGTGGCCCGGCATCGGCGCGAGGATGGTAACGCCGGAGGCGGCCAATGGGCCGGGGTCGCCACTGCATGCAGCCGCGATTAACGCTGCGCACACAACGCTTGCCGGGATTCTGTTCATCGGGATGCGATCAGCAACGGCAGATCCTGCACGAAGGCTTCAATAGAGTGCGGCGCGCTGAAGATCGCCTGCAGGCGCGCTTGCGGATCGATCACCAGTACCGCCGTCGAATGGTTGACGGTGTAGGTCGACCCGTCGCCGGTCGGCACCGGCTCGAAGAAAATGCCGAGCGCGGAGGTCAGGACGAGCAGGTCTTCGGGGCTCGCGGTGGCGCCGGTGATGCCGTCCCCGAAGTACTCCACGTAACGCCCCAGCGTCTCGGGCGTATCCCGTGCCGGGTCGACACTTATTAATATGATCTCAGGCAGGGTGTCGTCGCTGCCGCCCGCCGTTGCGGCGAGCCGGTCACGGGCCACGGCGAGCTGTTGCAATGTGGCCGGGCAGATATCCGGGCAATGGGTGAAGCCGAAAAACACCAGGCTGGTCCGGCCCTCGAGGCTGGCCCGCGTGAACGGAGCGCCGTTCTGATCGCGCAGCTCGAACTCGGGCAAGGCGCGGCGTTCCGGAAGCACGGTCGCGGTCCGGATCGTGACGGAATTGCGCTCGTCGCCTTGCGACAGCAACCAGACAGCAGCGGCCAGGGCAACGATTGCCGGAACGAACAGCATCGCGGCCGCGCTGGCGGACATTTGTCTTGGAAACTTCATGGGCCTGATATTCTATCGCATCGATCAGGCCTGACGATGCCGCTTGACGAGTGCCCGGCAAGACCACATGGACAAATCACAGGGACAGACCGCAGGGACAGACCAGGTGACCCGAGCCGCTAGGACGCCGACCGTGGGCGATTACATTCGGCAAAGCGCGCGTCGCTTCGACCGTGCCGGTTTGTCGTACGGTCACGGTACCGACAACGCGATTGACGAGGCCGCGTGGCTGGTGTTTGCCACCCTCGACCTCGCTCACGACGAGGCGGCCCGCCACTACGAGCGTCCGCTGAGCGAAGCAGAGTGTACTGCGCTGGATGCGCTGGTCGAGCGTCGCATCGTGGAACGGGTTCCGGTTGCCTATCTGCTGCGCGAAGCGTGGTTTGCAGGACTCCGGTTTTATGTCGACGAGCGCGTGCTGATACCGCGTTCCCCCATTGCCGAGGTCATTGCCCGGCAATTTGCGCCGTGGATCGACGCGGGACACGTGCGACGGGTTCTCGACCTCGGGACGGGCAGCGGCTGCATTGCCGTAGCGCTGGCCGTGGCGTTTCCGGACGCCATGGTCGATGCCGTCGATGTTTCGGCGGACGCGCTTGCCGTGGCTGCGATCAACATCGAGCGCCATAAGCTCGGACAGCGGGTGCGGCTGCTGCAATCCGATTTTTTCACCGAGCTCGACGGCGAGCCGTCGCCACCGGTGTACGATCTCATCGTCAGCAATCCGCCGTATGTCGATGCAACGGAAGTCAGCCGGCTGGACGCCGAGTATCGGCACGAACCGTCGCTGGGTCTCGTTGCCGGTCGCGATGGTCTGGATTCAGTCATGACGATCCTGCATGATGCACACCCGTTTCTCGCCGATCATGGAATCCTGGTGGTTGAAGTGGGGGCGAGCCGGCACGCGCTCGAAAAACGCTTGCCATTGATACCGTTCGTCTGGCTGGAGTTCGAGCATGGCGGCGAGGGCGTTTTCCTGCTGACCAAAAAGGACCTCGCTGCACTCCGCTAAACCTGCAGGGGCCCGCCCTGCGGGCGAACGGTCAAACGATTGCAACAAGTTGCGGCCCGGTATCGCCGCTGTAGGAGCCCGCCCCGCGGGCGAACGGTCAAACGATTGCAACAAGTTGCGGCCCGGTATCGCCGCTGTAGGAGCCCGCCCCGCGGGCGAATGTCAACACGATTGAAATAACACGCGGCCAAACGGTCGCATCGATTCCGGACCGAGCGAAATGTCAGGCAACACATTCGGACGACTCTTCACGGTGACCACCTTTGGCGAAAGCCACGGCGTTGCCCTGGGTTGTATCGTCGATGGCTGCCCGCCGGGCATGCAGCTCGCGGAACCTGACATCCAGGCGGACCTCGAACGGCGCCGCCCCGGACGCTCGCGGCATACGACGCAACGCTCGGAAGCCGACCGTGTGAAAATTCTCTCCGGTGTTTTCGAAGGCCTGACGACCGGCACACCGATCGGCCTTGTGATCGAAAACACGGATCAGCGCTCGCACGACTACAGCGACATAAAGGACAAGTTTCGACCGGGTCACGCGGATTACACCTACCAGCAAAAGTACGGAATACGCGACTATCGCGGCGGCGGCCGATCCTCGGCGCGCGAGACGACCATGCGTGTCGCGGCCGGCGCCATCGCGCGCAAGTTCCTTAAAGAGCGACTCAACCTCGAGATTCGCGGTTACCTGTCGCAACTCGGGCCACTGACGCTGGCTGCGCCCGACCTCGATTTCGTGGCGGAGAATCCGTTCTTTTGCGCGGATCCGACGCGAATCGAGGAACTTGAGCAGTTCATGGACGACCTTCGCGCACAAGGCGATTCGATCGGCGCAAAGATCAGTGTCCTCGCCAGCAACGTGCCGCCCGGGCTCGGCGAGCCGGTATTCGACAAGCTGGAGGCCGACCTCGCGCACGGCCTGATGAGCATCAATGCCGTGAAGGGCGTGGAACTCGGCGCCGGTTTTGCTGCCGTCAGTCAACGCGGCAGCGAGCACCGCGATTCGATCACGCCCGACGGCTTTGACAAGAACGATGCGGGTGGCACACTGGGCGGCATATCGTCGGGACAGGACATTCTCGCCAGCATTGCGCTCAAGCCGACCTCGAGTATTGCTGTTCCCGGCAAAACCGTAAACCGACAGGGCGAGAAAGCGGAAATCGTTACCACCGGCCGGCACGATCCCTGCGTGGGGCTGCGCGCGACGCCGATTGCCGAAGCCATGGTGGCGCTGGTGCTTATGGATCATTACCTGCGACATCGCGCCCAGAATGCGGATGTCGCGTCCGAAACGCCCATTATTGCGAGCAGTCCCGGGCGGAAAACCTGAGCCACTCATATCGCCGCCGGCTGTCGTCCCGGGCAAGGCAACACGTCCGATCAACTGGCATTCAAGTCTGGCAATCACACCAACACCGAGTACGCACAATTGAACAAACCACTGACACCGCAATCCGGCACGCCAAAAAACAGAACGTTTGACATTGCAGTCGTCGGCGCGACCGGCGCCGTCGGCGAAGTCATGCTCGATATTCTTGCCACACGGAAATTTCCGGTCGGCAAAGTGTACGCGCTGGCCAGTGAGCGATCCGTCGGCAAGGAAGTCCCATTCGGTCGCAAGACGCTGGTGGTTTCCGATCTGGCGAAATTCGATTTCTCGCAGGTGCAGATCGGCCTGTTCTCTGCCGGCGGTTCGGTATCCGCGGAGTTTGCACCGAAGGCGGCCGCCGCCGGTTGCATCGTCATCGACAACACATCGAAGTTTCGCCAGGACGAACAGATTCCGCTGGTCGTGCCCGAAGTGAATCCTGAGAGAATTGCGGACTACACACGCACCGGCATCATCGCCAATCCGAATTGCTCGACCATCCAGATGGTCGTGGCATTGAAGCCGATCTACGATGCGGTCGGAATCAAGCGCATCAACGTCGCCACCTACCAGGCGGTATCCGGTGCCGGCCGCAGTGCGGTCGAGGAGCTCGTGCGCCAGGCCACCACACTGCTCAATGGCCGCCCGCTCGAGATAAAGGGCAAGGCAAAACAGATTGCGTTCAACGCGGTGCCGCATATCGACGATTTCCAGGACAATCGCTACACCCGGGAAGAAATGAAAATGGTGTGGGAGACACGCAAGATACTTGGCGACGAGCAGATCGCGGTCAATCCAACGACCGTTCGCATTCCGGTGTTCTACGGCCATTCGGAAGCTGTGCATATCGAGACCGGGAAAAAAATCACTGCCGCGGAAGTGTGTGAATTGATGCGAGCGGCGCCGGGCGTCGAGTTGCTCGACGGCGTGGCAATCGGTCAATATCCGACCGCTGTCACAGACGCCTCCGGTCGGGATGCGGTATTCGTCGGCCGGGTGCGTGAGGACATCAGCCATCCGCTGGGAATCAACCTGTGGGTGGTGTCGGACAACATTCGTAAGGGCGCTGCTCTAAATA
>CAYVLL010000057.1:0-11865 GCA_964452235.1 uncultured Woeseiaceae bacterium
GGGTTGGTTCACCTGGACCGCAGATTATGCCGAAATCGCGGTTATCCTGCTGCGACTACTGTCAACCGGCAAGTGCTTCCAGGCGCGTGACAAGCTCAAGCCATACCTGCGACTCGCTCAAAGGAACAACCAGCAGTTGTTTCAGCACGACCAGCGGTACGCCGACAAGATAAACCGGGTGTATCCGCCCGCGCGTGCGCTTGTCGTAAACCATGGCTGCCACAAGCAGCAGGTCCACAACCGCGCCCGGCGCCAAGGTAGCGATCATCGGTGGCGGTCCGATCTGTCCCGGTGGCGCGAACAAGGTCATAAAAATCCGTGCCATTGCCGCCTGCAGCATCGGCACGGATGCCAGCACCATGAAGCGTTTGTGCACATCGGGTTTTTTCACGTTGACAATCGCAAGCGCAAAGAAGGCAGTGAATAAAACAAACGTGGAAAACGGCAGGATGGAAAATCGGCGTCTTGCATCGCCAACGCCAAGGAGTTCGCCTGTCTGGATGGCATCGATTATCACCAGCAACATCGAGATTGCCATGGCGGTAGCGATAGAAATGCCAGCCATGCCCCAAGCGCGGTGACTGGACGTCCGGTGACTTGCAACCAGAACGGTTTGACTGAGAAAAAACAGGTACCAGGTGAAGAAAAGCGCGCCGTGAATATGCTGAACGGGAGTGCCGACGAAGGTGCCGTTTGCCAGCCGCCACCAATAGGTTGGAAAAAAACCGACGAAGGCGATCGCCGCACTGACGATCGCAATCGCGACATAGAACCTGCGTGACTCTGCACGGACTGCATCCGCAGGTACAACAGCCATACCGCATCCCCTCACCCCATAGCTCGACGAATAGCGTCGCACAAGGCGAGTGCCGATGCCAGATAGCGACGCTTTATTCAAGTATTCTGAAGAGGCAAGCCCTCGGCTATCCCGGCAACTGAAACTTGCCGCCCTTTTCCAATGCTCGCCGGTAAGCCGGTCGCGCATGGATCCGGTCGAGAAAGCCCTTGAGCTTCGGGAACTGATGTTCGAGGTTCGTACGAACGGCAGCTGCCTCCAGCGGAAAACTCATCTGTACATCTGCCGCCGTCAGCTGCGCACCGGCGAACCACGCCGACTCGGTCAGCGTTTGTTCAAGGAACAAGAGGTGCCGGTCTATGTTGGGCCGCACAAAGCCTTCCTTGAGCTTGCCGGCAATGCCGCGAGCTACAGGGCGCACAAAAAAGGGCATTGGCGCACTTTCGATTCGACGTGCGATGAGTGACAACAGCAAAAATGGCATGAGCGACCCTTCGGCGTAGTGCAGCCAGTACCGATAGCGAAGGAACTCCGGCGTGCCTGTCGCCGGCCGCAAGCGACCATTGCCGTAGGTTTCCACGAGGTACTCGATAATTGCTCCGGACTCCGCCAGTGTGTGCTCCCCGTCGGTGATCACCGGTGACTTGCCGAGCGGGTGTACGGCAAGCAACTCTGGCGGCGCAAGGCTGGTTTCAGGATTGCGCCGATAAAGCTTTATTTCGTACGGAATCTCGAGCTCTTCGAGTAACCACAGAATTCGTTGCGAGCGAGAATTCTCGAGATGATGCAATGTGATCATGTTGAAGGTCCGGCAAAGTAAGTTTCAAACCCGCAGTTTACGGCAGATCCGTTATCGGCACGGGCTCGCGATTCCTGGTCGCCCGCCACGCATCCCAGCTGAACACGGCGACAGCAATCCAGATTAACGTAAAGCAAATGATGTGCGGCACCGTCAGCTGTTCCCCGTACATGAGACCAACGAGGAACTGCAAGGTAGGCGCAATGAATTGCATAATGCCGATGGTCGAGAGGCGCAGGCGCCGGGCCGCCAGTGCGAAACACAATAGCGGCACGACCGTGATCGGTCCGGCCAGCGTCAACAGAACTGCGAGCAGAGGCTGGCTTGTGTCGAAGGCGGCCGACGCCGTGTAGGTTACCCAAAACAGGTAGCCGCCCGCGAGGGGCAGCAGCACCAGTGTCTCGATGAACAGGCCTGGCATCCCCCCGATCGCGACCCGGCTGCGGATAACTCCGTAGATCGTAAACGATATCGCCAAACTGAGGGATATCAGTGGAAACTGGCCGCCGCTGATAGTCAGTACAGCAACACCGGCAGCAGCCAGCAGCACGGCGATAGACTGGTTCCGACGCAGCCGCTCGCCGAGCAGCGCTATGCCGATAACTACATACATCAACGGATTGATGTAGTAGCCGAGACTTGCCTGAAAAATCTGCTCGCCTTGGACAGCCATAATGTAGACAAGCCAGTTCAACGCGATAAAAGTTGCGGAAAGGGAAAGTAGCCCCAACGTTTTCGGCTCGCGCAACGCCTGGCGGACCTCGGGCCATTGGTGCCTGAGCATGATGATGATTGCCCCGAAGGGCACTGCCCAGACAATCCGGTGGGCCAGGACTTCTATGGGCGGAACGACTTCGACGACCTTGAAATATATAGGCAGGAAGCCCCACATCGTATAGGCAATCAGCGCCGCGATGACGCCATTGCGTACCCGGTCCTCAGTTCGTTCGGCGGTCGGGGCTGGCAGTGTCACACGGGTCAAAGAACCAAGTCCTGGTAGGCGATACATCCGTAGTTGGTGCCGGGGTCGAAAATTCGTGCTTAAACACGCGCAGGCGGCGCCGGGCTCAGTGATCCGTGCTTAAACATAAACTGAACCTACGACTTCTGGACCCCGGCACCAACTACGAGCGAACCTACGAATTTTTGACCCCGGCACTAACTGCGGAATCGGTTAGTTTGCTTCAAGGCGCTCCAGCAACAAGCTGGCCAATTCTTCGAACAGCTCCCGCGGATCTTCGTCGCCGAAAGGTGAAACCTGCAACGTGCGTCCCCGGCGAGATACAAAAAACCCGACATCTGTCCAGGCAGCAGCGTCGCCAAGACCCGGCTTGGTCTCGATTGTCAGGTCATCTCCCGTTGTCGTGGGCAAGTCCGCGACAGCTGTCGGCAGATCCTCCATGTAAGCATGCACCTGGTAGCTGAACGCTGGCTCGTTGGTGTCCGTATCCACCCAGGTACAGGTTGACGAGGACTGCCTTTCGGGAGTGAGTTTGCCGACAAATATCTGTGACAACTCGCTCGCCTGAACCAGATCACACACATGGCCCTCAAAACCACCCGCAGATTGCTCCGTTGCAGAGCGCGGCACTTTCTCGCCGCAACCGGCTATCAACAGGAATGCGACAGCAAACCCGCCTGAACTCCCGCGAATCCGGGCCATCGTGACCTCCACAACATCTGTATTGAAACAGGCTACGCGGTGGAAGCACGAAAATCCAGACCAGGGCTCAGCGACTGGCACCGAGAAAGTCACGTTTCCCTATCGGGACGCCATTGTGTCGCAAAATATTGTAGGCCGTTGTCAGGTGAAAGTAGAAATTCGGTAACACGAATCCGAGCACATAATCCTGCCCGCTGAAATTCACAATCTCCTTGCCAAGCTTCAGTTCAATATCCTTCTTCTCGGACGCCGTGAATTGCTCACGCTTGAAACTGGATAGAAAATCAAGCGCCTTTCGAATCCTGGCATGCACTTCGTCAAAAGTCGTCTCATCGTCAGGCCAGGATGGCAATTCGCTCCCCGAAAGCCTGGCAGCGGCGCCTTTCGCCGTGTCCGTCGCAATGCGGATTTGCGATACGAACGGCAACATATCCGGGAAAAGCCGCGACTGCAGCAGCACGGCATCATCGATACTGCGCTCCTCCGCCCAGTCTTCGCCCTTCGTCACAATTGCATCGGTGTTCAACAAAGCTCGCGACATCGCAGCAATAGTCTGATCATAAATATCAATGGACACGTAAATTCCTTCTTCAATTCGGGATTCGCCAGCGCTAGTGTATGCCGGTAGCAATTGGCGGGCGCGACTTTTTTATGCGAGACGCGCCGTATCTTCGCGAAGTAGCTCAAGTTCTTCATGGGCCTCCAGCCATACAGCCTCTGCCCGTGCTATGGCGTGTTCGTTCTCGGCCTGACGCTCCAGGCAGCGACGCAGCTCATCGGCGTTACCCGCTTCGTACAGATCGGCGCCCGCAAGCTGCTGTTCCAACGCAATTTTTCGTTCCTGTAGCTCCGCCAGCTTCGATTCGGCCCGGCTGACCCGCTTATTGGTCGCGTGCAGTCGATCTCGCTCCTTCGCCTCCCGGCGCTTGCGGTCCTGCCGTGCCTCACGGCCGCTGCCTTGCCCGGCACCCTGCTGCCCCGTTCGTATGTCCCTCTGGCGGGATGCGAGCCACTCCGGGTAGTCGTCAAGGCTCCCATCAAACTCGGCAACGGTGCCGCTGTGCACGAGCAACAGGGTATCCGTCGTTACGCGCAGCAAATGCCGGTCATGCGAAACTATTACCATGGCTCCGCGGAATTCCTGAAGGGCCGTGGCAAGGGCCTGGCGCATCTCGAGATCGAGATGATTCGTTGGCTCATCCAGCAGCAGTAGATTCGGCCTCTGGTACACAATCAACGCCAGTGCCAGCCGGGATTTTTCGCCGCCCGAAAAAGGCGCCGTCGCCATGAACACCGTTTCGTTGGAAAACCCGAAACCGCCGAGGTAGTTGCGCAGGTCGGATTCGCGTGCAGTGGGCTCGATCTCGAAAAAATGTTCCAGTGCCGACCGTTTGGGGTCCAGCTGTTCGAGCTGGTGCTGCGCAAAATAGCCGATGCGCAAATCGTTCGCAAAAATCCGCTCCCCCGCAAAGGGTGCAAGTAAACCAGCCATGAACTTGATGAGCGTGGATTTGCCCGCCCCGTTGGCACCTAGTAGCCCGATGCGATCTCCGGGTGACACGCTCAAGCCCACATTGGTCAGTATTTCGGTTGCACCGTACCCGGTTACGGCTGCATCAAGCCGCATGAGCGGGTTCGGTGTTTTTTCGGGCGGTAGCAGCGAAAAGTGGAACGGCGAATCGACATGCGCCGGTGCAATCTGTTCCATGCGCTCGAGTGCCTTGATGCGACTTTGCGCCTGGCGCGCCTTTGACGCTTTGGCGCGAAAGCGGTCAACGAATGCACGAATATGCGCGACTTCACGTTGTTGTTTCTCGAATTGCGCCTGTTGGTTTGCAAGTCTCTCTGCACGGATGTGTTCGAACGCCGAATAATTGCCCGTGTATAAAATTGCGTGATCGTGTTCGAGATGCAGGACACGATCGACCACAGCGTCGAGAAATTCACGGTCGTGCGAAATCAGCAGCAGTGTTCCCGGGTAGGCGCGAAGCCATGCCTCAAGCCAGATAACGGTGTCGAGATCCAGGTGGTTGGTCGGCTCGTCCAGCAACAGCAACGATGAGCGGCACATCAGGGCACGGGCCAGGTTGAGACGCATGCGCCAGCCACCGGAGAACGTATCGACGGCGCGGGTCTCGTCGGCGGTCGAGAATCCCAGCCCGTGCAGCAGGCGTCCGGCGCGCGCACGGGCCGTGTAGCCATCTATATGCTCCAGATGAGCATACAGGTGCGCCACTCCTTCGCCGTCGTGTTGACTCTCGGCCGCCTGCAGCTGGCGCTCAACAGAGCGCAGTTCGACATCGCCGTCCAGCACGTATTCGATGCAGTCGCGACTGTCCGACGGCGTCTGTTGTGCGACATGCGCAATCACCCAGTCCGCGGGCACTCGCAATTCACCCGCATCGGCAGTGATTTCACCGAGGATCAGCGAGAAAAGGCTGGATTTGCCACTGCCATTCGCGCCCGTGATGCCTACTTTCTGTCCCGGGTGAATCTGCAGGCTGACGTCCTCCAGCAGTCGGCGAGTGCCACGACGCAGGGCTAACTGACTAAACTGGATCATCAGCGGGATTGTAATCAGAAAATGCGTCCGTGTGGCCGGCAGGCGGGTCGACGGACCCGCGACCGGGCGTTCCGCATGGTGTGGTCTGTCCGCCAAAAAGCCCCTGAAATCGCTACAATAGTCGGCCGCCAACAGAGAATCCGACATGACACTGCCAGCGAACCTTCTGGACTCGAACCCGCACTTCACACGCTTGCGCGCAATGCGCGACAGCGGCGGTAGCGTGCTTACAGCGGGACTGTCCGATGAAGTGATCGCCAGATTCTTGAGCCGCGATCCCGCCCTGGGGGAAGCCATCAATCGCGCACACGAGCAATTTCTGCTTCTCAGAGAGTCCCTGCCCGACCTGCTTCGGCAAGATGAAGCCGAGCAGGCCCGTCGCACACAGGATGGCTTTGTCAATTTCTACGCCGCCGACGCCGTGAACCCCTACGTTGCACTGGCGGCGCAGGGACCGTGGATTGTTTCTTTGAAAGGTGCCGTGATCTACGACTGCGGTGGTTACGGCATGCTCGGCTTCGGGCATGCGCCTGACGCTGTGCTCAAGTCCATGAACCAACCGCATGTAATGGCCAACATCATGACGCCATCCGTCAGCCAGATGCGTTTCATCGAAGCGCTGCGCGGCGAAATCGGTCACACACGAGGCGGCTCGCCGTTCGATCGCTTCCTGTGCCTGAATAGTGGCTCGGAGGCAGTGTCAGTTGCAGCGCGCATTGCTGATATTGCCACCAAGGAAATGACGGATCCCGGCGGCCGATACGAAAAATGCAAGATTCGTGGACTCACGCTCACCGGCAGCTTTCATGGACGCACCGATCGCCCGGCACGGCACTCACATTCATCCCAAAAACGCTATCGCAAGTACCTGGCGTCTTTTCGGGATACTGAGTATTTGCTTACCGTAGAGCCTAATAATATCGCGGAACTCGAGCAGGCTTTTGCCGACGCCGAGCGTAACCGGGTTTTCATCGAAGCGTTTTTCATGGAACCGGTCATGGGTGAAGGGAATCCGGGCCAGGGTGTCACTCCAGAGTTTTATCGGCGCGCCCGCGAACTGACGGAACAGCATGGTTGCCTGTTTCTGGTGGACTCAATACAGGCAGGGCTGCGTGCGCACGGTGTACTCTCGATCGTCGATTACCCGGGCTTCCAGCACCTCCCGCCGCCCGATATGGAAGCGTATTCGAAGGCGCTGAATGCAGGTCAGTACCCGCTATCCGTACTGGCAATGTCCGGACGGGCATCGACGCTTTATCGCCATGGCATTTACGGTAATACGATGACCAGTAATCCTCGCGCTCTTGACGTCGCCGTTACCGTTTTGAACAGCGTGACGCCTGCGGTGCGGGAGAACATCCGTATCCGCGGTCGGCAACTGGTTGACCGCTTTCGTCAATTGGCTGTTGAACTCAGTGATGCCATCACCAAAGTCCAGGGAACGGGGTTGCTGTTGAGCTGTGAATTGCAGCCTCGGTACAAGTGTTTTGGCACAGGGAGCACCGAAGAGTATCTGCGCCGGATGGGGCTGGGCGTCATTCATGGCGGCACAAACTCCTTGCGCTTCACACCGCATTTCCTGATGAGCGAAGCCGAAGTCGATTTGATCGTGGAACTGACGCGGGACGCCCTGATTAACGGACCCGTTACTGCCTGAGCCCTGATGCAGGCCGTGGCCGCCGGGGGGACCGCGCGGTTTATTGCGCGGCCCCTTGTACAGCGCGAAGCCAGGCTCCGGATCAATAGTCGGGGCCACCCACATAGGTCAGGCCCGCCTTCGCTGCCTGCAAGCTGACCGTTTCGTAGATTTTTTGATCCAGCGAATCGGTTGCCCCACCCTCCTCCGCTATTTTTTTCTTGAGAAAGCGGTCGCGTTTGTCGGCGAGGTCGCGAATCTGCTCCGTCAATTCATGACGTTCTTCTGTCATTTGCAGGATTACTGCTTCCTGCTCAGCGAGAGCCAGAGGTTTGAGCGTCTCGGGCAATACGGCGTCGTCGAGTTCAGCAAGACTCACTTTGCCGCTGCTCACGGCATCGACCAGCTCCATCTCGCCGAGCCTGTTGGCGGAGCCGGCAGGCGATGCGTTGAAAGCGCCGCGCCGCGCCAGCGACTCCACGGATGCGAAGCTATTAAGCTTGGCAGTTGCAGCGACCTTTTGTTCCATGCGCTCCAATTCCGCTCCGGTTCCGTAATACAGACGCGTCCTGTCGAGCTGCGCGGATAAGGCGGCGATATCCGCATCGAACGGCGTGGCCAATGCGACGGCGCCGCCGGCTTGCTCGACCTGGAAATACCGGCCCTGCCCGAGGGAAGCTATCTCCTGCCAGGGTGCCATCGTAATCGGCATATCGCCGCACTGAATCGTATTGACGACGATACCTTTCTCGCGAGCCTGGGCCAGAATTTCCGGGTACTGCAGTTCGTCCCGGTAGTCCGTGTGCGGCGGCGCATCACCGACCAGGAATACCACCTGATAGGCCTGCGGATCCTGACTCCAGCTAACCTTGTGCACGGCATCGTACAGCGCCTTGTTGACACTCTCCGGTGTATCGCCACCGCCATTGGCGTCAAAGTCCATCAATCTGGCATAGACAGAATCGAGATCGGACGACAGATCGACAACCTGCGTGACATATACGTCGCCACGATCCCGATAGGCTACCAGGCCGATGCGAATGTCCGGCGTTGGCTGAGCCGACGCCATCGTCCGGGCAATCGACCAGATCTTGTCTTTTGCCGTCTGAATGAGACCGCCCATACTGCCGGTGGTATCAAGTACGAATACCACATCGATTTTCGGCCGGCTTTCCGGAACGAAAGCCTTCCGATCGTTGTCCGGATCGGTCAGCAGGCGTGCGTTCAAAGACGGGTAGGAGGCGATCGCTGCCAGCGTCAGCGCGAAAAGGAATATGCCGGTAATCCTGGTTTTCATTTCGTTGTACTCCAGTGGGGAATGGATTTCTGTCAGCGTAAAAACAGGTGTTCCAGGGCTTTAACGCCGCGCCGCCTGGCACGCTCGAAAGCCTCGTTATCGAACTCGTCGCAGAGGTCGTTGGCGTACTTTCTCTGCGATGCGCGAAGAGGCGCGACCCGGATCGGTATCGCTACAAACAACGCCTGCAGCAGGAAAAAGCACCACGTCGCGAGGAATACATTGCCGGAACGTGAAAATGCCCAGCTGGCCGCGACGGCACTTGCTGCGGTAAGCCCCAGATCCAGTAATGCCGGAAGCACCCCTGAATAAATCAGCAATGAGCGAATCAGCCAGATCGCCGCAACGTGCATCAACAGGTACGTGGACAAGGTCGGCGCAAGAAGCCATGTGCCAACAGAGAAAACGCCCCAGAAAGCAAGCGCCACGAAACGTCCGCTTCGCCTCCGGCTGGAACTGATTAACCAGACCAGGTAGAGACAGCCGAGAACGGACACAAGGAGTTGCAGCAGCATCGAGATACCGATAACCGGCCCAAGGACGAATACCGCAGCACCGGCGGTCAACGCCAGTATGAAAGCCACCGCGACGCCGGACAGGAACGATAGTTGCGTCATGATGCACTCCTCGCCTCTTGCTCACGCAAGAAGGCAACTTCGACTTCATCATCACTGACAACTGTGTTCTGATTTACGCCATGAAGATGATCGGATTCGTCGGGGTTGCATCGAATTGCGGCATGCAACACGAACAAGTCAGCCTTTTGCCGCAGCCCGTCCAGTGTGTTTCTGTTCTCCGTGAACATTGCCTGGCGGCGTACTGTCGCCTGGCTTAGCGATTCCTGTCGGCTGGTCAGCTGCAGAATCAGTCGCTGCGTCTCGAGTTTGCGGCGGATCAGGCCTTTCGCAAGATCGTCCTTGCCCGATCTGAAGCAAAGGTCCAGCTCCTCGTCGAACTCGTGCAGTTTTTCTGTCTGCTGATTAAGCCGCAGCACCAGCTCAGCCTGCTCACGGCCGTCGCTGCGAATCTGCTGCTCCTGTCGCGCCAGTTCCGCTTCCATGTCGCGGATGGCTTGCCGAAGCAGCAGCTCCGGTTCTTCGACGTGATCGAGTACTGCGTGGAAGTCAGCCTTGAACAGCTGCGTAATGCGGTTAACGATGGTCATGGTGCAACTCCGTCAATCAGGTCTTAAAAAAGAACGACGGAGCGCATCATAGGTAACGAAAAGTAGGCGTTGCAGGCGCAATCAGGTAAAAGTTTTCCGCCTCTTTTTACAAGAAATTTACATAGCTTCACATCCGGATAGCGAGCAACCTGCTAGCCTAGGGAAAACCGAGCACGAGAGTGTGAAGACTAGCCGGTACATTGATTCCCGGGCTTAAGTGGAATGCGTATGACCTCGACGCAGCGACTGTTGATCATCGAAGACGAAGCCGCTATTCGCACCGGCCTTCTTGACGTTTTCGTGTTTCACGGATTTACGGTGGAGAGCGCCGCAGATGGCACCGAGGGCTTGCATAAAGCACTGTCCGGTCAATTCGACCTGATACTGCTCGATATCATGCTGCCCGGGATCAATGGCTACGACATCTGCAACGCAATCCGTGAACGGGACCGCAAACAGGCCATCATCATGTTGACCGCAAAAACAAGTGACGAGGAAATCATTCAGGGGCTGACTCTTGGTGCAGATGACTATGTCGCCAAACCGTTCTCCATCGCAGAGCTTGTACTGCGGGTGAAAGCCGTCCTGCGGCGCGGCGGACTATCGGCAGACGACAGGGAAACGCTCGCATTTTCTGACGGCTTGACGATCGACATGCTGAATCATTGCGGAAAGCGGCACAGCGAGGCGATCACGTTCACCCGGCGCGAGATTGATCTTCTCGGTTATCTTGCGCGCCACTCTGAACGCCCGGTTCCCAGAACGGAATTGCTGGCGAAAGTCTGGGGCTACTCCCGGCATGTCGACATAGAGACACGTACGGTCGACATCCATATTGCGAAACTGCGACGCAAGATCGAGATCGATGCGAAAGAACCGGTCAATCTCGTGACCGTGCGTGGCGCCGGCTATCGGCTGCTGCACAAGGACAAATGAGGCCGTGATCAGCACATTGCGAATGCACGCGATGAGCAAGCGAATGCTGCTGGGAGGGCTGTCGTTGCTGATTCTCGCATTGGCCGTGCCAACCGGAATTCTCATCTGGCAGGCGTACGGACAGCTCAGGTCTGAGTCCTTCCATCACTATCGCGAACTCGCAGAAGAACTTACGCAGCGCATCGACGCGGAACTCGTCGCATGGATTGAAGATGCCGAATCGCGGACCTTTGCTGATTATTCCTTCGTTATCGTAGAAGGCACGACGGAGAGCAACTTCCTGCAACGCTCACCGTTGTCCGTCTTCCCGGCAGCCGGCGACCTGCCGGGAGTGCTGGGCTACTTCCAGGTTGACGGCGACGGACACTTCAGTACGCCCGTCCTGCCTCAATCGGGAACCGAACCGGCATCGGTTGGCATCAGCCCCGAGGAGTACGAACGCCGACAACGTTACGCGCAGCGACTGCTGTCGGTTCTCAGAGCTAATTCCCTTGTCCAGTCCGGATCTGCGACGTCGGCGAGTTCCGAGCGGATGCAGGAGCCGGCTGCTTTTATGCCGGCCGAGTCTCGAGTTGCGCCGGCCGCGTTCGATGACCGGCGACGCGTTGCCGGACAGGCGGCGTTTGATGCCCTGAGCGCGCAGCGTGACCCGGTTGCGGCACCCCCTGAGGCGGACGGCAGTTCGCCGGTCAGCTTACCGGCAAGCGAGGCTCAACGCCCCCAAGCACGTGCCAAAGTGACCGACCTCGGTCTCGAATCGCCCTTTAACGGCAAGCGCGACGAGCGGGCTCAGAGTATGGCTTCACAACCGCAAGCGACGAATGTCCGCACGACGCGCAAAGAGCAAAGCATGCTGCCGGAAACCGGCGCTCTGGCAACAGCAGCTCCGGACGAAGGAGTTGCCGAACCGCTGCAACTCCGAATCGACACGTTCGAAAGCGAGATCGATCCACTTGAATTCAGTTTGCTGGACAGCGGGCACTTCGTCCTGTTTCGCAAGGTCTGGCGCG
>CAYVLL010000058.1:0-11803 GCA_964452235.1 uncultured Woeseiaceae bacterium
CGGACCAAAGGGAGCCATTGCGCCAAAGGGTACCCGCACGGTCCAGGCCGAAACACGCCACTTCGCCCGCCAAATACCCAACAACAAAGTTACCCGAGGTCAGGGCCACCATGCAGAGAATTCGCATCTTAGCCCGATCAGCCGATTATGGTCCCAAAATGCCGGAAAGCGGACTGCATCACAGCGACCGCGCCGCCCGGACACTAGACTTCCCGCTGCGTTGAGCTCATGTCTGATTCCGGGGCCGACCAATGTCAAGGGCAGTCTCCAACTTATCACTGCAGCAGAAAGTGTCGGTTACCTTGCTGACGGTCATGGCGTTGCTGATTCTGCTGAGCTACGTGATTCTTAATGCAACGGTCGCGCCGGCCTTCAGCAGCATGGAAATCGCGGCCGCCGAGACCAACCTGGTGCGTGCCAAACGCGCCATCCGCAACGATCTGGAAAACCTGGCAGCAATCGTCGGCGACTGGGCGCCGTGGGACGATGCCTATGCATTTGTACGCGGCGAATACCCCGCGTTCGAAAAGTCAAACCTGGACCGGCCGACCCTGGAGAACCTCGATCTGGATCTCATGCTGATTTACGACACGGCAGGCACATTGTTGTGGGGTCAGGTAGTGCACGACGGCAAATTCGCCGAGCCCGCATTGCTTGAGGTATTCGAGCCAGCGCATCCGCAATCCGGGAAACTTGTGCAACACAGCGAGCTTACAAGTCGCACAGAAGGCCTGTTACAAACTGCGCTTGGACCCATGATGTTCAGTTCACGCCCGATCCTTAAAAGCGGTAACGTGGGTCCAATAGCCGGCACCATGATCATGGGACGCTTCTTCGACGACGCGCAACGTATCGACTTGCGAGAGCGGACCGAAGTAGATCTCCATTGGCACGCGCTTGACGACAATACTCAGCTCGCTTCGGAGTTGCGCGACGCCGTGATTACCGCGGGTCCGGATTCGACAAATCATGAAGTAGGCAACGACACTGTCGCGTCCTACACGCTGTTGACCGACCTGTTCGGAGATCCTTTTCTGGCATTGCGAGTGGATACGCCGCGCAAAATCTCCGCGCTGGGCACGCGCGCGGTAAATGGTGCCTTGTTGTTCCTGCTTGTCGCGGGCGTTGTCGTGGCAATTGCGGCCTGGCTCCTGCTGCGCAGCATTATTGTTGTCCCTCTGAGGCGACTCGACAATCATATCAGCGGCATTCGAAGCAGTGGCGACCTTTCCTTGCGTCTCAATGAACAACGAGGCGATGAGATCGGAGTCTTGGCCCATGCGTTCGACTTGATGACAGCCGAACTGTATTCGGCTCGACAACTCCTGCTCGAGCAGTCATTCAAGGCCGGCAAGGCTGATACCGCAGCCGAAGTGCTGCACAATATTCGCAATGCCATGACGCCGCTTATCAATGGCATCGACCGGCTGTCCAAGAACTTCCGCTTCGCCGGGAACTTGCGTGTGGTGCAAGCAGTGGGCGAGCTTGCGGACGCCGACTGCCCGCCGGACCGCCGCGAAAAACTGGCCAGGTACATCGAGTCTGCCTTTGGTCATGTGCGGGAGTCCGGCGAAGCGGCCGTCAAGGATCTTGAGGTCGCGTCGAGACAGGCGCGGCAGGTCGAAGCCATTCTGATGGACCAGGAAAAGATCACCAACGTCGCTCCTGTGGTCGAGAGCCTCGAACTGGGCGAAATCATCGAGGAGGCAGCGCTGGTCATTCCGGACCGGGCCAGCACCGACATCCGACTGAATCTGCAGCCAGGACTGCGCTCATATCGCGTCCGTGCCCATCGTGTCGGGTTGTTGCAGGTCATGGGTAACCTGATACTGAATGCATACGAGGCCATCAAACGACAGGAACACGGGTCCGGCAACATCGAAGTTGCTGCGAGTACAGAGATAGTCGACGAGCGGCCAATGGTCCGGGTTTCTATCAAAGACTCCGGATGCGGCTTCGAATCAGACCAGAATGACAAGATTTTCCAGCGCGGGTTTTCATCCAAGAAGGGCCACATGAGTGGGCTCGGTCTCCATTGGAGTGCGAACGCGCTGGCTGGTATGGGTGGGCGCATCGTCGCCGAAAGCCCGGGTCGCGGACGCGGTGCGCAATTCAGTGTACTGCTGCCCGCTGCCTGAGGAGTAAACAAGATGAATACACGGCAGGAAAACAATATTCGAATCCTGATTGCTGACGATGACGAGCTCATACTCGATTGCTATCGCAAGGCATTCGGCGAAAACGATTCCACCGATTACATGAAGGCGCTCGATTCACTCGAAGCCGAATTGTTCGACCCGGAAACGGATATCGACAATGCGCCGAAATTTGAAGTGGTCGCGTGCAGCCAGGGCATGCAAGCGATCAATCTCGCCGAAGAGGCAGCAAACGCCGGGCGGCCGTTCAACGTGATCATCCTGGATGTTCGTATGCCCCCGGGAATCGACGGCGTCGAGGCGGGCAGCCAGATTCGAAAACTTGACTCCGACGTGGAGATAATTTTCGTAAGCGGATATTCCGATGTCGCCCGGGACGAACTGGAGCGTCGTGTGCCACCGCCGATGAAGTTGCATTATTTCAACAAGCCGATCTCGTTCATGCAGCTTGCTGAAGACGTTGCCGAGCTGGTCGGGACGCACTGAGAACGATCGGTTCGATGTCTGACATTCCTGCAACCAACCGCGTTCTGGTCGTTGACGACGATGCTCTGCTTATCCGTGAGTATTTGCATTGCCTGGGCAGCGAGTTTGAGCCGGATGCGGCCACTACGACACTTGGCGATCTGGAGCGAGTGCTGTTCGGCGAGGATACAGACGAAAAAGGCGCTGCGCGATTCGATGTCCATGCCTGCGATCAGGGCGCAACCGCCGTGCGTGCTGTGCAGGAGGCCGTGAACGCAGGTACGCCGTTCGCCATCGTCTTCCTGGACATACGCATGCCTCCGGGCATCGATGGTGTGGAAGCCGCGCGCCAGATCCGGCGCATTGACCCGAACGTCAATATCGTACTGGTAACCGGTTCACTGAGCCCCCAGCCAGACAATCTGGGAAAAGAGATTCCGCCGCCTGACCGGATTTTCTTTTTCAAGAAGCCGTTTCATGCCGTCGAATGTCGACAACTCGCCGCTGCATTGTGCGGCAAATGGCACGCGGACCTTGCCTTGCGGCGGGCCAACGAGGTACTGGAGCAGCGGGTACAGGATCGCACGGCTGACCTGCACAGGCTTGCCTATTTCGATCCGGTAACCCGATTGCCGAATCGACTCAAACTCATCGACGAACTGCACCAGTTGATCGAGACATCGCCAGCCAACGAAAGAATCGTAGTGCTTCTGCTGGATATCGAACGCTTCAGCTTTCTCAACGAAACGATGGGGTATGAATCCGGTACCGCAATCCTGCGGGCGATCGGTAGCCGGCTTGGTCGGGCGTTGACCCGACAGTTCGAAGGCAGGCGCACGGTCGTCGGTCGCTTCGGCGCCGACGAATTCGCGTGCCTCATTCCAGCGATCAAGGAATCTGAAAGCCTTGATGAGCTGGCGCAAAACATTCGTTCCAGCGTCGAAGAACCCTTCACCATCAACGGCCGCGACCTGTTCATCAAGGCGAGCATTGGTGTGGCGTGGTATCCGGCGCATGGGCAGGATCCGCAGACTGTATTTCGTTGCGCGGAAGCGGCATTGCACCGTTCAATGCGACGCCTCAACGCCAATATCACGCTCTATCACAGCGAGATGCAATACCGTGCCCGGCACAAGTTCGATATGGAAAGCGAGTTGCGGCAAGCGATCGAAAACGGTGAAATCACCGCCTATTTTCAGCCGCAGATTTGCCTGAAGAGTGGAAGAATCGCCGGCGTAGAAGCACTGGCACGGTGGATCCGTCCGGACGGCACCATCGTCAGCCCGGGCGACTTTATTCCGTTGAGCGAGGAAATGGGAATTTCCGATATTTTATTCGAATGCATCATGCGCAAGGTATGCAGTACGGTCGCAGGATGGCGCCGAAAAGTCGAATGGAACATACCGGTCAGTATCAACTTGTCGGCGCATCAGTTGCGCAACCAGAAACTGGTTGAATTGATCAAGTCGATTCTTGAAATCAACAGCGTAGGACAGAAACTGATCAATCTGGAGCTGACGGAAACGGCACTTCTGGAGGATCTGACGGCTGCCCGTCCGTTACTGAACGACCTGTCAAGTTTCGGAGTCGGCATTCACGTTGATGATTTCGGTACTGGCTATTCGTCACTCAGCTATCTCGCTGAACTCCCGGTGCAAACGCTCAAGATCGATCAGTCATTTATAGAACGACTTGTGGACTCGCCGAATAACGAGCGAGTCGTACAGGCCATCGTCGCCCTGGGCAAAGCCATGAACCTTGAAGTCGTGGCAGAGGGCGTCGAGACCGGGCAGCAGCTCGCGCTGGTACGGGAATTTGGCTGTGACCTCGCGCAGGGCTTCTTTATTGCCAGGCCCATGCCGGAGCGGGAATTCCTGGCCTGGTGTGAAGAGTTGCAAGGGTCAAACCCGGATCTGCACGTCGTCTCCACTGCCTGAGCCTTGGCACTCCCTTATCGCCCCGTCTGTCAGACTGCTATCATTGCGGTCAGGCCGCGCTGATGCGGCCGGTCGCTCGACCTGCCAACAATCAGAAGAAGGTTCACGTCCAACATCCAGGGGAAGACAATGCTTAAGGAATTCAAAGAATTTGCCATGCGTGGCAATGTTGTGGATATGGCTGTCGGTATCATTATCGGCGCTGCGTTTGGAAAAATCGTAACGTCGCTGGTTAACGATGTCGTCATGCCGCCGATCGGCTTGATGATGGGGAGTGTAGATTTCAGCCAGTTGTTCGTGAACCTGTCCGGCACGGAATACGCGACACTTGCAGCAGCACAGGCAGCAGGAGCGGCTACAATCAACTACGGCATGTTCATAAATACATTGCTCGATTTCATAATTGTCGCATTCGCCATCTTCATGGTTATTAAAGGTATGAACCGTTTGAAGCGAAAACAGGAAGAGGCGCCGGAGGAAGCGCCGAAGCCGTCGATGGAAGTACAGCTCCTGACCGAGATTCGCGATTCTCTGCAATCGCGAGGCTGAGATACTTAACGCGATGATGTGCCGCCTGACAACATGGCCTGTCCGCATGATACTGATCGCGGCAACGCTCAGCGTTGCCGCGTGCGGCCGTGAAGAGTCGAGTTCCGCAGAATCACTGTCCGACGTCGAGTCCGAGCGTGTATCCGACAATGAACAGGTACAGAATCGCGGTGCGGAAAATGACCGCTGGTGGGACGAATTGCCCCGGCCGGAATGGAGTCAATACACGCTCATCCCGCAGGACCAGGACTGGTTCGAGGTGTACCTGGTGGCGGACGGCATCTTTGCCATCTACGAGCCCGGCCAGTTTGAGGAGGTCATTTCGTTCCTTATCGTCGGGGAGTCGAGGGCGCTTCTATTCGACTCAGGTCTCGGCATAGGGGATATTCGCGGCGTCGTGGACGGACTGACTGATCTGGATGTCATCGTCCTCAATTCTCATACGCATTACGATCACATCGGCGGCAACTACCAGTTCGACGAGATTTACGCGCTCGATACGGAGTACACGCGCCGCAATGCGCAAGGGAGTACGACTGACGCTGTCGCGGAGTTTATCCAGGAAGGCTGGGTATGGAAGCCGTTCCCGGACGGATTCTCAGCACAGGATTTTCGCAGTCGACCGTTTGACATCTCCCGGTTCGTTACAAATGGTGAGCGTATTGATCTTGGCGGACGGGTTCTCGAAGTGCTGGCGACACCTGGCCATGCGCCAGATGCGCTATGCCTTATAGACCGGGAGAATCGCCTGTTGTTTACCGGAGATACATTCTACCTGGCACCCCTCTATACGCATCTGGAGGGTTCGGATTTCGATGAGTACGTCAGGACGGCAATGCAAATCGCGGATATGTCAGGCGAACTCGACGCGTTAATGACAGCTCACAATGTACCAATCGCTGACAGTCGCTACGCGGCCGCGCTTGGCCGCGCCTTTACGGAAATCCAGTCCGGCGAGGCTCAGAATTTCACGCTGAGCGACGGGTTGCGCGAGTATCATTTTGACGGATTTTCGGTGCTCACCAAAGCGCAGGACTAACACAGTCCGGCGCACCTGGCGGCAACCGTGGATTCGATAAAAATAACAAAATCAGAAAGTTAAATCATACCGACATCCACTCAGCGGCCGAACGTCCGCTCCCGCTTGTCCGCTGCATCGCCTGATGCGAAACTGACATTGGATAGCAGCCGCGGAATCGGAAGTTCGGGCCCGACAATACTGCAATCCTTGCAAGCCGACATTCAAAGGGGCGATTTTCTTGGAAGTCGATGTCAAGCAGCAAGCAGGCGACAAGGACCTGCAGCGCATGATTGCCAGTCGCTGTATGGCGTTCGTAGGCAATCCGCGAATCTCCCTGAAGCTCTGGGATGGCAATGAATACTTTTTTGCCGACGGTTCGCCGGTAGCGCAAATGATAATTCATGACCGAAGTGTGCTACCGGGCATGTTCAAATCACCGTCTGTTGGTTTTGGCGAAGGTTATGCCAAAGGCCTCATTGATATCGACGGAGATTTCTACGAGTTCGTTAACGAAGCAAGCCGGGCGTATTCCAGACGTAACACTCGTGGCTTTCGCTTTCAGCAACTGCGATCGTGGATTGCAGCGCTGCGCTCAAACACGCTATCGCGCTCCAAACATAACGTGCACCACCACTACGATCTCGGCAACGACTTTTACAAGTTGTGGCTGGATGAACGCATGGTCTATACCTGCGCGTATTACGATCGGCCTGAGGCCACACTTGCAGAAGCGCAACTGGCAAAGCTCGATCATGTTTGCCGCAAGTTGCGCCTTCGTCCGAACCAGTCAGTCATCGAAGCCGGTTGCGGGTGGGGTGCGCTGGCGTTGCATATGGCCGAGCACTACGGCGTGACTGTAACGGCTTACAACAACTCGCACGCGCAAGTAAGGTACGCAAGGGAGCAAGCGGTAAGTCGCGGCCTGTCCGAACGAGTGACATTCATCGAAGACGACTATCGCAATATCACCGGACAGTGCGATGCGTTTGTTTCGGTCGGTATGCTGGAGCATGTCGGACTGCGCAATTACCGTGCATTGGGCACAGTTATCGAGCATTGCCTCAAGCCGCACGGACTCGGATTGATTCACTCCATCGGCCGCAGCAACCCCCGACCGCCCGATCCCTGGATAGCACGGTATATTTTTCCCGGCGGACACATTCCGAGCCTGTCGCAGATCTCTGCCGTATTCGAACCACTCAAGTTCTCCGTGCTGGATGTCGAAAACCTTCGTTTGCATTACGCGAAAACCTGCCGCAGCTGGCTGCAGAATTTCGAAGCTGAGGCAGATACGGTTCGAAAGATGTACAGCGACGAATTCGTCCGGATGTGGCGCCTGTATCTGGCGGGCTCGTCCGCAGGCTTCCGCTCCGGCACCTTGCAGCTTTACCAGGTTGTATTCGCGCCGCGCGGCAACAACGACGTTCCGTGGACGAGACGCCACCAGTATCCATTCGACTACTCGTCGGAATAGTGTTCGCATGCGGGAGGCGGATGTACTGATCGTCGGTGGCGGACCTGCCGGTTCTACCTGCGCCTGGAAGCTTAGGCAATCGGGCCTGGATGCGGTGGTCTTGGATCGGGCCCCGTTTCCTCGCACCAAGCTGTGCGCCGGATGGATCACGCCCCAGGTTGTCGAGGACCTCGAGTTGGACATCGATGCCTATCCGCATCGGTTTCTTACCTTCGATCGCTTGGAGATCAACTGGAAGGGATTACGATTTCGCAAGAAGACCGTCCAGCATTCTATACGGCGTTGGGAGTTCGATGATTATTTGTTGCGTCGCTCAGGGGCAGAATCAGTAACGCACAAAGTAAGGGCGATCGAGCGTCAAGCTGACGGCTTTGTAATTGACGGAAAGTTTCGCGGACGATTCCTCATCGGCGCCGGTGGTACGTCTTGCCCGGTGTACCGGCAGCTTTTTCACGACCTCAGTCCGCGTGTCAAAGCACTGCAGATTGCGACCTACGAGCAGGAGTTTCCGTACGACTGGACCGACGGCGACTGCAAGCTGTGGTTCTTCGGTGACGGTCTGCCGGGCTATGCATGGTATGTGCCCAAAGCGGACGGCTATGTCAACGTGGGACTCGGCGGCAAGGCAGAAACAATGAAATCACAGTCGATGCGCCTGCAGGATTACTGGGAAAAATTCACGCTCCGGCTCAGCGAACGGGGACTGGTGAAGGACACAGGCTACGATCCATCGGGCTACAGCTACTACCTGCGCGGACCCTGCGATGTCGTACGACAGGGCAACGCGTACATAGTCGGCGACGCGGTCGGACTTGCATCCGTGGATATGGGCGAGGGGATAGGCCCGGCAGTACAAAGCGCATTGCGCGCCGTAGATGCAATCACCAAAAATGCGGAGTTCCGCCTGGCGTCAATCGAACGCTACAGCGTGCCCGGATTCGTCGGCCGGATTCTTGGCCGTATGGGCCTGCGTTCCGGTAGCCGCTGCGACTGATACGTTGCGCGGATGGTCGTCGAAATAAAGGATTTGCCTGGCCACGTTCGTAGAAGCCGCCGAGCTAGAACGTAAACGTCCCCATCAGGATAACATCGGATATTGCGCTCTCGAGAGCCGCGTTGACGGCTCGGTCATGCGGGATGGCGATGATCGATCGCTCAGCGCGACCGGATTCGGTCGTAGCAACGAGTTCGAGGCCGGCGATCGCGGCACGGACCTCATGGAAATACGATAAGGAAAGCGCGGTCGACTTCACGCGAGACTGTAACGCAGAAGCACCTCCCTGACGTCGGCAGGACTTTTGGCCAAAAAGGCCTGCATTCCAGTCGCTGCTGCGGCAGATACGTTGTGCGGGTTGTCGTCGAAAAAGAGAATTTGCCGGGGCTGGCAACCAAGACCCTCCGTCACCTGCAGGAACGATTCCCGATCGGGCTTCAACAGTCGCGTTTGATACGACAAAAATTCGCGGTCAAATCGTCCCGCGAGACAACCGCAAATATCGGTTCGTCCCCAGTGGATGGCGTTGGTGTTGGACAGCAGGCCGCGCTTGATGCCCGATGGAATCGCATCGAGCAGCGCGAGCGTGTCGGGAAAGAGGGCCACCGGCCAGGCGTCGAAGCGGTCGAGAAAGTCCGGCCATTCCATTTGCAGGTCCAATTCTTCGACAACCGATCGTGCAAACGCCTGTGCATCGATGGTGCCGCGTTCGAATGCACGTACGGATGACGACAGGAGCCAGCGTTCAAGGAACTCGCTCTCCGTTATACGAAGCCTGAAATTCTCGATCGGGTCACGCAGTTCGAGTAGTACACCGCCCAGGTCAAAGACAATCGCCTTGACGGGGTCGCTGGCGGTCAATTTGCCGGAGTTCATGCGCGTTTCCCGGTGCAACCGGCACGCCGCACTCGGCAGAACACGGTCGTTAAGCCCTTTAACATAATGCCTCTCAGCCGTATCGCCGGCTGTCAACCGCTCTGCGATCGCTGCGTTGTATGGACTGCAGATTCGCTTTAACTGGACTGACAGGGAGAATAGTTATGAGTCCATACAAAACGTTGCAATTGGGTGTGGCAGCACTGCTCGGCAGTGCCTTCTTGCTGATCGGCGGCAATGCGCTTGCCGACTCGGGAGACCGGGCAGAGGAAAGGCTCGACCTGCGCGGTGACCGTATCAAGGAACGGCTCGAAACGCGCGGTGATCGCGTCGACGGCCGGCTCGACAATCGGGGCGCGCGCATCAATTCGCGAGCCGAACGTCGAGCGGCCATTGCCAGAAACAACGGTCGCGAACACCGGGCGGTCCGCCTCGAGCGTAAAGGCGAGAGGGCAGAAAAACGTCTCGACGTAAAAGGCGATCGAATCGAACGACGCCTGGACAATCGCGGTGAACGTGTCGACCGTCGCCTCGATAATCGCGGCCGTCGTATCAACGATCGACGTTGATTGGCAGGTGCAGTTTGCACAAAATCCGTTGAACAAGCCCGATGGCGGGTTCCATCAGGGAGCCTGTCGTCGGGCGATTCATATGGCTGTTATTCCTCGGTCTCGGCTCTTAGCAGGTCTTCCCAGCGCCGCGTCAGTTGGTCTGATTTGTATGCCGCAACCCGATATAACCAGCCGCCGGTGCGTGCATTGATTGTCGCTGCCTCGTCTTCGGGGCTGCGTGGGTCGGAGGCATCCGGTAATTGTTCAGCATCGTCAATAATGGTTTCGGTCAACTCGGGTTCGGGCGACTCGCTGCTGTCGGCAGCAGTGGCTTCGGCGTCGTCCTGTGACGTATCTGCGGTTAGCAGCGAGGTCACCACCGAGGCCTCGAACGACATCCAGGTTTGCTCGTCGAGACTTCCGGTGCGCACGACAATCTGCAGACCATCAAACGTTGTAAACGTGGTGGTCGTTACCACATTATTCATTCCCGCGTCCGGGACCGGCATAACGTCGTCCAGCGTCAGGTTAGCGAGCGCACCGGCAATACCGCTGGCAACAGTCGGGTAGCTCAGCTCCCGGCCGGGCGGGATGCCTGCTACGTCGAATGCCGTGGCGTCCGCGCTGTCCTTTCGTATTTCGATGATTTCGTCGTCAGCATGTCGAATGATCACCGACTGAACCCGGCCTGCATCCAGATTTATGATCCCGGGCAGCAGCCAATCGTTCAATTCCTCCGGAACCGGCGGGTTTCTGTCGATGAGCCAGCTCCCGGTCTCGTCCGGATGCCTCGCGTAGCGATAGTCGCCCTGGGCAACGTCGCCCAGAATCAGTGCAAAAGCAAAATCCCCGCCACTTGCGCTGACGAGAGTGCCGCTGCCGCCGTCTTCGGCCGGATGCCGCACTCCCAGTCGGTCGTAAAGCTCGGGATTGGAGGTCTTCGCCTCGATTTTACGAGCATCTGCGATTGCCAGGAGCACCTGGCGCAGCGTTGCGACCTGCGCCGGATAGCCGTTTTTCTCGGTCGCGATCCATGCGTCGCCGTCTTTGACAATCGAGATCCGTGCGCCGGCAGACGTTATCGATACGGAATCGATTTCATTCAAACGGTCCTTGAGTCCGGGTACGATCAAATCATTATCGGTGGGCCGCTGAGGGCCCCGGTCTGTCGTATTCAGGGCATACAGCACACCGAAAAGGACAATCACCACAATCGCCAGTATCTTCACGCTGCGTGAACTCATGCGCGACGCCCCCGGTTGCGGCGCCACAGAGCGAAAAGCACGAACACCGTCAAAAGCAGCGGCACCAGTGCCACGTTAATGATTTTCAGGTTTGTTCCGAGTCTTTCGATATCCCGGTCAAGCCCGCGTTGCACAGCACGCAGCTCCTGGCGTATCTCGGTGCGCCGATCGATAAAGCGATCGATTTCAGCCTGCTGCTCTTCTGTCATCAGGAGATTGCCCGCATCTTCCCGTGCGGATTGCAGGGCTCCAAGGCGTTGCTCTGTCTCATCAAGCTCACGCTGCAGATTCTGTTCGGTTTCACGGAAGCGCGACTCGGCATCGCGGCGCAGTTCTTCCACCTTCGTGAACGGCCTGGAGGACGTGGCGCGACTCCGGACATCGATAAGGTCGTTGCTGCCGGAAAGATTGTCGAGCGCATTGGTGACGAATGCGCCGTTATCGGCGAACGCAGTAGCGACTTGCTGGCCGAAAAAGTTCTGGGTTTGTACCCACATGCGGTCACTCAGCAGGTCGACATCGGCAACGATAATGAT
>CAYVLL010000059.1:0-11678 GCA_964452235.1 uncultured Woeseiaceae bacterium
GATGAATGACTGTCCCAGACAGAACCCGGCTTACGGCCGGCTCTCTCCTGTTCGCTAAAGCCTGGCCGGTGCGAGTCGCGTCGTGCACCGACACCGACACCGGCCGCGCGCCGCGCTTTCTGCCCATCCGCTGGCATCCTGCCGGAAGATTAAAAAAACTTTATGAAAATCAATATTTTATACTATACTGGTGAGCGCTCCGTTCGATAACTGCGCAGCGACCCGGGCACGGTGACGGGTCGGCCTGCAAACGGCGTGCTGTCGTCCTCCGGCGACTCACTTCTAAGTCGCCAGCGAAGATTCGGACTTAAGCCATTGATTTGCAGTTTCAATTGGCTGCCACAATTGGTCAGAATCCGGTCAGCAAAATACCCCTAAGTGCCTGTACAACAACAATTATTTTCAGGCTTCAGTTGACGCTGCAAGACACCCCGAATATAGTGTCGAAAAGTGGAGAAAAGTGGGAGGAGATGGGTATTGAAGGCTAATCCTGAAGGCCTTTACGTCCCGTCAAAAGCACCGTGTTTCGTGGAGCCACCAAAGTCACCCTGGACGCCAAAGGGCGCCTGGCCATTCCGACGCGCTATCGCGAGCGGATCGCCACGCGTTGCGACGGGCAACTGGTGGCCACCGTCGACAGGGATTACTGCCTCCTTATCTATCCGTTTCCGGATTGGGAAGAGATCGAACGCAAGCTGGTGCGTTTGCCAAGCCTGAACAAACAGGCGCGGCGATTGCAGCGGCTTATGGTCGGTTATGCAACTGAGCTCGAGATCGACGCGAATGGCCGCATTCTGCTGCCGCGTGAGCTGCGCGAATTTGCCGGACTGGGCCGGCAAGCAATTCTCATCGGTCAGGGCAACAAATTCGAGCTATGGGACGAGACGAGCTGGAACGAGAAACGAGACGCGTGGCTGGGCAACGACGAGGAAGTCGATTTGCCCGCTGAACTCGAGACGCTGTCACTTTAACGCGGTGAATAAGTCGCCCGGTGAATAAGTCGGCAGGGTCTTTCGAAAACCATGTGCCAGTGCTTCTGGACGCGGTGTCGGAGGGCCTGAATATCCAGCCGCATGGATGTTACATCGATGGCACGTTCGGCCGCGGCGGACACAGCCGCGCAATACTCGAACGTCTCGATTCGACCGGGCGCTTGATCGCCATCGATCGGGACCCGGAAGCAATAGCGGCGGCACGACCGCTCAGTCAACTGGAGCCACGCTTTGAGATCGTTAAAGGTGAAATTTCAGACATCCGGCAGATTGCCCTCGAGCGAAATCTGCTGGGGAAAGTGGACGGCCTCCTGTTCGACCTGGGAGTGTCATCCCCACAACTGGATGACGCCGCACGCGGTTTCAGTTTCCAGTTCGATGGTCCCCTCGACATGCGAATGGATCCCACTACAGGCATCAGCGCAGCCGACTGGCTCGCAGCGGTGGACGAGCGGACATTGAAGCGAGTTCTCTCACAGTTTGGTGAAGAACGATCCGCCGGCCGTTATGCCAAAGCGATCCTCGCTGCGCGTGCTCATCAGCCCATTCGACGAACAGGGGAGTTGGCGAAGATTATTGCTGACGCCGCACCCAAAGGACCGCGCCGCAAACATCCGGCGACCAGAACCTTCCAGGCAATCCGCATTCAGGTAAACGACGAGCTGGGGCAGGTCAGGAGCGCATTAGCGGCCTGTATTGAAGTGCTGCGCACGGGCGGCCGGCTGTGCGTCATCAGTTTTCACTCACTGGAGGATCGCATCGTAAAGCGGTTTATGCGCCAGGCGTCAAGGGAGGCCGAGGCATGGCGGGGCATGCCAACGATGCCGCAGTCCGCGCGACCGCCTTTGCAGGTCATCGGCAAGGCGATTACCGCGACGGATGCGGAAATTGCAGCCAACGTTCGGTCCCGAAGCGCGCGACTGCGAATCGCGGAGCGCATCTGATGGAACTTGCTCGTTCAGGACAACCTGTCCTTCTTGCGCTGGTGCTTGCAGTCGTTTGCGTTATGTCGGCGATGGCGTTGGTTTATACAAAACACGAGTCACGCAAGCTGTTCGTCGAACTGGAGCAGCTGACGTCACAGCGTGACCAATTGAATATCGAGTGGGGACAGTTGCAGATAGAACAGAGCACCTGGGCAACGCATGCGCGCATAGAGAAAGTTGCATCCGACGAGCTGGCCTTGACGAGGCCCACAGCCAGCGAAATCTTCGTGATCGAACGACGGTGATTCAACGCAAATGAAACGCGGAGCAGAAACCAGGCAACAGACAGCCGGACGATTTGCGAGCCGCTCGATACTGATTATGGTGTTCTTCGCAATGATCGTGTCGTCCCTGGTCGCGCGCGCTGTTCACCTGCAGGTTTTCAATACCGGGTTTCTGAACCAGCAGGCAGATTCGCGCCACCTGCGAACAGAAAAGATTACGGCTCACCGTGGTTCGATAACGGACCGCAACGGTGAGCCGCTGGCGATCAGTACACCGGTTGACAGTGTCTGGGCCAATCCGAAAGAGCTCGCGGCGGCAGTCGATCGCGTGCCGGTCCTCGCGCAGACACTGGGTCTCGATTCCCAGTTATTGATGCGACGCATCACGCGGAGCATGGACAGGGAGTTCCTGTACCTGAAACGCCATTTGAACCCGGAGCAGGCACACCGTGTGATGGCACTGAAGTTGCCGGGCGTCAACGTGCTGCGCGAATATCGCCGGTTCTATCCCGCGGGTGAAGTCACCGGACACCTCGTCGGATTTACGAGTGTCGATGACAACGGCCAGGAAGGCCTGGAGCTCGCGTTCAACCACTGGCTGGCGGGCGAGTCCGGTGCCAAGCGTGTGCTGAAAGATCGATTGGGCAGATCCGTCGAAAACGTGGCCAGCATCCAGCCCTCCCGCCCTGGCAAAGATTTGCGTTCGAGTATCGATCTGCGGCTGCAATACCTGGCCTACCGGGCGTTAAAGGGAGCGATTCAAAAACACAGGGCCGATTCAGGGTCGATTGTCATTCTCGACATCCATAGCGGCGAAGTTCTGGCGGTTGTCAATCAGCCGACCTACAACCCGAATGATCGCGCACAGTACTCCGCCGAACGGTATCGCAATCGCGCCATTACCGATATTTTCGAACCCGGCTCCAGTATCAAACCCCTGGTAATGGCCGCCGCACTCGAAAGCGGAACCTTCCAGCCGGCGAGCATGATCGATACGGCGCCCGGCTTCATCAACGTTGGTGCGAAAAGAATCGAAGACCGCACTGAACTCGGTCGCGTGAGCCTGACGACGATCCTTGCCCGATCCAGCAATGTCGGTGCAACCAAAGTCGCCATGTCGCTGGAAGCCGATCAGTTGTGGGGCACGATGGCGAGCTTCGGTCTCGGAGACCTGACGTCAAGCGGATTCCCGGGGGAATCCGCCGGTCTGTTGACGCATTACAATCACTGGCAGGAGATAAGCCAGGCAACACTCGCGTATGGCTACGGACTTTCGGTTACGCCGTTGCAGCTTGCGAGCGCCTATGCGGCGATCGGCAGCAACGGCTATGCGCGTCCTGTCTCGTTAATTGCGCTCGACCTGCCGAAAGAAGGTGCACAGGTCATTGGCGTAGAGACGGCTCTTGCGGTACGACGCATGCTGGAAGAGGTCATTCGTCCCGGCGGCACCGGAACAAAGGCTGCGGTTGCCGGTTACCGGGTCGCCGGCAAGACCGGTACCTCCTGGAAGTTTGCCGCCGGCGGCTACTCACAGGACAAGTACATTTCGATCTTCGCCGGGCTGGCACCGGCGAGCAATCCACGCCTCGCGGCGGTCGTCGTTATCGACGAGCCTCGTGGCGACCTCTACTACGGGTCCGATGTCGCGGCGCCGGTTTTCGCTGAAGTCATGGCAGAGTCACTGCGCCTGATGGCCGTACCCCCGGATGCCTTGCCGGCGCGCGATGCAGGCAGCGTCATGCAGGCCATGAGCCAATGACGGTGCCGGCCATGAACCTGCAACCGCAACTCAACCTGGCGCAGTTACTCGCCGGCATCGCAGTGGCGCCGCCGATTCCGCTTACCGGTTTGCACACCGACAGCCGCCGGCTCGAGCGAGGCAACGTATTCCTGGCTTGCCAGGGCGCGACCTCCCACGGCCTGTCGTTTCTGGATCAGGCTGTGGCGGCTGGCGCAGCGGCCGTTGTCTGGGACGGTAGCCCGGCTGCTTTCCGCATTGCCATGAAATCGCCGCTGCCGATCGTCGGCGTGCCCGGTCTCGGCAATCGTCTCGGCGAGCTGGCGAATCGCTGGTTCGACGACCCGTCACGACACGTTAAAGTCAGCGGCATCACCGGTACCAACGGCAAGACGACTATTGCATGGCTGATCGCCCAGTGCATGCGCCGCAGCGAGCGCCAATGTGGCTATATCGGAACACTGGGCGACACACTCGTCGGCGCTTGCGGGACTGGCTCGCCGGCCTCCGCCGCGTTGACGACGCCGGCTTGTATCGACCTGCATCGAAAAATCGCCGATTTTCGCGCGCAAGGTGCCGAATTCCTGGCGTTGGAAGTATCGTCGCATGCGCTGCACCAGAATCGTATCGACGGCGCGCACTTCGATTCGGCGCTGTTTTCCAACCTCAGTCGTGACCACATCGATTATCACGGGAGCATGCACTCCTACGGCGAAACCAAGGCAGCGTTTTTGTTGCGGCACGATATCCGGCATCGCCTGGTCAACATCGATTCCACGTTCGGACGAAACCTGGCGGCACGATGCGGCGATGACATCACCGTGGTCACCACCGACGCGAGCCTGTCCGGGCGGCCACGATCCATGGTGGCACTAATGCCGCGGCAGCCGGACGAGACGGGGACTATTGTCAACGCGGAAACCAGTTGGGGATCGTCGGAATTTCACCTGCCGCTGGTCGGAGTGTTCAACGTCGGCAATGCGGCCCTGGTGCTCGGACAGCTACTTTGCTGGGGCGTGTCGATTGCCGATGCCGCGGAAGCATTGAGCCAGGCGACGCCTCCCCCGGGCCGCATGCAGCGGGTGATGGCGGGCGGCGAGCAAGCCGGCCCCGCCGTCTACGTTGATTACGCGCATACACCGGCCGGACTTGAAGCGGTCTTGCAATCGCTGCGACAGCATTGCGGCGGGCAATTGTGGTGTGTGTTCGGTTGCGGGGGAGATCGCGACCGCGGCAAACGCCCTTTGATGGGTGCGGTGGTCACGCGCCTCGCCGATCATGCGGTAGTCACCAACGACAACCCGCGCAATGAACCACCGGGCGAGATAATTGCCGCCACGCTCGCGGGTATGGACGGGCGCGCACAGGCCATCGAGGATCGCGCCACGGCGATTGCGTACGCCATCGACAATGCAAGCGACCGGGATGTGGTGTTGATTGCCGGAAAGGGCCACGAAAACTACCAGCTGATCGGCGGCCGCCGGCTGCCGTTCTCCGACTACCAGGCTGCGAGTACGAGCCTCGAGGCCCGCCACGGGGCCGCGGCAGGCACGCAATGATCGAAGACACGCTGGTGAATGCGGCCGCCATTGTGCAAGGAACGCTGCAAGGAACGCAGCGCGGGGAGTCCTCCCGCTTTCACGGACTAAGCACCGACACGCGCACACTCCGGGAAGGGGAGCTGTTTTTCGCGCTGCAAGGACCGAATTTTGACGGCAGCACGTTTCTGGCCCGCGCGGCCGAGTGCGGCGCAGCCGGTGCCGTCGTGCAGTCGCTGGTCGATACAACACTGCCGGTTATCACCGTCAGCGATACGCGGCGGGGGTTGGGTCAACTTGCAGCGTCCTGGCGGCGTCGTCTCCAGGTAACGGTCATCGGGCTAACCGGCAGTAACGGCAAGACTACGTTGAAGTCTCTGATCGCTAACTGCCTGTCGGGAGTCGCGCCGACCTTCGCAACGCGCGGCAACCTGAACAACGATATCGGTTTACCACTGATGTTATCGGAGCTGGCACCGGAGCACCGTTACGCCGTTCTTGAAATGGGTGCCAATCACGCGGGCGAAATCGCCGCCCTGACATCACTGGCCGAACCGGAAATCGCGGTCATTACCAATGCCGGTCCGGCGCACCTTGAAGGTTTTGGCAGTCTCGATGGCGTGGCCAGGGCAAAAGGCGAAATCCTGGCGGGCAAGGTCCGTCCGCGTTGCGCTGTTCTGAATGCGGACGATCGCTATTTTTCGCTGTGGCGCACGCTCGCCGCCGATATCGACATCGTGAGTTTCGGCAGCGCCGAGCAGGCTGATGTACGCGCCGTGGACGTGCAGCTTAGCGACTCCGGCTCGACGTTCAGCATGCAGATCGGGTCTGAGGCTCACCCGGTCTCATTGCCCCTGCCCGGCCGGCATAACGTCCTGCATGCGTGCGCAGCGGCCGCGGTTGCCAGCCGGCTTGACATCGATTTCGAAATAATTCGCCAGGGGCTCGAGTCCACCGAGCCGGTTGCCGGTCGCCTGCAACCGGTGTCCGGTCTTGGCGGGACAATTCTCTATGACGACAGCTACAACGCCAATCCGGCCAGCGTGATCGCGGCTGCTGAGTTCATAGTGACCCGGCCGGGTTCCAGTTGGCTGGTGCTGGGCGACATGGGTGAACTCGGGCGCGACCAGGAGGCGTTGCATCGCCAGGTAGGTGAGGCCGCGCGTGCGGCAGGTGTTTCGCGTCTCCTTGCTACCGGCCCGTTATCTCGCCAGACGGTGCAGGCCTACGGCGAACACGGCGAATGGTTTGCATCCGTAGAAGCGCTTGTCGATGAACTGACGCAATCCGCGACCTGCGGAGTCAATATCCTGGTGAAGGGATCGCGAGCCGCGCATATGGAACGTGTGGTGGACGCATTGCGCGCTGACTCGACCTCACGGCGGCGGGCCTGACGATGCTGCTCTACCTCACCAGCTACCTGTCGCAATTCGAATCCGGCTTCAACGTCTTCAACTACCTGACTCTGCGCGCCATTCTGGGAGCACTCACAGCACTCGTGCTGTCGTTCGTCATCGGTCCACGAATGATCGCCAAGCTCAGCCTCAACCAGGTCGGGCAGCCGGTGCGCGAGTTCGGACCGGCAAGTCACCTGCCGAAAGCAGGCACGCCGACCATGGGCGGCGCATTGATACTGACTGCTATCGTGGTGAGTACGATCCTGTGGGCCGATCTCGAGAACCGCTTCATCTGGATCGTGCTTTTTGTGACGCTGGCGTTCGGCGTCATTGGCTACGTGGATGACTACAAGAAGCTCGTTCTGCGGGATTCGGCAGGCCTGTCGGCCACGACAAAACTGATCTGGCAGACGGCCGTAGCCCTCACGGCCGCCGTAGCACTTTACCTGATGGCCACCGACGATATCAGCACGTCGCTCCTTATTCCGTATTTCAAGGATCTCGCGATTCCGCTGGGCGCTTTCCAGATAGTCGTTACGATTCTTTTCATTGTCGGCTTCAGCAATGCGGTCAACCTGACCGACGGTCTCGACGGGCTCGCCATCATGCCCACCGTGCTGGTAGGCGGTGCCCTCGGTGTATTCGCGTACGTCACCGGCAATTTCAATTTCTCGGGCTATCTCGGCATCCCGTATGTTGCCGGCACGGGCGAGATACTGGTCTTCTGTGCAGCGCTCTGCGGCGCGGGCCTGGGATTTCTGTGGTTCAACACCTATCCCGCCCAGGTGTTCATGGGCGACATCGGCGCTCTGGCGCTCGGCGCGGCGCTAGGCGTCGTCGCAGTCATAACGCGCCAGGAAATCGTGCTGGCCATCATGGGAGGCGTCTTCGTCGTCGAAACAGTTTCGGTCATCATCCAGGTCGTGTCGTTCAAGATGACGGGTCGGCGTGTATTCCGCATGGCGCCGCTTCATCACCACTTCGAGCTGAAAGGCTGGGCAGAACCGAAAGTCATCGTCCGTTTCTGGATCATCACCGTAATCCTGGTGTTGATCGGACTTGCGAGTTTGAAGATCCGATGATGGCAGCGCAGCGAAAACAACCCGGAGGAAAAAGCGCGATGCCGCTGGGCAAGGCCCGCCACAAAGACCTCGTCGTCGGTCTCGGTGCGACCGGGCTATCGGTCGCACGCTTCCTGCAGCGCAAAAAGCGAACGGCGAGGTTCGTCGACAGCCGCGAGGAACCACCGGGCCTGCAGGAACTGGGCAGCATCGATTCCAGGGCCGAAGTCGTCATTGGCCGGCTGCCGCTGCAAGCACTTGAGGGTATCGATCGCGTCATAGCATCGCCGGGCGTTGCCGACCGGGAGCCGCTGCTGCGCGCTGCGCGCAATGCGGGCATCGAAGTGGTTTCCGATATCGAACTGTTTGTAGCCGAGGCACAAGCCCCGTTCGCCGCAATAACCGGGTCAAACGGCAAGAGCACAGTAACTACCCTGATCGGCATGATGTGCGAGGCGGCCGGGAGAAAAGTCCTGACCGGTGGCAACCTCGGCAGGCCTGCGCTCGACTTGCTCGAAAGTGCAGTGCCTGACCTCTATGTGCTCGAGCTGTCCAGTTTCCAGCTCATGCGAACCCGTCATCTCCCGGCGTCTGTCGCCGTGCTTCTGAACGTGTCACCCGATCACCTGGACTGGCACGAGAGCGAGTCCGAGTACCGGGCTGCGAAATATCGTGTTTTCAGCGATGCGAAGTACGCGGTATTCAATCGCGACGACGGCGACGTACAACAGCACATACCGGACGGCGTTCTGCGAGTCAGCTTCGGTCTCGATGCGCCGGCCCGGAATCAATTCGGCTTGTTGCAGGAGGAGGAAGGCGTGTATCTCGCTTGCGGGGAACAGGCGTTACTGTCAGTTGCCGACCTGGCGCTTGTCGGCAGCCACAATCAGGCAAACGCACTTGCTGCACTTGCGGCCGGACGCGCACTCGGCCTCGAGCTATCGCCGATGCTGCAGGTACTGAACGAGTTTCCCGGGTTGCCGCACCGCATGCAGTTCGTCGCACGCAAGAGTGAGGTGGACTACATCAATGATTCGAAGGCCACCAACGTCGGTGCGGCGATTGCCTCGGTCAACTCGGTTAGTGGTCCCGTCATCCTGATCGCGGGTGGCGACGGCAAAGGCGGCAACTTTGCAGACCTTGCTCGCTCCGTCCACCAGAAACTGCGCGCGGCGGTGCTTCTCGGTCGCGATGGACCTGCCATAGCAGCGGCACTCAAGGGTTTGGCTCCGGTTTACCAGGCCGCCGACATGCAGACGGCAGTGTCAGTTGCAGCAAGCATAGCAGCTGAGGGCGACACAGTGCTTCTGGCGCCGGCCTGTGCGAGCTTCGACCAATACCTGAATTATGCAGAACGCGGCAAGGACTTCTGCCGTGCGGTGGAGGCGATCGCAACATGAGCCTGCACAGCGCAACGATGCCGTTCCCGGTGCGATTGAAGACACCGATCCAGATCGACGCGGTGCTGTTGCTGATCGGAACAACGCTGCTCCTGGGCGGACTGGTGATACTTGCGTCTGCCTCGATAGCTATCTCCGACAACCTTTCCGGCGATCCTTTTTTCTACGTTGAACGCCAGGCAGTTGCGGCGCTCATCGGCGCCGCGGGCGGGATATTGTGCCTGTTCATTCCCATGCAGACCTGGCGCAGCATAGGCCCCTTGCTGCTGCTCGCGGGTATTGCACTTCTCGCCGTCGTGCTGATACCGGGAGTCGGTTACGAGGTCAACGGAAGCAGGCGTTGGCTGCGTATCGGCTTTATTAACTTGCAGGCATCGGAACCCGCACGACTGTGCCTGATACTGTATTTGGCCGGTTACCTGGTACGACGCAACAAGTCACTGCGCGAGGAATTCGGCGGCTTTGTCCGCCCCATGCTGTTGTTGAGCCTCGCCTGCGGACTGTTGCTGGCTGAACCTGACTTCGGTGCCGCCATCGTGCTGCTGGCGACAGCACTGGCAATGCTGTTCGTCGCCGGCGCGCGCCTGCGCGACTTTTGCGTGTTCTTTGGCGTTGCCGTTATCGCGATGGCAGCACTCGCCATCACGTCGCCATATCGCCTGCAACGCCTGACGGGTTTCCGTGACCCTTGGTCCGACCCGTTCGACACCGGTTTTCAGTTGACACAGTCGCTTATTGCCATCGGTCGCGGTGAATGGTTCGGTGTTGGTTTGGGCAACGGAGTGCAGAAGCTCTTTTACCTGCCGGAAGCGCACACCGATTTTGTTTTCGCCGTGTATGCGGAGGAGTTCGGATTGGCCGGTTCGCTGTTCCTGATCGGGCTCTTCCTCGCACTGCTGTGGCGCATCTTTCACCTCGCCATACGAGCTGCCCGGTCGGAACGCTTCTTCGAAGCGTACATTGCCGTTGGCATCGGCACCTGGCTCGGTCTGCAGTCGTTCATCAACATCGGTGTGAACATGGGCTTGCTGCCGACCAAAGGCCTGACGTTACCGCTGGTCAGCTACGGAAGAAGCAGCCTGATTGTGACCATGCTGTCACTCGGCTTATTGCTGCGGATCCATCACGAACTTGTCAGCGACGCGCGTCCTGTCAACCGGCGCACGGCAGACGGGAAGGAAGGCCGATGAGTGCAGGTCCGATCATGCTGATGGCGGGCGGGACCGGCGGCCACGTCTATCCTGCGCTGGCCATTGCGCTGTCGCTGCGGGAGCACGCGCGAGAGGTTGTCTGGCTGGGAACGCATCGCGGTCTCGAAGCAACCGTCGTGCCGGCTGCCGGCATACGCATCGAGTGGATCAGTGTCCAGGGGCTGCGCGGCAAAGGCGGGCTCGCTCTCGTGCTGGCGCCTTGGCAACTGCTCGTTGCTGTACTGCAATCACTCGCGGTCATGCGCCGCCATCGACCGGCGGCAGTGCTCGGCATGGGCGGATTCGTCAGTGGTCCTGGCGGCGTCGCTGCCTGGCTTACGCGCCGGCCACTCATAATTCATGAACAGAATGCTGTCTCCGGACTGACCAATCGACTTCTGGCGCGTCTTGCCCGGGTTGTGCTGCAAGCCTTCCCGGGCAGTTTTTCCGCGCGCGCCAACGCAAGAACAGTGGGCAACCCTGTGCGGCGGGAAATCGCAGAACTTGCCGATCCAGCCGTTCGCCTGGCGGGTCGCAGCGGCCCGCTGCGTCTGCTGGTGCTGGGCGGCAGCCAGGGCGCACTGTCACTTAACCGGGTCGTACCCGCGGCGCTCGCCCGACTGCCGCAGAGTATGCGCCCGCAGGTGAGGCACCAGGCAGGCAGCCGGACACTCGATGCGGCCCGGGAGGCCTATGCGGGTCACGGTTTGGACGTCGAGCTGCTGCCGTTTATCGCGGACATGGCCGACGCGTACGGCTGGGCTGACCTGGTCGTATGCCGGGCCGGTGCGTTGACAGTAGCCGAGATCCAGGCCGCAGGTCTCGCGGCAATCTTCATCCCGTATCCGGCGGCTGTCGACGACCATCAGACTGCCAACGCCGCAGGACTGCGCGATGCAGGCGCCGCGGAGATCGTGCAGGAAACGGCGCTCAGCGATGAGTCGCTCGCCACCTTGTTGCAAACATTCCTGTCGAGTCGTGAAGAGCTTCTTGCACGTGCACTGAAAGCGCGCGCAATGGCCAGGCCGGATGCACTGGAACGCATTACGGACATCTGCCTCGAGACCGCCAGGGTGAAGACATGATCAGGCGCATGCGCCGCATCAATTGTGTGCACTTTGTCGGCATCGGCGGCTCCGGCATGTCCGGTAT
>CAYVLL010000060.1:0-11609 GCA_964452235.1 uncultured Woeseiaceae bacterium
TGCCAGGCCCTCGAGGGCTATGGCAGCGAAGGCTGGGTTACCGGCGGCGGATGGTTTGAATGGATGTGGCCGGACGCGAACCCGCACAAAGCCTTACTCGACGAGTTCTTCCCGGACCGGCCGGTCTACCTGGTTTCAAGCTTCGGGCATTCAGCGCTGGTCAACAGCAAGGGACTGGAACTTGCGGGTATTACACGGCACAGCAAAGATCCGAGTGACGGCATCATCATGCGCGATCCACAGACCGGCGAGCCCTCTGGCACGCTCCGCGACGGCGCGATGATGCTCGTCGAGACGATTCTGCCGAAACCGACGCCGGAACAGCGCATACGTAGCGTGCGAGCAGCCATCGAGTTCGCGCATTCCTACGGCATTACGTCGCTGATCGAACCAGGCATCAATGCAGAAATGATCGAGCCGATCCTGGCGGTGGCGGACGAAGGCGGCCTCGACCTGCGGACAAAGTTATCGCTGTCACCCATCGGCTGGCACCCGGGGGTCTTCGATGACAGTGTGTTCGAGTTCCTTTCGAACCGAGATCAGTGGCGTCGTGAAAACATCGATGTCGATTCCGTAAAAATGTACATGGATGGCGTACCGGAGTCCGGCACCGGCGCCCTGCTTGAGCCCTATCTCGATGAGCAGTTTGGCGTCGGGCCGCGTTTCTACAGCCAGGACGACATCGACCGCTACATGATCGAGTTTGAGAAGATGGGGTTGCAGATTCACATCCACGCCACAGGAGATGCGGCGACGCGCATGGCCCTCGACGGCTTCGAGGCCGCGCGCGAAGCGAATGGCGAAACCGGATTGCGCCACCACATCGTGCACCTGCAACTGGTCGCTGAAGACGACAAATCGAGATTCGCCGAGCTTGGAATTGCGGCGACCTTCCAGGCACTATGGGCCTGGCCCGATGCCATCGCCACCGGCGCAGATACCGCACTACTTGGCAAGGAACGTACAGAGTCCATGTATCCGATCGGCAGTATGCATCGCAGCGGCGCCAAAATTGTGGGTGGCAGCGACTTCTGGGTGACAGAACTGAATCCGATGCTCGCTATCGAAGCCGCCGTCACCCGCCAGGATCCGTACAAGAACTCCGGACCGGTACTGAACGCGTCAGAGCGAGTCGACCTGGCAACAATGATTGATGCCTACACGATCAACGGCGCGTATCTCATGGGACTGGACGACAAGCAGGGGTCTATCGAAGTGGGTAAACGTGCCGATCTCACCGTCCTGGACCACAACCTGTTCGACATTCCTGCCGCCGATATCAGTTCCGTAAAAGTTGTCCGGACAGTTTTCGATGGCAGGGATGTATATCGTCACGAACCTTCCGACGTGACGGATAGTTCGAATAAGGGGCCATGATGTCAGGACCGAAACCGTTGGCGCGAGCGGACTGGCCACTATTGGGCGGAGCCGGCGCGCAGTCGCGGAGGTTTACGTGAAGAAAAATTCGCAGTCGAAGTTCGTGCGCGACTTCGTCACTGCGTGGACCAAAGTGATGATGCTCGATCGCTTCGACCTCACCTGATTCTGGCGAAACGAGGGAGTGCAACAACGGCGGCGTCAATGACGTCGCCTTTTTTTTGCGGCGCTTTGCCACGCGGTGCCCGCGCGAGCTTGTGCAAGAAATGGGGACAGTGATCTCATCCTCAGTCCAGGGTCACTGTCCCTATTTGCGCACCGTCCCCATTTGCGTTCTGGTCCGGTGCAGAACCTCGAACTGGACCTATGAGGTTCGAGGGACCACGGCTAGTGTGCGGGCAGGAGGAGGCACTACATGCGCAAAATCGCCATCGCCGGGCTGCAGCTCGAAGCTGTCAATGGTGACAACACCGACCTCATGGAGGCCGAGATCGATGCCGCCATGCGCCGTTTTCCGTGGATCGACATGGTGCTGGCCGCGGAACTCAACGCCTGTGGATCCTCGGCCAACATGGCCGAACCGATGCCAGGCCCTCGCGAAGAGCGCTTCCGGAAGATCGCCCGGCGCCACGACATCTGGCTGATTCCCGGCTCGATGTTCGAGGCGGCCCACGGCAAGGTTTTCAATACCGTGCCGGTGATCAATCCGGACGGCGAGGTCATCGCCCGCTACCGCAAGCTGTTTCCCTGGTTTCCCTATGAAAAAAATACCACGCCCGGCAGCGATTTCGTGGTCTTCGATGTGCCAGGCATCGGCCGCTTCGGCGTGTCGAACTGTTACGACATGTGGTTTCCGGAAACGTCTCGTACGCTGACCAGCATGGGCGCAGAGGTCATCCTGCACCCGAGCCTGACCAGCACCATCGATCGGCAGGCCGAGCTGATGATGATCCGCGCACATGCGGCCATGTTCCAGTGCTACTTCTTTGACGTCAATCTCGGGCCGTCACTCGGCTGCGGCCAGTCCTGCATTGCGGGCCCTGGCGGCGAAGTGCTTTATGAGGCGGGCCGCGGCCGCGAAATCATTCCGCTGAAACTCGACCTCGACTATGTCCGCGACGTACGCACGAACGGCTGGAACAACCTTTGCCAGTCACTCAAATCGTTCCGCGACAGTGAGGTCCGCTTCCCGCCGTACGACAGCAACTACCGTTCTGCGTACCTGGATGAGCTCGGGCCGCTGCAGACGCCGTCCCGCCTTGGCCGAGCGGATGACTGAAGTGCGGCGACGGCTTCGTACTGGACCATTTTATTTGCCGCAACTGGCCCTATGGCCGGTTGCAATGCTGGGTTAGCTTGGATTCAAGAAGCGTCTTCGGGTTCACACGCGACCCGATTTCATGACGGGGGATGACGAGACATGGCGATGAACAACACCTACTGCAAGAATCCGCTGGCGATTGCGATCGGCGGCATCCTGGCGGGTACCAGCCCGCAGTTGCTGGCCCAGTCGAGCAGTGACGGCGGTCTCGAAGAGATCATCGTAACGGCGAATCGACGCGCGCAGTCGGTACAGGACGTCCCCTACAACATTTCCGCCATCAGCGGCGAGACCCTCGAACAATCATTGATTCTCGACCAGGCAGACCTGATGCGCGCCGTGCCAGGCGTCGCGGTGGTCGACCGTGGTTACCGTAATGCCGGTGTCATCAACGGCATCATGATTCGCGGTGTCAACGTCGACGGTGCAGCCTTCGGCGACTACGCCCTGTCCGCCGTGCCTACCGTTTCCACGTACGTGAATGACACTCCTTTGTATGCAAACTTCGTGTTGCGCGATATAGAGCGCGTCGAGGTGCTGCGCGGCCCGCAGGGCACGCTATACGGTTCCGGTTCGCTCGGTGGCACCGTCAGGTACATCATGCGCGATCCCGAGTTCGATGATTTCTCGGCGAACGTAAACGTCATCGCCAGTAGTGTCGAGGGTTCGGATGACATCGGCTTTAGCGGCGACCTCGTCATCAATCTCGGCTTCAGCGAAACGGCTGGCGTGCGCGTCAATCTTGGTCGAATGGACTACCCGGGCATTACGGACTACGTCAACGTATACGAACTCGATAACAATGGTATCCCCGTGGCGCCGAACGGCGTGCTCGACCCGGCAGCGGAATATCGTGTCGTCAAGGATGCCGACACGGTCGACATTAACTACGGTCGCATTGCGTTCCTCTTCGAACCGAATGACGACTTCCGCATGCGCGTCGCCTACCAGGCACAGAACGACGACATCGGTGGCCGGCGACAGGAAACAGTTGGCGCTGATGGTTTCGGACGCCAGTACCAGCGTTACGAGAACGGCTCGATCCAGCTCGAACCGTCCTCGCGCACGGTCGATCTCGGCTCGCTCGAAGCGGAACTCGATCTCGGCTTCGCGACGCTCACTTCGAGCACGTCATACTATGTGCACGAAGGTGACAGCATCAGTGAGAACACGGGCTTTTACGCACAGGCCGGCTTCCTCGCCTTCTATTACAATTATCCGCGACCAATGGCTTCCGCCGTGCGTACCTATGGCGACGAGGCGTTCGTTCAGGAACTGCGCCTAGTATCCAACACGGAAGGCAAGATCGACTATGTTGCCGGCCTCTATTACCTCGACCAGAAACTAGATTCGACCCAGGAAAGCTACCTGCGCGGTTTCAAGGCGTGGTGGGATGCGTTCCTGCCGGGGCTGGAATTTATTGTCAGCGGCGACAAGGATTTCGATTACATTCGTGCCGAAACCTTTGAAGACTTTGCTGCCTACGGCGAACTGACTTACAACTTCACCGATGAGTTCCGCGCCACGCTGGGCCTCCGTTACTTCGACAACGAATTCCACAACACGACTTTCGTCGACCTGCCGCTTTACGCCGGCCTCTTCACGCCGACGACGAGCAACTTTGAGGTCAAGGACGACGACGTCCTTTTCAAACTGAATGCATCGTGGGATTTCAGCGACAATTCGATGTTCTACGGCACGGTTTCCGAAGGCTACCGGCGTGGTGGCACCAATGCCGTGCCCACCGACGGTACCTTTGCCGAGGATCCGGGCTGGTTGCGCTACGACTCCGACTCCGTTGTAAACTACGAACTCGGAATCAAGAGCACCTTTGACAAAGTGCGACTCTCGGCAGCAGCTTTCTTCGTCGATTGGAAGGACGTGCAGGTCAACACCGCGACGACCAACTGGGGCTTCTTCTCGGTACTGAACGGCGGCGGCGCCTCGAGCCGCGGTCTGGAACTCGAACTCGACGGGTACGTCAACGAAAGCTTCGAGTATCGTCTGGGCTATGCGTACGTCGATGCCAAGCTCGACGACCCTGTATTCGCACCGGACAACGCCGTCACGCCGCGCGCACTTGCCGGCGCACAACTTCCCGGAACACCCGAGCACGCGCTGAATGGCACACTGATTTTCACTCACGCACTGACTGGCGGCCGTGATTGGATTACACGGCTGCACACCTACTATCAGTCGGACACCCGCAATGCGATCAACAACACGCCTACATTCAACGTCGAACTCGACGCTTTCACTCTGGTGGATATTTCGACGACGCTCGCTTTCGAAAGCTGGGATGCGACGCTTTTCGTTCGCAACATCGGCAACGAACGCGGCGTAACCGGATTGTTTACCGAGGCCTACATGGGTACGGCACCCGCGCTGGGGTACTTCGGCAATGGCAATAAGCAGTTCCTGTCGTTACCGCGTACGATTGGTGTATCGGTGAATTACCGGTTCTGACAGTTGTTGGCTTTGTCGCCCGTGATACGGGCTCCTACAGGGGTGCGGACATCGGGCGGTGGCTTTATCGCCCGTGATACGGGCTGCTGCAACGCCACGTCCGTGCGTTGTAGGAGCCCGTATCACGGGCGAGCTAACCAAGACGCGGACTCATGAACGCAAGTGAAATTGCCGGTACCTGATGAATCGACCTACGCACGCAGCCTCGACAAGGCGCGTCGGCTGGTCTCTCGGCGTCAATTGGCCGAGGCTGCAAGCACCTGCGTGGAGCTTGCGAGCGAATATCCTGGCTCGGTCGAGCCGCTGCTGCTGCTAGGCAAAGCGCATCAGCAAGGCGGTCGCTTCGACGACATGCTGCGGGCGAGCCAGGACGCGATCGCCAGAGCGCCACGGCATGTCGGCGCGCGATTGCTGTTTGCGGAGGCCTGCATCTTCAACGGTCAGCACGACATCGCCGTTGATGAACTCAGCCGTCTCGAATCGTTCGCCGGAAAGGATCACAACCTGCTGCAACAAATCGGCGAATTCTATGTACACGCAGGACGACACGCCGACGCCTGTCGCTGCTACTCGACGGCAGTAACCCTGGCGCCCGATGACACTCGCGCGTTGTACAACCTTGCCTCCGCGCAGATTGCGGTCGGCCAGCTCGGCGATGCGGAGCAGAACTTCGGCAAGGTCGTCGAACGCAATCCACACGATTACGATGCCTGGCAGAACCGCTCAACTTTGCGTCGCCAGACGGCGAGTGACAATCACATTGCTGCCTTGAGCAACCTGCTTGAGGGCGGCGTAAAGCTTCCATCCGGCGAAGTGCAGTTGTGTTACGCGCTGGCCAAGGAATACGAAGACCTGGGTGAGTTTGAGACGAGCTTTCACTTTCTCAAGCGAGGCGCCGACTGCCGCCGTCGACTGCTGGCTTACAGGGTCGATAACGACGTTGCCGTCATGCGTCGGCTTACGGAGCTGTTCGATCAGGATTTTGCCTGGCGTACGCCGCCTGCCAGCGAACGCCGCGGGCCCGTTTTCGTTACGGGGTTGCCGCGCAGCGGCACGACGCTCGTCGATCGCATATTGAGCTCGCATAGCGCTATCGACAGTGTCGGTGAAGTCAACGATTTTGCGTTAAGTCTGATCCGGCTGGGCGGCACCACGAACAAGCAGCGGCTTCTCGACGCCTCGGTATCGCTCGATATGGAACAACTTGGCGATATCTATGTGCAAAGCGTACGAACCTACGGCTGCAACGCCACACTATTCGTCGACAAAACGCCGGCCAATTACCTCTATCTCGGCCTCATTGCGAAGGCTCTGCCGGCGGCGGTTGTCTTTCACGTCCAACGCCACCCGGTCGACAGTTGCTTTGCAATGTATCGAACACTTTTCCGCATGGGCTATCCGTTTTCCTACGACCTTGACGACCTTGCGCGCTACTACATTGCGTACCATACACTTATGCAACACTGGCGCCGTGTGTTTCCAGGCACGTTTATGGACGTTTCCTACGAGGCGCTGGTCGATAATCAGGAAAAGGTGAGCCGCGCACTGATAAAGCATTGCGGGCTGGACTGGGAAGAGCAGTGCCTGCACTTCGAGAAAAACAGCGCGCCGGTAGCAACCGCCAGCGCGGCACAGGTTCGGCAACCCATCTATCGCGATTCTCTCGCGCGCTGGCGACGCTACGAACGGCAGCTTGAACCCCTGATCAGGACACTTGCGAATGCAGGCATTGACGTTTGAGCGTCTGTGGTTCTGCTTTTTGTGGCTTCTTCCGGTAGCTGCGCTCGCCGGCAATCTGTCGGGCACGGTAACATTGTCAACGGCACCCGCAAAGGGCTTCGTCGTTCACGAGGATCGATTCAATTACGCAGCCAGCGGTACCGCCCTTCGTGAGTTTCCCGCTATTGAGTTCACCGTCGTGCAAGACGGCGTGTACCTGCTGCCGGTCGAACAGGGGATCCGGGACCTCGGCCATCCGCATTGGGAAGTTGCCATGCAGCCCGGTCACATCCGTCACGATACCGCAGCGGCAGTATCGCAGGCCGCCTTGCCGATCGCGTTGATCGAACGAAATGCCAACTGCACGCACAACGGCGTGCTGAGCTGGCAACTTGACGAGACCGGCACAATGTCAGAGGCGCTGTGGCAGGTCACTTCCGAGACCTGCGCCTATTTTAAAGTCGACTTGTGGGCCACTGCGGAAGGGATTTTTCGCGCCGCCCCGGTTGCGAATGCCGACAGGATACGGCGCGAGTTTCACGCGCATCGGCACGCACGGCTGCCGATAGAGCCGATCGAGCATATCGGCAAGTACTATGCAGAAGTGGATGCGTCCGCTTTTGGCGCTGTCGGTGAGATGAGTCCGGATGACATGAGTGTCTACGGGTTCGTGGTCGACGGCATGCATTTCCGCGGCGGCTGCAGAACGCGCCATGGCGCCTATCCATTCTGCGACGAGCTATTGCTGCCTTCATATTCGATCGCGAAGGCAATTTTCGCGGGCCTGGCCATGATGCGACTGGAGAAGTTGCAGCCGGGCAGTTCCACCGAACTGATAGCAGCGCTCGTGCCAGCTTGTAACACCGATGCTTGGCGCGACGTAACCATTGAGCACGCCCTCGACATGACAACCGGCAACTATGACGACCCGGGTTTCGAAGTCGACGAAGCAAGTGACGCGCATATCGAGTTTCTCTATGCCCGGACCCATGCTGAAAAGATCCACGCGGCATGCAGCCTCTTTCCACGACGCGCCGAGCCAGGCACGTTTTTCAATTATCACACCTCCGACACCTACATAGCCGGCACTGCGATGCGCGCCATGCTGGAACTGGCAAGCGACGACGAGGTTGACTTGTACGGCACGCTGCTGGGCGAACCGATCTGGCGGGAAATGCGGCTGAGCCCGATCGCGCGCGAGACGCGCAAGACCTACGACGACACGAAGCAGCCGCTGACCGGCTGGGGGTTGACGTTCATTTCCGACGACGTGGCGCGCATCGCCGACTGGCTGAATGCCCGCGGTGCCGTGATAGATGGCAACGCCATGCTGGACCGCGACCTGTTCGAAGCGGCGATGCAACGCATCGAGGATAATCGCGGCCTGCAGGCCGGCGGACCCGGATTCCGCTACAACAACGGCTTCTGGGCGCACGACATCGCCGACTACGTTGGTTGCGATCGGCCGGTGTGGGTACCGTTCATGTCAGGTTACGGCGGCATTTCCGTGGTGCTCTTTCCAAACGGCACGACCTACTACTACTTTTCTGACGGCTATGCGCAGCGATGGCGCGAAGCGGCTGTTGCGGCGAACACCATCAAGAGCATGTGCCCATGAGGACTGTGAAACTCGCGAGCGACCGGCGCCGCGTTGCACCAAACGGTGCGCTCGCACGGATTTTCCTGGCGTTTCTCGCTACGGCAGGGTTGTTCTACGTGAACATCATGCCCGCCATTGTCGACGGGCTCATCGAAGGCCTCGGTTTCGGAGCGGAGGACGCCGGTTTCGTTGGCTCCGCCAATGTCTACGGTGCCGCTGCCGGTGCGCTGATCATTGTCTTTCTCATACGTCGCCTGCGCTGGCGGCCGACGGCCTATGCCCTGCTTGGCTGCCTGATCCTCATGGATCTGTTGTCAATGCTCGTCGAGCAACCGGGCATCATGATCGCAGCGCGCTTGATCCACGGCGTCGCGGGCGGCGCGCTGGTAGGAGCGGGGTTCTCGGTAATAGCACGCATGGTGAACCCCGACCGCACCTTTGGCGTGTTGCTGCTGGTGCAATTCGGCTTGGGCGGTGTCGGCAATCTCTACCTGCCGCGACTCGTGCCGGTGTTTGGTACCGACGTGCTGTTTCTGGCACTGATCGCGTTCAGTCTCGTAACCGCAGCCATGTTGCCGTTCCTGGACCGTTATCCGGTTCCGGCGCGCGCCACCGGAGATGCAACTGCGGCGATCCCGCGTGTGGCAATCTGGCCGCTGTCGCTGACCCTGCTCGCGACGTTTCTGTTCCAGGCAGCCAATATGGGTCTTTTCGCATTCATTATCGGACTCGGGCGCGACGCAGGGCTCACGCTCGAATACATTACCTTCGTACTCGCGTTATCAGGCTGGATCGGCATTGTCGGCGCACTGATCGTCATCGTGCTGTACACACGCTTCGGCCGGACCGTGCCGCTTGCCGCAGCAATGCTGCTGACGATGATCGGCTTCGTAGCACTGCATTACAGCCAGATCCCGACCCTGTTCCTCATCGCCAACTGCGGCATGGGCATTACCTGGGCATTTGTCATTCCATACCTGCTCGGTCTCGCGGCGGAGTTCGACAAGACCGGGCAGATGGCGGCGCTCGGCGGTTTCGCGTCGAAGATGGGTCTGGCAAGCGGGCCGATGGTGGCCGGCATCCTGCTCGGCGACGGGGACAGTTACGCGGTGCTGATCAATCTCGGCATCGTCGTACTGGGCGCGAGCCTGGTCGCCAGCATCTTGCCTGCGGTGCGCCAGGACCGGCACGCAAGGGCCGCACCTATACCGATAACACCGGGAGCCCTGGACGCCGGACGGTAGCTGCGGTGTCCCGCGTTATTATGGTACGAATTGTCGTTGCGGCGAGTTGCCGGTGCAAAAAGTCATTCTCTATCTGGACCCCGACAGCAAGCTGAATCTGCAAAACCAGATCCGGCAGAAGCTGGTCGAGGGAATTCTTAGCGGCGCGTTCCCCGCCGGCAGCAAGCTGCCGTCGTCGCGCAAACTGGCGCTGCAACTCAAGGTATCACGCAACACGGTCGTGCAGGCCTACCAGCAGCTCGTAGCTGAAGGGTATGTCGTCACTCACGAGCGCAGCGGCTTCTATGTCAGCGAAGATATGCTGGCGACTCGTGTTGGCCACGGTCGCGCCGTCACCACGGCTGCTGTCGATGCGGCGCCGCGCTGGCGGCGTCGCATCAAGGAGCCAGTCGGCAAGCCGCGCTTCTCGCACGACACACCAAACTGGAAAAAATACCCGTACCCGTTTATCGACGGCAAATTTGATTCGTCGCTGTTTCCGCTGGCGGAGTGGCGCGAAGCTTGCCGCTTGTCAATGAGTGTTGCGGACGTGCGCGAGTGGTCGACCGGCAGCGGCGATGCCGATGATTCGATGCTCATTGAAGAGGTGCGGACGAAGATTCTGCCGAGGCGCGGCATACAGGCGCGGTCCGATGAAATCCTCATCACGATGGGCACACAGCACAGCCTGTACCTGATCAACCAGTTGCTTGCGGACAAGTCCGTCGTTGCGGTCATGGAAGAGCCCGGCAACAGCGCGATGCGCCAGCTGCTGGAGCAGCGGCAGGCGAAGATCCGGTTGCAGCCGGTCGATCGGGATGGATTGACGGTCGACCGCGGTCTCAATGGAGCGGATCTCGTGTATGTGACACCCAGCCACCAGATCCCGACGGCAGTCGTGATGTCACCGGCACGTCGCGAAGCATTGCTCAAGGTTGCCACCGGGAACGATTTCCTGATTGTGGAGGACGATTACGAGTGCGAGATCAACTATTCGGATCAGCCGTTGCCGGCGTTGCGCAGTATGGACACGGAGGATCGTGTGATCTACGTCGCCAGCTTGTCGAAGGTGCTGGCTCCCGGCATGCGGCTCGGATTCATTGTCGCCAGCAGTGAATTTATTCGGCATGCACGCCGTTTGCGTCGCACGATGCTGAATCATCCGCCGTTGAACAACCAGCGAGCGGTCGGTTTCTTCCTGTCTCTGGGGCACTACGATGCACTGATGTCGCGGCTTGCACGGGTGTTGCAGGAACGCCGTATCGCACTTCGCGATGCACTTAATTTCTATCGTTCGGTGTCGATCGAAATTTCTCCGGAGGTCGGCGGTACCACTTACTGGGTGAGATTGCCGGAGGATTTCGATGTCGAGTTCATTGCGTCGGAAGCCGAGCGGCGCGGCATACTCATTGAGCCCGTTGGTCACTACTATGCCGCTGAGAAGCATGCCCAGAATTGCTTTCGGATGGGCGTAACCAGCTTGCCGATTGACAAGATCCGGCCCGGAGTTGCCGAGCTGACCGAACTCATACGCATGCTGGTGAGCACGCGTGTCGAGCATCTCGAGACATCGGTCGGCGAATGGCTCACCGGCGATGACCTGCAGTGCGCGGTATCAAACAAGACCATCATCTACAACGTTGTCTACGGCGTTCCCTGCACGATTGACCTGCACGCCGACGGCCGGATGGTCGGCACGGCGGGCTTCGCGAACGAGGACTGCGACGTCGGCCGCTGGTGGGTGGAAGGCGATCGCTGGCACCGGAAGTGGGAAAAATGGGTGTATGGCGAGGAACGCGCTTACTACATTGTCCTCGATGATGACCAGATCAAGTGGTTCAACGCCGACCACCAGCTGGTCGACTCGGCCTTCATCCGCACCATAACAAATCAGGGACAGTGA
>CAYVLL010000061.1:0-11583 GCA_964452235.1 uncultured Woeseiaceae bacterium
GAGTACGCGCTTACTTCGCCCGCGGAATTTTTCGCGGTCGCAACCGAAGCCTTCTTTGAGAAGGCCGAGCAGATGCAGGAAACGCTGCCCGAACTTTATGCGCAATTGCAGCAATACTACCGCGTCGACCCGGCAAGCTGGATGGGATAAGTCATGAATCCGCAAGCCATCGAGCAACTTCTGATCGCCCTGCTGGCATTTTCCGTGTTTGCGTTTGCCACCTTCACGTCGGGCCACGCCTTGCTATACAAGCGCGACACCCGTGCCGTGATCGGCTGGGTCGGGCTCATTATTCTCCTGCCGCTCATTGGCGCAATCCTTTACTGGATGCTGGCCGTGAACCGTGTACGGCATCGCGCCGTGGCTTTGCGCCAGCGTGTCGTGTCGCCAGGGCGAACGAACCCGGTTGCCGCCACCAGCCCGCCTCCGGAGCTGGCGCCGCTGGCGCGGGTGGGCGATCAGGTCACTCCCTTCACGGTTTGCGGTGGCAACAGCGTCGAACCCCTCGAGAACGGCGATGAAGCATTTCCGCCCATGCTGGCGGCAATCAACAATGCGCAGCGCAGCATTGCGCTCTCCACCTACATATTCGATAACGACCAGATCGGAGGTCAGTTCGCCGATGCCCTGATTGCGGCACATGCACGCGGCGTCGCGGTTCGCGTCATCATTGACGCAGTCGGCCAGCACTACAGCTGGCAAAGCATGATAAAGCGACTCCGCAAAGCGGGGGTGCTGGCTGCCGCCTTCATGCCGATCCTGATACCGAAGAACATGGCAGTCCTGAACCTGCGCAACCATCGCAAGTTGCTGGTCGTCGACGGGGCGGAGGCCTTCACCGGAGGCATGAACATACGCGACGGCAACCTGCTGGCAAGACCGTCGAAGCATCCCATTCGTGATTTGCAGTTTCACGTGCGAGGGCCTGTGGTCGTGCAACTGATGGACGTGTTCGCGAGCGACTGGACGTTCGTAACGCGTGAGACGCTTGCGGGCGACGAATGGTTTCCGATAGTTGAAGGCACCGGTTCTGTGGTCGCACGAGCTATTCCTGATGGCCCCGACGAGCACTTCGAAGTCCTGAAGATGATCTTGCTGGGAGCTCTCGCACAGGCAGCGAAATCGGTCCGGATCGCGACTCCTTATTTCCTGCCGGACTCGTCACTGATCAGTGCGCTGAACACGGCTGCGTTGCGAGGTATCGATGTCGATATTCTGTTGCCGGAGACAAATAATTTACGGCTGGTGCAATGGGCATCTTTCCCGCTTTACTCACAGCTACTGGAGCGCGGTTGCCGGATCTGGCATTCGCCGCCGCCCTTCGATCATTCGAAAGTGGTTCTGGTCGACGATGTGTGGACCCTGGTTGGGTCGACCAACTGGGACCCGCGCAGCCTGCGTCTCAACTTCGAATTGAACCTGGAATGCTATGACAAGGTACTCAACGCACAGATGCAGCAATGGTTCGAGCGCCGCCGTGAAGTGGCCACGGCGATCACCCGGTCAGAAATAAGGAATCGCAGCCTGCCGTTGCGCTTGCGGGACGGCGCCGCACGGTTGCTCTCGCCCTATCTATAATGGGTTTAATCCCAACACTAGCGAAGATTTGTGACATAACTCCCTGAAATTCATCTTTTTGCGTCGCAAAATCGGGGTGTGCCACCGATTGTCGGTGGACCCCGGTCATTCATTGCACGCAGGGCTCACATGTATACAGGGCATTTCGGGCTGGACGAAGGTCCCTTCCACGGCAAAGCGGAGGGTGACGACGTGTATGTCGGCCCGGGACAGTCCGATGCCATCGCGCGGTTGAGCAAGACGCTGGCGAGCGCGGATTCGGTGATTACGGTGACCGGACCGGTAGGCGTCGGCAAGACGACGCTGGTACGGCGCGCCCTGGCCGAACTGGATGGCAAGAAGATCATCATTCCCGTCGATCGCCTGCGACTGGCGCCGGACGAAATACTCGACCTGCTGCTCGCACGATTCGACGTCAACCGTCCACCGCAAGGGACCATCCAGCGCGTCGCCGCATTTCGCCGGCTCTTGCAAGAGCAATTGGCAGCGGACACGCGGATTTTCATTGTCGTCGAAGACGCAGAGCGCATTGGCGTCGACGCATTGCTGGAGCTGGAAGCGCTGACGTCGACGGACAGCGGCGAGTCCTGCGATGCCGGCATCGTGCTGATGGGTTCACCTGAGTTGCTGACGCGCATTGCATCGCCTGCGCTTGCCCGCCTGCGCCAACGCGTGCGATTGCGACAGAACGTCACGGCATTCACGGCAGCAGAAGTCGAAGGCTACATGCGACACTGCATCAGCCTGGCCGGTGGCGAGTTCGACAGCATCTTCGAACCCGGTACGTCGCAAGTGGTTTATCGCTACTCGGGCGGCGTTGCCAGGGTTGTTGATACATTGTGCGAATCAGCGCTCGAGGCAGCCGCAGAGGCCGAGCTGGCAACGATCCTCCCGGAACTGGTGCAGCAGGTCGCGGAAAATTGCGGACTCGAACCGCAGTTCATCCCCCAATTCAACGACAAGCCCTGTATTGACGAACAGCGACACCCGGACGTCGCGTCAATTGCAATGCCGGAAATCCAGGTACGCGAAACCCGTGAACCGGAAGCCCTCGCACCTGAGGTCGAAGCACTGGAAGCTCCGGAAGCGCAAGCCCTCGCAACGGAAGTCGAAACATCGGGAGCCCCGCAACCGCAGGCTGCGGTACCAGAGGCCGAGGCAGCGAATTTCCAGGCCCCGGAACACGAGGACACCGAACTCTCTGACGATTGCCCGACAATGGAGGCAGCGGCGCTCCCACCGGAGGAGCAGTCGATTCCGACGGTGGCGGTGGACGACGAACACTCTGGCCTGATGGCCACGTTGGCCGAAGCAATCCCTGATGCAATCGAGCCTGTGCAGGAAAAAAGTGCTCCCGCACAGTACCTGCAGGAAGAGGAAGCGCTCGCGCAGGAACCCCCACCGGCGTTACTACCGGACACAGTGACTCCAGAGCCACAGGCAGAACTGCTCATCGACGCGGCAACGGACGAGTCCGGGAATATTCCAACGCTATCCAGTTCAATGCGCATCGAAATCAAGCCCGGACCCGACACATGGGTGCGCCCGACGGGTCTCGATGAGTTTCCGGAGGACACACCGCTACAGCCGGTCGCGATCGCGGAAGCGTCGCCCGGGATTGCGCAGGTTCCGACGATCACCCCGGAAACAGTTGAACCATTCAGCGACGACAGCATAGTCGAGTCTCCACTCATTATTGCTGAAGAAATCAGCGCGCAAGCGCAGGCCGATATCGAACCAGAGACGCCAGTTGATGCGCCGCCCGCACTCGAAGGGAACGTCGATGCTCCGGCAATCGAGCTGCAAATAATCGAGGATTCAGAAGTCGATCAATTGGCGGCCGACGATTCCCTGACGGCGGCGAACGACGAGGGGCTCGACGAGCCGGAGCTGGACGCGCTGGAAGCCGCCATTCATGCGGCGAATGCATGGCAGTCCGGCGATGAGCAGCTGCAGGAATGCGACGACCAGCTGCAGGAACGGGCCGAGCTGAACCAGGCTGCAGACGCAGCAGACAGCCAGTTACCGGGAATTACCCTCGATAAGGTTCTCGAGAACGAGAGCAGAAAGGAGAATGAACCGCTGCGAGACCTCGATCAATGGGCCGTCGAACTGAGCAAGGCGCAAAGCCTCGAAGATATAAGCGACATGCTCGCTGAAACACTGTTCGGCAATCAGGAATTGCAGCAGATCAGTGACCAGATTGTGGCGAATCGACCTGCCGTCAACAGTGCACCGGCACCGGCCAGGGTAGCAGCGCCCGCAAAGCCGGACTTGGCTCCCAAACCCGTCACGTCGACGCCACGCACTCCGCCAGCTGCCGCGAACGGCGCTACGCAACCTGGCCGGTTTGACATGACGCTTAGCCAGCGCATCGATATGGTCAATACCCTGAAGAAGGGTCAGTCTTCCCGACCTGTACCGTCTTCGAACGTGACTGAGATCGTACTTGCAGTAATGCCCGATGCGCCGGAGAAACCGCAGGGTGGACCGGAGCCGATTGAGGCGCAGATCGACACCGCAATCACGCAGAGTCGCCTGGCCCTGAGCAGTGCGGATCTGGCGCGCCTCGCCGCCGAGGACAAGCAAAGTTCTGCGAGCGGTGGTGACAAAGCTTCACGCGGTCTTTTCGGGCTTTTCAAGCGCTCGACAAAAAACTGAACTCGCGTTTCCCAGCCGGCCGGTAGTCCCTGTGCGCAGCGCACTCGCTGCAATTGTCTGTCGTTGTCGATTCGACATAATAAGTTTCGTTTCGCCAGCGCCTGCCGCGCCATTCTGGCGTCGGTATACTATGGGACGAAAGCCGTGTGGCGCGCCCGTTCTCGCGCACACACCTATAAATGTCTTTCGGTCGAGCGCGTGCGGGGATCCTGCACGCTGCGCGCCGAAGTTGGAGCTGGAGAATGGAGAAGTCGGGTGGCGCCCGGCAGCGGAGCGCCTTTTCAGCAGACAACGTCGAGCGAACGTCGGACCTCTTGCGTTTGCGTGAAGCCGCATCTCGCGTCGACACGCCGACCAGCCCCGAACCGGCACGTGCTCCGTTGCTTGCGAGCCCGGCCAATACTGATCCGGACAGCACCGATCAAATAGGTGCTGCCGGGGAAGTCAGCAAGCACAAACCCAAAACCAAAAGTGCGGGCAACTGGACGGTGTCGCCGGGAACGCTGGTGGTTGGGCGCTACGAAGTGCTCGAACTCGTTCAGCACAGCGGCATGGGGCGCGTCTACAAGGCACGTGATCGCCAACGCGAGCGCGCCGGCCTGGCGAAGCCTTTCGTTGCCTTGAAATTTGCAAGTCCGGCAAGTGAAGACAGTATCGACACAACAAGCTACCTGCGACAGGAATTTCTCAAGCTGTCCGGTCTGCGGCATCCGAATATCGTTGCGGCCTACGATCTGGATACGCATCGCGGTTGCGATTTCATCGTGCTCGAGTGGTTGCAGGGTGAAACCCTCGCCGAGCTGCTCGGCCGAATCAACAGCAAACGAATTGCACTCAGCAAAGCGCAGCAAATTGTAGCGAGCGTTGCCCGCGCCCTGGCATACGCACACGCCGCGTCAATTGTGCACGGTGACGTCAAACCGTCGAACATCTTTCTGACCGATGAGCATGTCGTCAAGTTGCTCGATTTCGGCTCGTCAGGTAACAGCTCTGCAGGCGACGGGGAACGCAGCTGGGCAACCCGCGCTTATGCAAGTTGCGAGCTGCTGTCCAGCGAAACGGCTTGCGCCGGTGACGACGTTTTCGCGTTGGGAGTTACCGCCTATTATCTCCTGAGCGGTGAGCGGCCTTACGGCGAACTCGATGCGCTCGATGCAAAAGAGCAAGGCAAGCAACCTGAGCCCCTGCCGGAAGATGCTCGCGAACATTGGCCGGCGATTCGCGCTGCGTTGCAGCTCGATTCTGCAGACCGGCCGGTCGATGCCGGCGATTTCCTGGCTCGCTTTGAGGAGCGCGCGGACACAATACCGCAAGAGGTTTTCCCGCGGCCTGTTCCAGCGCAACGGATGGCGGTTGCATACGGTGCACTCGCCGCGGTCGTGATTGCCCTGACCGTATGGTGGTCGATACCGGACTCGCAGCAAACGGCATCGCCGGTTACGGCGTTGCTTGAGAAAGCAGCATTCGCCCTGGAAAACGATCGCCTGATCGAGCCTGTGGACGACAGCGCGTTGCATTACTACCGCGCCGCGCTGGTCGAGGAGCCATCCAGCACAGAGGCAAGTGACGGTTTGAACCTTATTGCCGAACTGTATTTGTCCAGCGCAAGAGCCGCATTGGCTGCCGAGGATTTCGACGGCGCGGTGCGCAGCCTTGAAACGGCGAAGGGTGTGCAACCGTCGCATTTCGGCATAGCTGCGATTGAGGACCTGCTGCGGCGCCATCGTCTTGACCTGCTGGTCAGTGCGCGGCAGGTTTCTTCGACCGACATCGGCCAGGCGCAGGTTTACCTGACGCGTGCCGCAATGCTCTCGCAAGAGGATGACGTGGATATCGAGGCAGTGCGCGCCGAACTTCTGCAGCAGGCGAGAGCCGCTGACCTCGATGCGCTGTTGCGCCGTATCGACCAGCGCATCCTGGCAGAGCGGCTGACCGTGCCGGCCGGCGACAGCGCCATGGATGTGTTTCGACAGGCGGCCCGGCTGGCGCCTGACGATCGACAGGTCCGGCTGGCTGCCGACCGGATCGTCACGGCATTACTTTTCCAGGCAATGTTCGCCATTTCCAACGGCAAACTTGACGATGCCAGTGGCTACATCGACGCGGCCAAATCGCTGCAGGTAAGGCATCTTGCGCTGGCGCGGGCGGAGTACGAACTGGCCAAGGCCCGACACCAGGCATTGCTGCACGAGCCTTCTATGCCGGAGTGATCGGGTCCGTCCTGCAGAACTGACCGGGCTTCCGCCGGTCCCACTAACCAGGCTCTCCAGACAGGTTTTCGCTCTCCAACGGCCGGAACGGCGGACGAATATCGGTTAGGCTTGTTCCCGTATCAATAATCATTTGCAAGGGTGCTATGAGTGTTACGTCGAAAACCGTTCGGCGGGCTGCCGCTGTCAGTCTCATTCTGTTCGCTCCGGTGCCGGCACCGGCGCAATCGCCGGTGCCGGTCCAGGTGGTCATGCCGGAAGTCGGGCAGGCGATACAAACCCTCGAATTGTCGGGATCGATCACACCGCGCCGTGCTGCCTCCCTGTCATCGCGCGTATCCGGGCTCGTGGCAGAGGTTAATGTCGACGCCGGTGATCGCGTTGAGGCAGGTGCGGTACTTATGCGGCTGGATGGCAAGCTCGCCGGGCTCGCGGTGGCGGAGGCAGAAGCCGCGCTCGGGCAAAGCCAGGCGTCTCTCCGCGAGGCACAGCGTTTGCGGGATGAAGGGCGACGTCTCGTGCGCGACAACTTCGTATCGGAGACTGAGGTAGAGGCACTGGAGTCGCGCCTCGCGGTGGCTGAAGCGGCGGTTGCACAAAGTGCAAGCCAATTGCAAACGGCCAGGGAGCGTGTGGCACGTCATGACGTCATTGCACCGTTTGCGGGAGTGATCAGTCGCAAACTGACCGAGGCCGGCGAGTGGGTCGAGACCGGCGTGCCGGTGGCGGACCTTGTGGGCACGGACGAGTTGTGGCTCGACGTCCAGGCGCCGCAGCAGTACTGGCCGGAACTCGCACCGGAATCAGAAGTTTCTGTCGTACTGGATGCGATACCGGGTCGCACGTTTGAGGCGTACGTACACGCCCGTGTGCCGGTCAGCGATCCATCGGCTCGCACTTTCCTGGTACGCCTGCAGATCGAAGGACTCGACGAATCCTCGAGCCTTGTTACACCCGGCATGTCCGGCCGCGCCCGGTTCAGCTTGCCTGGAAATCAGGAGGTCGTTCGGGTGCCGCGTGATGCACTGATTCGCTATCCCGATGGCACGACCACCGTATGGATCGTCGAGCAGACCGATTCCGGCATGCGTGCCCGGGAGCTCGAGGTCACTGTCGGTCGTGCATCGGGAGAAAGTATCGAAATCGTAAGCCGGCTGGACCCGTTGCGACCGGTGGTGGTGCGTGGCAACGAAGTGCTCACGCAAGACCAGGTAGTCCGGGTGAGTAACGAATCGTGACAGGCGCAAGCTGATGTTTGAAGGGGTCATTCGTCACGGCACCATCCTGGCCGTCGCCGTATTGGTGATCTGCGTGCTCGGGACACTCGCCGCCCTCCGGATTCCGGTACAGATGATTCCTGACCTCGACGTGCGCGTTATCAGCGTCCAGACGCGCTGGCCCGGCGCGACGCCGCAGGACGTGGAAAAGGAAATCCTGATCGAGCAGGAAGAGTACCTGCGAACGATTCCCAATCTCGAACGCATGGTCTCCACGGCGTCGGGCGAAACAGCGAATATCCAGCTTGAGTTCCCGTTCGGCACCGATATCAACGAGGCACTCATTCGCGTCAACAATGCCCTTAGCCAGGTACCGTCGTACCCCGAGAACGTTGACGAACCCCGGCTGCGCGCACGATCGTTCTCGCAGAATTCGTTCATGTATTTCCGTGTTGTACCGCTGCAGGGCAATCCATTCGAGCTGGATATGAAGCTCATGCGGGACTTCGTGGACGACCACGTTCGCACCCGCATGGAGCGGGTCAATGGGGTGTCCCAGGTCAATATCGGTGGCGGTGTAGAACGGCAGGTACGGATTCGCGTAGATCCCGGGAAACTGGCAGAGCGTGGCATAACACTGAGCGAGGTTCGCAGTGCGGTGCGCAGCCGTAACAGCGACGCATCCGCGGGTGACCTCGATACCGGCAAGCGCCGCTACCTGTTGCGCACGGTCGGTCGCTTCATCGATCTCGAGGACATGGAACAACTGATTATTGCGCAACGTGGCGCCTCGCTTATTCGACTTGTCGATGTCGCCAGTGTTGAGTTGACGCATTTCGAGGTGCGCAACCTGTCATTCTTCGACGGCAAACCGAGCCTCAATCTGTCCGTCGATCGTGAACCCGGCTCCAACGTCATCGCAATCAAGAAGAACATGATGCCGGTTATGGATGAGATCAACGAGCAGGTTCTCAATCCGTCTGGCATGCAGATGTACCTGAATACTGACGATGCCCGCTATGTTCAGGAATCGGTTGCCAATGTGTGGCAGAACCTTGCCATCGGTGCCGGTCTGGCGACCCTCGTAATGTACCTTTTCCTGCGCTCGGCAAGGGCGACACTTGTGGGCGTTATCGGCATACCGATCTGTACCATCGCGGCTTTCATCGGGCTTATGGCAGCGGGCCGTACTATCAACGTCATCTCGCTGGCCGGTATTGCATTCGCCATCGGCATGACGCTCGATAATTCCATTGTCGTGCTCGAGGCGATCGAGCGCAGGCGTCGCGAAGGCGCGGAACGTATAGCGGCTGCGCTCGACGGTGTGCGGCAGGTATGGCCAGCGGTTCTCGCGTCGACGATGACGACGATACTCGTCTTTGCGCCGATCTTTTTTATCGAGCAGGAAGCCGGGCAGCTTTACTCGGATATTGCGGTAGCAATCTCGGCATCGATACTTGTATCAATGCTCATTGCTGTCTCCGTTGTGCCGTCCCTCAGCGCGCGGCTCAGCTTCGGCGTGCGCGGCGATACCGAGGCAGCGGGGGCCGGGTTTCGGCAAAAGATCGTCGACGGCGTCGGTTGGCTGGTGTCGACGACCCGGCGGCGCCTGGTAACAATGGCCGGTGTCTTCGGTGGCGTAATCCTGGTCATCCTGTTGCTTACGCCGCCTGGCGAATACCTGCCCGAGGGCGAGGAGGCGAAGCTTTTCTCCAGCATGATCGCGCCGCCTGGCTACAACCTCGCCGAGATGACGGCAATGGCCGAAAAGGTGCAGCAACATTTCATGCCGTATGTCGACGACGACCCGCAGCGTTTTGCACGCGGCGAGGTGCCCGTGCCGGCAATGCGCAGCCTGAACCTGTCGGTCAGCCCTGAGAACGTTCGCATGATCGTCGAGACGGTCGACCCCGGGCAGATCAACGATCTGATGACCGTGGTTACCGAGCATTTCGAAAGCTATCCGGGCATGCGGGCTTTCTCCAGCCGCGGTTCGATCATTTCCAGCAGCGACGGCGGCTCGCGGAGTGTCAACCTCGATATCACCGGCACAGATCTTGTCAGCATCTATCGGGTCGCGCAGACGGCGTATCGACGGGCAGGTGAGATCTTCGACAATCCGCAGATCGGCTCGGATCCGAGTTCGTTGTCACTGGACCAGCCATTGGTCGAGATCCGGCCGCGCTGGGATCGCGCGGCAGAAATGGGCTTTACGGCCGATGAGCTCGGGTTCTCCATTGCGGCACTGTCCGATGGGGCGTACGTCGACGAATACTTTCGTGGTGACGACAAGATTGATATTTTCATGTTCAGCGATGCCGGCAGCGACCAGCGGCTGTCCCGACTCGCCGACTTGCCGATTTACGCGCCGCGTGGCGGTGTCATACCCTTGTCGGCAGTGGCCGATGTCGTCGAGAAAGTCGATACAGATTCGATCCGGCGTCTCGACGGGCGCCGCACTGTAACACTGAATATCGTCTCGCCGCGCTCGGTCGCGCTGGAGACAGCCGTTGATCGCGTACAAACCGATCTGCTCGACTGGATGCGCGCGGAAGGGCACCTGCCGCAGGACGTGAGCATCGACATTTCCGGGGCCAGCGATCAGCTTTCTGCCACGCGCGAAGCGTTGGCGCAGAACTACGTGGTCGCGCTGGTCCTTTGCTACCTGGTCATGGTGGCGATTTTCACGCACTGGGGGTGGCCGTTAATAATTATGACCAGTGTACCGCTTGGCATCGCCGGCGGCATCGTTGGATTGGCGGTCCTGAACGGTGCCGGTGCGTTGTTGCCTCTCATCGGCCTCGATCCACTGCGGCAGTCCTTCGATATGATAACGATGCTCGGCTTTTTGATCTTGCTTGGCGTTGTCGTCAACAACCCTATCCTGATTGTCGACAGAACGCTGGCCAACCTGCGCTCCGGATCTGTCGATGCTGTCGAAGCCGTGCGCGAGGCCGTATCGACGCGCATTCGTCCGATACTGATGACTATGATCACAACAATTTTCGGATTGGCGCCGCTGGTGTTCATTCCCGGCGCGGGCACAGAGCTTTACCGTGGTGTCGGTGCAGTGGTGCTTTTCGGACTGCTGTTCGCGACACTTGTTACGCTGACGTTCCTGCCGGCGCTCCTGGTAACGGTTCTGCAGGGATTGCAGCGCTTGAAAAGCCCTGCGGCGGACACGGCGCCCGAAAAGTTGTAATTCACCGGATACGGATCACCCGATACAGGTAACTAAAGAATAACCAGAAAGCACGGCCCGGTACCGGCCGGACAGGAGACCATAATGCAAAGGCCAATCATCAATCTCGCGGAAGCGCCCGTCGTGTCGGGTTCCAGTGGCAAGCACTTTTCCTATTCGCTATCGCAACTTGCCGCTGGCCTGGGCGCCAGTGCGATAGGCAGTAACGTCACTCGCGTGCCTTCGGGTAAAGCGGCGTTTCCGATCCATCATCACCACTGCAACGAAGAGCATTTCTTCATACTGTCCGGATCCGGTGTCCTGCGCTTCGGTACGCAAAACTACGATGTGCGAGTCAACGACTATATCGTCACGATGCCTGGTGGCCCGGATGTGGCACACCAGCTCATCAACAATGGCGATGAAGACCTGGTCTATCTCGCGATTTCAACCATGGTCGTCCCCGAAGTTGTCGGTTACCCGGACTCCGGAAAGACCGGTGTGCGCATCGCACCGGGCCGCGAGCCGCAAGCCCGTTTCCTGGTCGACGAAAAGCACAAGAACGCGAGAGACTACTGGGATGGCGAAGACGGAGCATGGGTCGCGGCGATCGTGGACCGCAAATAGCCGGCGGCACGTCTCCCGTTCACTCCCGGCGCAATTCGCATGTTGAGCTATCGGCATGCATATCACGCCGGCAATTTCGCCGATGTCATGAAGCACACGGTGCTCGTGC
>CAYVLL010000062.1:0-11475 GCA_964452235.1 uncultured Woeseiaceae bacterium
TCCTCCGGCCGGATAGCAAACCAGTAAAGCGCCCATGCGCAAGCAGGAGTCAGGACCAGGATCCAGGTGTTCGACAGAATGACCGCCACACCCACGCATACCAGTACCATCTGCAGGTACATCGGGTTGCGCGTGAAGCGATAGGGCCCGTCCTCCAGTATCAGCGGTGTCGGCCGCCACGGCAGTTCACTCTGGCCGGAACGACGAAACTTCACGACCGGCCACAATCCCAGCACCAGCAACGTTACGGCAATTGCGATACCACCCACCCAGTAGCGCTCCGGCGCCGGCAGGTCGAACCCCGCAGCCAGCGGCCACCACCGTTCGAGAACGACACCTGCAAGAATCGTTACCAATGGCAAAAGCGGTGGCGGAAAGCGGACCGCCGCCCCGTCCTTTTCCCCCTCATCCATAACCGTATTTTGCAAGAAGTGGGTCGAACCGAATTACTCGCATCAATTGCTTCCGGTTACGAACATTGCGCGCTACACCGCCGTCGACCTGCATCACGTGAGCAGCGTGTACAAAACGAAGCCGATTGTCCCGACACTGACCACCGTGGCGCCTATGGCAAGTAAGCCATCGTTGGAGATCAGCGCGAGACCGAGCGCGGTCAGCGCGATGCCGGCCGCGTTGGCACTGAACGGTATCAGTTCCATCGGCGGCAACGCCGCGGCGATGATGATGCAAAGAAGCGCGGTCGTCTGGATGCCGATCTCCTTTGTCAGGTATTGCAGCCGCGGACGCAAAAGACGATCGGTAAAGCGGGCGGGGCGACGCAGCCACTTGATCGCTTTCTTGAGTTTGTCGCTGGTGATACTGCGCTCCAGCAACCAGCGCGGCAGCCAGAGGTGCTCGCGCTGCAGCAGTATCTGGCCCGCGATCAGTACGATGACCAGCGCCATGAGCGTCGGCACGCCCGGGATATCGCCAACCAGCGGCGCCAGGATGATCAATCCGACCAGAACCAGTATGGGGCCGAAAGAACGCCGCCCTACGGCATCCATTACCGAATCCAGGGATACCTTGTCACGGTCTTCTGCCGTCGATTCGATCTGATCCAGCAGCTCGAGCAAACTGGTCGCTTCGTCATTCTTACTCGTCATGTCAGGATTTACCTTCACCAAAGTGGCTACCGACGCCGGGACTAATGCCCCGGCAGCAATTTACACCAGCTCTAGCAACTTGCGTGCCAAAAAAATAGGGACAGTGACCTTAGACTCAGTAATAGGTCACTGTCCCCTTTTTTTGCGCTATGCTCCGCAACCATCGGGGAGGGGGCATGGGGCAAACCGGGACACCGGCTACGCACGGCAATGTGCATGAGCTTGCGGCGGCGCTCGCGCTCGATGCGGCGACGCACCGTCGGGCCACCGAGCTCGCTGCCCTCACCCCTGGCCGAAACGACTGGCTACGCTACCTCGACTGGTTTCTCATTGCCGTTGCTGCACTGCTCATCGTCGCGGGCATCGCAGCGTTCTTTGCCTGGAACTGGGCCGCGCTCCACCACATGGGGAAGTTCGCATTGCTGCAGTGCGGCCTGCTCGGCACCGTGGTGCTCGCGTGGCTTCTGAAGCCGGACTCGCTCGGCGGCCGCGCAAGCCTTTTCGCCGCCGCCTTCCTGGTTGGCGTGTTATTCGCGGTCTTCGGCCAGGTCTACCAGACCGGCGCCGATCCCTACGGCCTGTTTCTTGTCTGGGCCATCCTGATACTGCCTTGGGCGATGGTCGGACGGCAGGCAGGGCTTTGGTTACTGTTCCAGATATTGCTCAATCTCACTGTCATCCTTTACTGGATCCAGGTGCTGTATCCGCCGGACGGCTGGTGGCTGGTGTCGCAACTGCTCGGGCCGCTCGTGTGGCTGGCCACAACCGTCATGGACTGGCGCCTAGCGAGCTGGCTGTTCGCACTCAACGTACTCGCGATCGTCATCTGGGAAATCGCTGCCGCTCGCGGCGCGCCGTGGCTGCAGGGCCGCAGCTTTCCACGCGTCGTTGGGTTGATCGCCCTGTACACCGTGCTCGGCCCCACCGTTCTCCTGATATTCGCTGCGGCGGTTGAACATCGCCTCGGAGTCGGTGTCCTTTCGCCACTGCTGTTCGCCGCCGCGCTGGCGCTGACACTCTGGTTTTACCAATACCGCAAACTCGATCTCTTCATGCTGACGATGGCGATGTTCGGCGGCATCCTGGTCATCATGTCACTTGCCATTCGTTACAACTTGATTCTGTTGGGCGGCGTGCTCTTGCTCGCGCTCTTGCTGATTTCACTGGTTGCCGGCGCGGCGCTCTGGTTGCGCACGGTGGCCGAGCGTTGGCAGGCAGCTACCTGATGCGCTCCGCCGTCTCACTCGAAAGCGTCGTCGATGGGCTCAGGCACGACACGCTGATCACGGACGATCAGGTTGCGCAAGCCGGCGAGCTGATCGAGCGATTGCGCACCGTGCAGCCGTGGTATGTGCGAGCGATGGTCGGTTTCGGTGCGTGGCTTGCAAGCCTGCTGCTGATCGGTTTCGTCGGCGGATTCAGTTTTGTGGTTGGCGGCGTCACGCTGGTCGGATTGACGCTGATCGCCATGGCCGTGTGGTTGCGCCGCCAATCGGATCATGACTTCATGGTCCAGGCGACACTCGCTGCCAGCCTTGCCGGTCAGGGATTGTTCGCCTGGGGCCTTGCGGATCTGTTGCCCGGCGACATCGTAAAGCTCGGCTGCGTGATGGTGCTCGTCGTGAGTACGACGCTCTTTTTGGTTTTCCCCGACCGCATTCACCGCGTGCTGATGGTGTTGTTGGCAACGAGTGCACTGACCGTTCTGATTTATGCTTTTAAACTGAATGCAATCATCCCGGTGCTCGGTCCGATCGTAGCGCTCGCGCTCGTGATGGTGTACCGGAACCGCGCAGTCCTCAGCGCCGGCGGCCAGGGGCATCTCTTGCGACCGTTGGAGAACGGACTGATGCTCAGCGCGTTCGGCCTTCTCCTGCTGTCCACGATTTACGTGCTGCCGGAACTGCGCACCGACTTTGTCTTTTATCCGCGACCGTGGATTTCTAGCATTCTGCTGGGCGTCTTGTTTCTCTGGGTCGGCCACCGTACATGGTCTGATTTACTCGAAGGTCGAGGAGCGATGGCAGCAATGGCCGTCTACGGCTCAATGCTCGCTATCATTGCCGCGGCGTGGGCGATGCCCGGCCTGCTGCTTGCGCTGATCGTCATCCTGTTGGGCGCCAGTACCGGCCATCGTTCGTTCATTGGCGCTGGCATCGTCTTCCTCGCGATTTTCGTCGGTGCGTACTTTTACGGCATTGAAGTGACGATGCTGACCAAATCGATCACGCTGGTGTCCACGGGTGTCGCGATACTTGTCGCGCGCTGGTTATTGCTTGGCGTACTGGGAGCGACACGTCATGGCTGACGCGACCTACGCTCTATCCGAGCGCATGCGATTGGTCGTAATTGCCGTGACGATGTTCGTGATACTGGCGCTCGTCAATGTGCAGATCATCGGCAAGGAACGCATCGTGCAGGATGGCACCACGATCTTGCTGCCGCTGGCGCCGGTCGATCCGCGCTCGTTGCTGCAGGGCGATTACATGGTGCTGCGCTATGCGATGTCAGACGAAGTCGCCGACGTAGCGGCAGCCTCCAATCGAAAAGACGGCGCGATTATCGTCGCACTGGACGAGAAGCGGGCAGCGCAGTTCGTCGCGATCCACGACGGCCAGGAGCTCGGGGACGATCAGCATTTGCTGCAGTTTCGCAAGCGCGGTGAAACGGTGCGCCTGGCAAGCGACGCGTTTTTCTTCCAGGAAGGGCAGGGGGAGTTTTACGGTGGCGCGCGTTTCGGCGAGCTGCGTGTCGCTGCAGACGGCAGCGCGGTACTGATCGGTCTGCGCGACGTGAATGCGGAGCCGCTTCGCACGCCTTAGCTGCCACACATCGGGCGCTAGCGCACTGCGAATCAATTGGCACCCGCAGGAGCCCGCAGGAGCCCGCACCGCGGGCAATAGCGCAATGCGAAAAACTGCCACCCGCAGGAGCCCGCACCGCGGGCGATAACGCAATGCGAAAAAACCACCACCTGTCGAAGCCCGCATCGCGGGCGCTAGCGAATCACCACAATTGTTGCGGCATCAACCTGTAAGCGGCCCACCTTCCGTGCAAATGCGGGCACGCAGCCTGCGCTGGCGTCGATGGCACACCCGAGCACCTTGCGCGAGCAGCATCGCCAGCAGCGACAGGGCAATCCCCGGATAGGCCACGCCATACACCAGTGGCGCGAGCAACCAGCGTACGATGGCGCGTAGCCAGGGTCGTTGCACTATGTACGCGGCGATGGGCGGCGAGTGACGGTAGTAGAAGTCGACGAATGCGCGACCCACACGATGCGGCAGAAGCACCCGATCGCGAAAATCCCGCAGCCGGTCAACGTGTGGATGAAGAGCCGAGCCGAATGCCGCGGTGGCGATGAAGCAGCCCGGGCCTGTGAATTCGAACGGCAGGTCGACATTGATGTCGAAATCGAGACACGCTGAGAAGCCGCCTGCCGTTCGAGAGTTGCTCGGGTTATCGTTCGACGGCTCGTAATCGATGTCGGTGGTCACTGCCAGCACGGAGATCGTCTGCTCGTATTCGGCGTGGCTCAGAAAAAGGTCCGATGTCACGTTAATGCTCACGGTTTGGCCGGCCGGTATCTCCGGAATCTCGCAGTAGAGAGCGGGAGGATTTTCGCAGGCGGCATCATCAAAGCGCAGATTCGGCGCGACTACCGGGGTTTGCGAGATCGAAACAACGACGTTGCGTGCAGTGTCCGGACCGAAGTTGTTTACATCGACGTAACCGTAATATCGGTCCATGTGATCACACGACTGTACGAGCAGATCACCGACGCGAATGTCAAAATCGGCATCGAGGTCAACGCAATGCTCGGTGCCGATCCGGCGTATTGCGGTGCGGGCACTAACCTCATCGTCAATTGTTGCACCAGCGAACGTGGCCGTTGCGATATTGACGACGCACGATGGCGGGTCTTCGACTGAAAGCATCGCCGGTAGCGTCAGCGTGCTGCTGGCACCTGGATCCAGGTCACCGACACTCCAGAGACCCGTCGCAGGAATGAAATCGCCGCTCGCGGCAAACGCTGCCATGCCGGACGGTATGACGAGCTCGGGCGGCAGCAGATCCCGCACCTGCACGTCGAGTGCCGCTGTATCGCCGGTATTGACAACTTCGATCGTGAACTCGACCGGTTCGTTTACCATTGGCGTCGAATTGTCGATCGACTTGCTCAGCTCGAGGACGGGCAGTGCATCGGCTGTTGGCGGGACGTTCAATACGACAACAGAACTTGCGAAAAGGGCAAGGGCGGTCAGCTTGTTCATGGCAGTCTCCGATGTCGGGTAGCAACGAGGGGTTGGGTTCGACTATCGGTCGCCGGTGCGGCGAGCGCCTGAGGGGAAGCTGATCCTTCCTGGAGGATTTGCTGAGGTTTTCCCCCCACCGACACCCTTTCCGGGTCGGACCTCAGCAACTAGCTGATTTAAAAAACTTTTTCGGCTATACCATGAAGCCCGCCACATTTTTATTTTTCAAATGGTTACCAAGGTCCGACCCCCGCAGACAAAGTGCCCCGATCCCTACCGCTGATTCTTCTATAAAATCCGTTACTTACTGAGGTCCGACCCGGAACAAAGACACAAAAAAAGGCGGGACCCGAAGGTCCCGCCTTTGTCGTATTCAGGCTGGTCGTTGCTTAGATCGCGACGATGTTTTCGGCCTGCGGGCCCTTCTGGCCCTGCGTAACGGTGAACTGGACCTTTTGGCCTTCATGCAGGGACTTGCGGCCCTCGCCAACGATCGAGTTGTAATGAGCGAAAACGTCCGGTCCTGATTCCTGCTCGATGAAGCCGAAGCCTTTGGAATCATTGAACCATTTGACGGTGCCTGTAACTGTAGACATTGCTTAATCCTGTTAAATCAAAAGTAAATAAGCCTTTTGCAAGGCGGTATCGCTGAAAGGTTGCTCACTTATGGAATACAGGACGAGGCACTAAAGAGGACTTCGAAACGCTGTGCATAAATATGAAGCGCACATTCAAGCCCGGCGGAGTCTATAGACCCCCACGGCATAGTCAAGCAATTAATCTGTCAAATCAGGGACAGTGACTTTGGACCGAGTCCAGGGTCACTGTCCCCCTGCGGGCTTGATCCGGGCCGCGAGCCGGTTGAATGCCGCGTCGCTCCGTTGCGCAGCCAGCTGGGGATCGACATGCAAGAACACCAGCGAATGGGACCGTTGGTCAAAAGCGCGCTGCAACCATTCGTTGGCTCGCTCCGGTTCCTGCAGCGCAAACCAGGCCTTGCCGATCTCATAGGACGGAACATAGCTTGCCGCTTCGAGGAGTCCGGCCAGCAGTCGTTCTGCGTCTTCACGCTCTCCGCGCAGCGCATGCAGGCGGGCGAGCGAAGCGATACTGATGCCACTACCACCCGAGCGAGTCACGGCCTCCTGCAACATCAGCAACGCATCGTCGTACTCGCCCAACGCCTCGAATGCCCAGCCGCTCCACAGGTAGGCAAGTTCAAAGCCGGGATCGAGAGCGAGGGTGAGCTGCAATTGCTCCAGTGCCGATTCATAGTGACCGGCGTGATACCGCACCCATCCCAGCGCCGCGCTCGCAATGAGCGACAGGGGATCGAGTTGCTGGGCACGGCGCATTTCCTGTTCCGCCTCGTCGAAGCGTCCGGCTGCGGTCAGCAGGTTTGCGTACCACTGGTGGGTTTTCGAATTGTCAGGAGCAAGCGCGATGGATTGCAGGAATCTCGCTTCGGCCTCCGGCAGATTCCAGTCGTAATAAAGCGCGGTGTAGCCCAGTGTGGCGATAGCAGGCGCATTGCCCGGGTCAAGCTGCAAAGCGCGATTTGCCGCGTTCTGTGCTTTCGGGAACGCGTCGCCAGGCGCCAGATAGTCGTAGAAGCCCAGTACGGCATAGGCATCCCCGAGTCCTACCCACGCGGGTGCGTATTCGGGTGCCAGAGCGACGGCCGTCTCCAAATGCTCGACAGCGGATAACATCGCCGGCCCTGTGCGCCGGTGCCAGTTGAAACGGCCCTTCAGGTAATGATCGTAAGCGACCGGGTCGGTGACGGTGGCTGCCAGTTCGTCGGCCTCCGCGGGCCGCAACAAGCGTCCCAACAGCGCGTTGGCGACTGAATAGGCAATGTCGTCCTGCACTTCGAAGACGTCCGCCATGCGGCGGTCATAGGTCTCCGACCAGAGCTGGTAGCCGTCACGCGAATCGACAAGACGTACAGTGATACGCAAGCGATTGCCGTCGCGACGAACACTACCTTCCACCAGCGAGTCCGCACCGAGCAACCTGCCGATCTCCTGCGCGTCGAAGTTTTGTCCTTTGAGGGCGAAAGCCGAGGTTCGCGAGACCACGCGAAACTCGCTCGCATTTGACAGCCGGTCCATGAGTTCCTCAGCGAGTCCGTCGCTGAAGTATTCGTCTCTCGGATCGCCGCTTGCATTCACGAAGGGCAGTATGGCGAGCGTGTCGAACTCGCCGCGCGACTCAGCAGCGAGCGGATCGGCAGGCACATCAGCATCCGGTCGCAACAGGGCGATCCCCGTGACAACCGCGACCACCAGAGTTGCAATGACGAGTGATCGGGTCAGCCATGTCGCCGCATGCCGTCGTGCGGGCGGCGGCGGTTCGATGGCACCTTGTTCAAGGCGCGTACCATCAGGCGATCCTTCGACATTGTTCTTTTCCTCACTGATTACCGGTGCCACGAATCGATAGCCGCGTTTGGGCACGGTCTCTATAAAGCGCGGGTGGTGAGCTGAATCGTTCAGCGCAAGTCGCAATTTGCGAACGGCCGTGTTCAGGTTGTCATCGAGAACGCCGGTATGGTCATCGGGCCACAACCGGGCAAAAAAGGTCTCGCGGGTCACCAGCTCATTTGGCCGCTCCAGCAATATCTCGAGCGTTCGCAGTGGCACCTCCTGAAGATGCACTCGCCGTCCGCTGCGACGCAGCTCGGGTACGGCCGGATCCAGCTCGAAAACGCTGAAGCGCAATACAGTCACGCTGCTGTTTCTCCCAGGCGGATGGCACGCGATGTTAACACGCGGCCCGCCTCGTGCTGTTCAGATGTGCCGCTATCCTCCCGGTTTTATTAAATATTCCAGTTCAGCCAGAAATCATTGCGGGTTCATTGTGGTGCCCGCCGGAAGCTGGTGTTGTGTGTCCCGCATGCAATCGGCATGCGTTGTCAACCTGGAGAAAGACATGCGTATCGCAACATTTTTCACTTTACTTGTTCTGGCCTGGACACCGGCGCTGGGCAATGACATTCATCAGTATGTCATCGAACGGGATATCCCCGGCGCCGCCACGCTGACAGCAGATGAACTCAAAGCTATCTCGCAGAAATCGCGATCTGTCCTCGAAACATTAGGCGCCGACATCAAATGGCAGCACAGCTACGTCACCGAAGACAAAATCTATTGCGTGTACACCGCGCCGAACAAGGAAATCATCGAAAAGCACGCCGAACTTGGCGGGTTTCCGGCAAACCGGATTTCCGAAGTCAGCGCCGTCATCGACCTGTCTACTGCTGATTGATCGCAGTGTTGTAGGGGCAGAAATCATGACTAGCTATGTCGATCTGCAGCGTTTCGTGATCGAACGCGATTTGCCCGGCGCGGGCGAGCTGTCGCAGGAGGAGTTGGGCGATGTCGCCCGCCGATCCTGCGGCGTCCTGGATGAGCTCGGCGCATCGATTCAGTGGATTCACAGCTACGTAACGGTTGACCGGATTTACTGCATCTACTCGGCGACCGACGAAGAACTGATTCGCCGCCACGCAGAACTGGGCGGCTTTCCGGCAGATCGTATCGCCAGGGTTGCTTCGATCATCGACCCGTCGACAGCGTTCGAGTGATAAATGCAACTTTGGGACAGTGACCTTGGACTGAGTCTAAGGTCACTGTCCCCATTCAGATGGCGGCTGGTACCGCGTCGATGCCGACCTTGCGCTCTTCCTGCTGCAGCCGCCACATTTGTGCGTAGTAGCCGTTCGCTGCCAGCAACTCACTGTGGCGGCCGCGTTCGACGATGTGTCCGGCGTCCATCACCAGGATCTGGTCGGCATTCATGACGGTCGAAAGGCGATGCGCAATGATGAGCGTCGTTCGCCCTACCTGGATGCGGTCGAGCTCCGCCTGAATCGACTTCTCCGACTGTGAGTCAAGCGCGGATGTTGCCTCGTCGAAGATCAGAATCGCCGGGTTCTTAAGTAACGCGCGCGCGATCGCCACGCGTTGCTTCTCGCCGCCGGACAACTTCAGCCCGCGCTCGCCGACCTCCGTTTCGTACCCGTCCGGCATCGCCGTGATGAAATCGTGGATGTGCGCGGCGCGGGCGGCTCGTTCCACTTCCTCGCGATCCGCGCTCGTTCGTCCATAACGAATGTTGTAATAGATGGTGTCGTTAAACAGCACCGTATCCTGCGGCACAATGGCAATGGCGGCTCGCAGCGACGCCTGTGTGTAATCACGAATATCGTGTCCGTCGATTGTGACGCATCCATCATCGACATCGTAGAAGCGGTAGAGCAGGCGCGTGAGCGTCGATTTTCCGGAGCCGGAGTGCCCGACAACCGCAACAGTACCACCCGCGGGAATTTCGAAGTCGACGCCATGCAGGATCTTGCGTCGTTCGTCGTAACCGAAGTGCACGGCTTCGAAGCGCACCGTCGGTCGGGTAACGTCAAGCTCCACCGATGCGCCGCGGTCCTGCACATCCTGTTGCACGTCTAGAAGTCCGAACAGCCGCTCCATGTTCGTGAGCGCCTGCTTTACTTCGCGATACACCATGCCGAGCAGGAACAGCGGCGCGGACAACTGCAACAGGTATGCGTTGACCAGCACGAGGTCACCAATCGTGAGTGTGCCCGCCGTGACGCCTGCCGCCGCACGCCACATCATGGCCGTGACGCCGAGTGCGATAAAAATGGTCTGGCCGAGGTTCAACACGGCAAGCGACGTTTGTGCCTTTACGGTCGCGTTCTCGAGATGTCGCAGGTTCTCGTCGTAGCGCGTTGCCTCGTGCGCCTCGTTGTTGAAATACTTGACCGTTTCGTAATTAAGCAACGAATCGACTGCGCGTTCATTTGCGCGCGTATCGGCTTCTACCGCGGCGCGATAAAAGCGCGTACGCCACTCGGTGACGGAAAACGTCCAGATGGTGTAGCCCGCCAGCGTGGCCAGAGTGATCAGTGCGAAGCCCCAGTCGTAGACCCACACCAGCACGATGGTGACGAGCAACACCTCGAGTGCAGTGGGGAAAATCGTGTAAAGCGTCCAGTCGAGCAGCTCTGAAATTGCACTGCCGCCACGTTCGACATCGCGGGCGACGCCACCGGTGCGACGTCCCAGGTGAAAACGCAGGCTGAGCCCGTGCAGGTGCCGGAAAACCTTGAGAGTGATTTCACGCGATGCGCGCGCCATCACGCGCGCGAAAACGACCTGCCGTAACTCGGTGAACAGCGTGACACTGATGCGCGCCGCGCCATAGGCCAATAACAATGCCACCGGCAACACCAGCAGACTTGGCTCGACATTGAGTTGGTCGACGATCGCTTTCAAAACGAATGGCACCACCAGGTTGGCGAGTTTGGCGGCGACGATAAGGAGCAGGGCGAGCGTTATTCGGCCGATATACGGTCGAAGATAGGGGATCAGCTCCCGAACGACGGTAAAATCGCCGCGCGCATGGGCTGCACGCTCGAGTGGAATTACGGAGTTGTCTTGGTCGTCGGTCCGCTTATCGCTGGTTGTTTGGGAGAAGTGCTTCAAGCGGGAGGGTCCGAGCGTTCAGGCGGAAGGAAGTTACGAGAATTGGGGTTGGCAGGGAATAAATCAAGTGCAGCTTGCGTGCTACTTGCAGTGCGGATGATGCACTATCATTGGTCTGCATCTCTAATGCGTGCCGCGACTGGCAGGGGCCTGCAACTGAAATGAAAATCTGGGTAGACGCCGATGCCTGTCCGGTCGTGATCAAGGAGATTCTTTATCGCGCAGCGAAACGCACCGGCACATCGCTCACGCTTGTTGCGAACCAGCCCATCCAGGTGCCGCCGTCGGAGTTTATTCGCACGATCCAGGTCGCATCCGGCTTCGATGTCGCCGACAACGAAATCGTCAAACGGCTTGCGCCCGGAGATCTCGTGATCACGGCCGATATCCCGCTGGCAGACGAAGTCATCGAGAAGGGCGGCCACGCACTCAATCCCCGCGGCGAGTTGTACTCAAAAGACAACATCAAAGCGCGACTGAACATGCGCGATTTCATGGACACCATGCGCGCCAGCGGCATCAACACCGGCGGTCCACCAGCAATCAGCCAACGCGACCGCCAGGATTTCGCCAACAGCCTGGACCGCTTCCTCGCCCGCTCCTGAAATT
>CAYVLL010000063.1:0-11440 GCA_964452235.1 uncultured Woeseiaceae bacterium
CGCATGGGTGAAAAATCGGGTGGCGGCGACTTTGTGGTGTTGCGAGCGTCCGGTGGCGACGAGTACAACGACTACATCTTCCCATTGTGTGGCTGTGATTCAGTCGCGACCCTCGTATTCAACAGTCGTGAGGCCGCGTTCGACCCGTTTGTCATCGAGACCATTCGCGATGCAGAAGCGCTGTTCATCGCCGGCGGCGACCAATCGCGTTACCTGCGTTTCTGGCAAGGCACGCCGGTCGAGGATGCGATTAATTCGGTCGCCGCGAAACCGGCACCCATCGGTGGTACCAGCGCCGGGATGGCTATCCTTGGCGAGTTTGTGTACTCAGCGATGAGTGACAACAGCCTCAGCGCCGCGACAGCGTTACGGGACCCGTACCATGAGGATGTTACGCTTGCGCGTGATTTCCTGACGTTGCCGATGCTGAAAGGTGTGATCACGGATCAGCATCTTAAGGAGCGCGACCGCATTGGACGAACGGTCGCCCTGCTCGCAAGGCTAGTGCAGGACCAATGGACCGCCAGCGCACGAGCCATCGCGGCCGACCGCGAAACTGCGCTTCATATCGATCCCGTGACCGGCCATGCGCGAGTCTTCGCGACAGCGGAACACGACACACCGTTTGTCTGGTTGATGCGAACACGCGGGCAAGCCGACGTCCGACCCGGCTTGCCGCTGTCGATTCGCGATGTCGAGGTGTATCGCATCGGTCCCGGCGCAAGCTTCGATCTTGCCGCATGGAACGGCGAAGGCGGAGTCGCATACTCGCTGGAAGTCCGCAACGGCAGGCTGACCTCATCACGCAAGGACATCTATTGATGCATCACCGCCCTGGTGTCCCGAGCAGCTTTACTGGGGTCGGACCTCAGTAAAAGCATACTTCTCAGTAACTTACTGAGGTCCGACCCGGGGTTGGGGGGTTTGGGGTCAGAAGCGGAACGTGTAGGCCAGCTTGAATGTCATCTCGGTATAGAGCGTGTCAAAGCGATTGTCACGATCGAAATCCTCCAGCTGGCGGTTCAGCACCAGCACAACCTCTTTCCCTGCATCCGGTACCCAGCGCAGGATGCTGTTGACACCAATCGTTTCCGACACATTGTCGTACTGGAAAAAGTTCTCCCAGTACCAGGTTGCAGTGAAAGCGATGTCGGCGCGCAGACTTGCCAGCCGCGTGATGAAGGCACCGTAGGGGAGCGCAACGTCGTTCCATTCGAACCCGGCACCAAGCCGAAAGTGCCGATTCGGTCGCCAGGTCAGCTCCGTGCCGGTACTCAAACGAGTGCCGTCGTAGAAATCGCCGTCGCAAACGAACAACGTTCCCGCGAGTGCACGGTGTTGACCGGAAGAGGCTTCCATGCAGTAGTTGTCGAACGAGTAGTCTCCGGGCGGAATGACCACACCCGCGGAGATCTCGAACGGCTCCAGCAGCAGCTCCCGACTGGCAAGGTAATCGAGGCTAAGGTGGTCGGCGGTCTGGTTCTCGAGTTCCAGAACACTGAACTTGAATTCGCCTGACTCGAGCTCGCCGCTGATGCGCTCCACGCGCCAGGCTTCTACGCTACTGGTGATCGAGCGCAGCCAGCGACCGTCCGGTCGCCAGTTGTATCCCAGCTCCACTTCGTATTCGCGAATGTCTGTGCGATTGACGAATCCCAATGCCGGGTAGTAGTTCTGTTGTACCTCCTTCCATTGCAGTTCGGCGAGCCAGCCGTTTCGCGCAGGCAAATCGACACTAACGCCGAAAGCGGCAGAGTCCCCGTTCACACCTTCCGTCGCCGATTGCTGGTACCAGAGCGAACCGACGATGGTGCGTTCAGCACTGATGCGGGTATTCAGGTAGCGGAAGTCGACGCCGAACAGGCTGTTGTCGAGCTCACTCGACGGATCGCCGGCGGTTGCGATCATCCCGAGACTCGATTCCGCCAGCACGTTCGCAGCCACACGAGCGACCATAAGGTCGGCTGACCCAGCCAGGCCCTCAATGTCCTGGCGCACGCCCAGCACGCCGATATCAAACCGCCCCACTCGCCCGGTCAGCTTGGCACCTGCGTCGATATCAACTGCTTCGCCGTCGCTGCTGAGCCCGAGGCGGCGCGAGAAAAAAGGCTTGCCACTCTCGTTCCCGATGCGGCCGAATTCAAAAATATCCGCGTCTTGCAGGAAAAATTTGCGCTGCTCGGGAAAGAACAGGTCGAAACGTGTCAGGTTGATCTGTCGCGTGTCGGCCGTCGTGCCTGAAAAATCGGGATTGACGGTGAGCGCGGCCGTAAGCGCCGGCGTTACCTTGTAGAAAATATCGACCGAAGGCTCGAAATAGTTTTCGCTGCCAGCTGCGACCTCATCCCGGATACGGCCCACGCGAAAGCCGGGTACCAGGTCCAGGCCGACGCCCTGCTGGATGCCGGTCAACCCGGTAAGCTGCCCTGAATTCGCCGGGTTCTGTTCGCGATTGTGCGAGACCCAGCCAAAGCGTTCGTTGCGGCGACCCAGCCAGCGCGTGAAATTGATGCCCCAGGTCGAGTTTTCTGCATCAAAGGAAAGTGTCTTGAATGGAATCGCGACTTCGGCTGTCCACCCCTGTTCATCCCTGGTCGCCGCACCGTACCAGATGCCTTGCCAGGCCCAGTTCTGTTCCGTGACGTTGGTATACAGTGCCTGGCTGCGCACGCCGTTCGGATTGAGGTCGAACATGTATCCGTTCCGCCCCTGATTGAAGGGATCCAGGATGATGGAAAAACCGTCTTCTCCCCATGACAGGTCGCCTTGTCGCAGCAGTTTCGCCGTGACCTTGTCGGGCTCGCTGTCGTTGAAGCGCGCCGCGAAATACAGGGCATGCTCGTCATAGAGCACGTAGATGCGAGAATCTTCCGAGGGCGCCGCGTACTCGTTCGGTACAACCATGTGCAGGTCCGTAATGACGGCCGCCGCCTGCCAGACAGCATCGTCGAGCCTGCCGTCCAGGCGCGGCGGCGTCGCGGTATAAACCGCGGTAATCGCTTTGGCATGTGCCGCCGGGCCGTGGTTGGCCGGGTCGCCGGCCACCGGAGCAGCGTGCACGGCGCTTGGGTGGCCGGCTAGTGTGCAGACCGCAAGCGAACTCAGGAATAAGGTATGGCGCATCGGCATTCGCGGCCTGGCGTCGAACGCCGGTTTCCTCAGTTTGTCGTAACGGGAAAATAGATGTCCGTGATCGGGTCCACGTAGCTCTCCGGGTCGAAGTCGGCGCGGTTCGACAGGATTACGATCGATAAACCGGCGTCCGGATAGCGCGCGATATGTGTCCGGAAACCGATCCAGCTCCCGCCGTGTCGCACTCGCCGTTGACCTTTGTAGTTGTCGATCCGCCAACCGAACCCATAGTCGATCGCTTCTCCGTTGTCCAGTCGTGCCGTCGTGAACGCTTCGTCGAGTGTCGATCGACTGACCAGGCTCTCGGTGTAGAGTGCCTGGTCCCACCTGAAGAAATCATTAAGCGTTGAATACATGCCGCCGGAGCCGACAATGTGGTTGAGCGGATCGTAGTCGTCCAGCCTGAAACCTGCACCGTCCGGTTCATAACCGGTGACACGATGCGGAATGAGAGGCTCGGTGTGATCGAATATGTATGAGCTCTGCATGCCGGCCGGTCCGAAGACCCGTTCCCGCATGAAGGTCGCGAAATCTTTCCCGGAAACGGACTCTACCAGCGGCGCCAGCATGTCATAGGCGGGATTGCTGTACTCGTAGCGGTCACCGGGTGAGAATGCCGGTTCAGCGATCGTGCCAAGCAAAGCCAGAGCGTCCGCGTTGGTTGGCATCCCCGCACTGCTGTCGATGACGTCGTAGTATTCGGGCAGACCGCTGGTATGCGTCATCATCTGCCGGATCGTGACACCTTCGTATGGCGCGAGGGCTGGCAGATAGCGGCTGACCGGGTCGTCAAAGGACAGGCTGCCGTCTTCCGCCAGGACCATGACCGACATCGCGGTGAACTGCTTGGACACGGAAGCCAGCCGGAACGCCGAATCGGCCGTTATCGGCGTTTGCTGCTCGAGGTTCGCGTAGCCGTACCCTGCCTGGTGCACGATTTCGCCATCACGTATCACCATCACGGCGGCGCCCGGTTGCACGCCTTCATTCAGGGCAGCGAATAAGGCGTCGACCGCTTCCGAAGTATCGGTGAGATTGGTCGCTGCCGGCTGGCAGGCGATGGCAACCAGCGCAGCTGCCGTCGCCGTTGCGAGGCATCGCCATCCTGCGGCGCGCAAACAGTACGTCGTCCTCTGAACCACGCTTACCCGCTTGAACATGCCGGTTGCCTCGTGCAATCCCCCTGCCGGCGAACATGATGACGGCACGTGCCATATCCTGCAAAGTGACTGGCCCTGGTTGTCACACTATGAAACGCTAACCGCTGGAACTGCGTCGGAGGATTGCAATGTTGAAAGCACGCCGACTGTTTGGCGTTACCGTTCTTGCGACCCTCACCCTGGCGTTCGCCGCCTGCGGCGACGCTCGCGACACCGGCGCCTCGTCGCCCGCTGCAAGTTCGAACGCAGACATCGTCACACTTCGCATCATGGCCTTCAACATCGAGTGGGGTGGTACGCACGTACGTTTCGCCAGCATTGCCGATGCAATTCGCAAAGCAGACGCGGACATCGTCGCCATCCAGGAAGCCGAAGGAAACCTGGCTCGGCTCGCCGCGGATCTCGACTGGCATTACAGTCGCCGAAACTACGTCATCTCGAAATTCCCGCTTATCGACCCGCCGGAAGGCAACGGCCGGTACGCTTTCGTCGAAGTCCTGCCCGGTAAAGTGGTCGCTGTTGCCAGTGTGCACTTGCCGTCTGATCCTTACGGCCCCGAGTGGCTGAGTGACGGACGTTCGACAGACGATGTGCTGGCATTGGAACGACAGGTACGGCTGGCGGCCATCGAGCCGATACTGCAGTCCCTGCGCGTCGTCCAGGACCGCGGCGTACCGGTATTTCTGGCAGGGGATTTCAACGTGCCGTCACACGAAGACTGGACTGAGGAGTCGGTTGCCGGATTTCCGCATCGAGGCGGCGCTGTCGAATGGCCGGTCAGCCGTGCAGTCGCTGACGCGGGTTTTCGCGATACGTATCGCACGGTATATCCTGATCCGGTAACGCATCCGGGCTTCACCTGGTGGGCCGGCCGACCACCGATCGAAGACTACAATCCCTCGGATGAAACAGAACGCGATCGCATCGATTTCGTCTGGTACGCGGGACCGGCCGAACTCATCGACAGCAAACTCGTCGGTGAGGAAGCGGCCGAGGGCGTCGATATCGCACTCGATCCATGGCCGAGCGATCACCGTGCCGTTCTTTCTGTCTTCCAAGCCGGACCTGTACCAGTTCCGCCCCTGATCACAACCGATCACCGGGTCTATTCCCTCGGCGACAGCGTACAGGTCGTGTATCGGTCGGCGAGCGAGGCGCCCAGTACAATTCTCGTGCAACGAAACGCGGAACCCGGCGCTGTTACGCCGCAGCTGCGCATGCCAGGGCAAGCTTCTTACGGCAGGTTCGAATTGACCGAAACCCCGCTTTCTGTTGGCCACTACACAATCAGTCTTATCGATGATTCCGGTTTCGCTGCAAGCAAGAACGAATTCTGGATTCTCGACCCGGATGCCGTTCCTGCCGTCGACGTTGCTGCCGGACGTTACGCGACAGGCGATCCGCTAACGATTGTATGGAGCAATGCGCCGGGTAACCGCAACGACTGGATCGGCATTTTCGACGCCGCCGCCAGTTACGACAGCGAGGAGTACCTGACCTACGGGTACGTCGGCGCGCGACCGTCGGGACGCATGAATCTCGGGGCTGACACAGTCGAAGATGCGTGGCCTCTGCCCGCTGGCGACTACGTGGCGAGGCTGCTGCTTGACGACGGCTTCGAAGTCCTTGCCGAATCCGCTGCGTTTACTGTTGAATGATGTCGCTTTCGGCGCAGCTTGCACAAGCCGTTCCGGATCATCAAATTTCAGGACGTTCTGCTCACCTTCGTTGGACTGGCCGGAAAGCGGCAGGGAATATCGCTGTAACTTTCCCCTGCAGGGAGATTGTCAGATGAAGATTGATCGATTCGAGATGGAGCGCACCCAGTGCCTGTTTGAAAACGAAGTCGAATTCAATTTGTCCGAAAGCGGCGTACTGCCGCTCAGCGTCGCCGAGCTGCTTCCGGACGCCGCTGACAGGGCCAAGCTGGATGACGAACGGCTGCGCTACCCGCACTCCACCGGCCGTGAGCGGCTTCGGCAGAACATTGCAAGATTCCACGGGCTCTCGGGCAGTGACGGCGTAACGGTGACCAACGGTGGTTCCGAAGCCAATTACACGACCCTGTGGGGGCTGGTCGGCAAAAAAGACCGCGTTGCGTTCATGATTCCGAACTACCTGCAAGGCATGGGGCTTGGAAATGCGTACGGGCAACGCGTCGATACCTACCGCCTGTCGCTGCAGCGGGCGGACAACGGAACACTGCAATGGCGCCTCGATGTCGATAGCCTGAGAAAAGCCGTCAAGCGCACAACTAAAGTCATAGTTGTCACAAATCCGAACAACCCGACCGGCGCCGTGCTGGCAGAGGCGGAAATGGACGCGATCGTCGCGGCCGCCGATCGCGTCGGCGCCTGGATCCTGTCGGACGAAATCTACCGCGGCGCCGAAGTTAGCGGTCCGCTGTCGCCCACCTTTGCAGGCCGCTACGACAAGGTAGTGGTTACCGGCGGCCTGTCGAAGGCCTTTGCCCTGCCCGGGCTGCGCACCGGCTGGATTGTAGCCCCGCCGAAACTGATCCGGCATCTGTGCCAGTACCACGATTACCTGACGCTTACACCATCGTTTCTGTCCGACTACCTTGCGGATGTCGTCATGCAGCCAACACGGCGCGACCAGATACTGGAACGCACCCGCAAGATCATCCGGGCAAATTTACCGCAGGTCGAAAAATGGATCGCGTCGCATAACGATATTTTCAACTATGCACGGCCGCAAGCCGGTGCCATCGTTACCGTGCGCTATCGATTGCCGATCGCCTCAGAGACGCTGTTCAACCGCTTTCGCAGGGAACAGTCGGTACTGATCACGCCCGGGGCGCATTTTGGTATCGGCAAATACATACGGGTCGGCTTCGGATACGAGATCCAGCACACCCTGCGGGGACTCGAAAAGCTCAACGCACCGCTTGTTGAACTCAGGACGATCAGGGACAAGAAGAAACCCAGGTCAACGGGCCGCACAGCAAGTGCCTAGGGATGCTCTGCACACGCAGTAAGGCGTTTGTAGGAGCCCGTATCACGGGCGATCAGGCGTTATCGCCCGTGATACGGGCTCCTACAGTCGCACGATTGGGCAAGCGCCTGTCCGGTCAGACCACGAGCCCCATACCCAGCCGCAGCGCTTCGGTGTAGGCAAGATTGGCGATTGCCGTGTCCTGAACACCGGTACCGGTCAGGTCGCACACGGTCAGTTCTGCCTGTGTCTGCCGGCCCTTCCTCTTCCCCGTCGTCAGCTCCCCCAATTCGACGACCTGCAAACCGGCCGGCAATTCTCGCTGCTGTACGAGATGCTGCAGCTCGCCGTTCTCCCTGCATTGCGACAGGCGATCGCAGGCAACAAGGTCTGCCGTTAGCAGAATTTCTGTCTCGAGTTCCTGCTTGCGCGGGAAGTCGGCGCCGACTGCTGTCACGTGCTGACCAGCGTGCAACCACGCGGCCTTGACCAGCGGCTGCTCGCTCGGTGTCGCGGTAATCAGTACATCGCAGGTTCGAACGACTTCTTCGGGGGTTGACGCGACGCTTACCTCGAATTCGCTGCCTTGCTGCAAATCGTCGGCGTACACACCGGCTTTTTGCGCCGATCGGCCCCAGACGATGACACGATTGAAGTCACGCACGAGACGCAGGCAACGGACCTGGTAACGTGCCTGGGTACCGGTGCCGAGCACACCGACCGTGCCAACCGCTGACGGCGCCAGGTACTTTGCCGCAACGGCACCGGCGAGTCCCGTGCGCAAGTCGGTCAGGAAACTGTTATCGAGCAGTACGGCTTCGCAGAAGCCGGTCTCCGAGTTCAGCAGCACCATCATGGCGCTGCCGGCGGGCAAGCCGCGCTCGCTGTTGCCATAAAAACCTGAGGCAATCTTGATGGCGAAATACGGCAATCCCTCTACGAACGCGCTCTTGACATCGACATCCCCACGTCCCCGCGCTTCGATGTGCATGATGGGCGGCATGCTGGCACGGCCTTCCTCGAGCCAGCCGAACGCCGATTCCACGGCCGCCAGGGCTGCAGGGTTAATGCCCACGACCTGGCGCAATTCTGCTTCGACCAGCACTCTTGGTTTGTTAATGGTCCGTCTCCGTTTCGACAGAGATCATCTTATCGCTGACACAGGTCGGGGTGCGATTGAGTTTCAGACACAACCAATCGGAATCTCACAATATGAATTAACGGTGTGATTTCATTCCGGATCAGTGCATCGTGATTACGGTGAACGCGGTCTTATGCAGGGTGTTCGCAATCAACCATAAACATTTTTCGACCCGGGGAGTGTCACGATGAACACGTCGAAGCCGGTTGCCGAGCTGCATTCTTTGGAATCCGCAGACTCGCCTGCACTGTCCTCCTGGCCGAAGCCCGTCTACCACCTGACGCCGCTGGCAGCAGCGGTGGTGGCTGCGTTGAATCCGGCCTCGAGCGCCATGGCCCAGGACGGTGCCGACGGCGAGCTGGAGGAGATCATCGTAACGGCGACTCGCCGTGCAACCAACCTGCAGGACGTGGCACAAAGCATCACGGCATTTACCACCGCCGACATCGAAAGGCAGAACTTCCAGAACATGGAAGACTATATGAAGGCTTTGCCGAGCATGAACCTCGTGAACCTCATGCCCGGACGGAATTCCGTGATCATGCGCGGTGTATCGACCGGTTCCGCCGAGTACCGGACGGACAGCCAGGTTTCCGTGTATCTCGACGAACAACCGATGACGTCGATCTCGCAGCAGGTTGACGTGCGCATGGTCGACATTGCGCGCATTGAATCGCTGCCCGGGCCGCAAGGTACGCTGTTCGGTTCCAGCTCGCAGTCCGGGACGCTGCGCATCATCACCAACAAGCCCGATTACACCGGCGTTTCCGGGCAGGTCGCGACCTACATCGGTACGACCAAAGGTGGCGCTGAAAGCTATGATATTAACGGTCACCTGAATATCCCGATCATCGATGACAAGCTTGCCATTCGAGCCGTCGGTTTCACGACGCACGACGGCGGCTATGTCGACAACGTGTTGAGCACGAACCTTGCCGGCACCGCTGACAATTCCAACCTTGTCGAGGAAGACTTCAACGAATACGACACCAGTGGCGGCCGTATCGCCATCCTGTGGAATATCACCGACAAATGGGATCTTCTCGCGGGCTACATCGCACAGGACAGCGAGACAAGCGGTTCCTGGGAGTCCGATCTCAGTCTCGGTGACTACAAAATCGCGCGCTTTTTCGACGAGTACCGCAACGACGACTGGTACCAGACGTCACTGACATTGACCGGCGATCTTGGTTTTGCAGAATTGTCCCTGACCGGATCCGATTTCAGTCGCGAAATCGATTACGAATGGGACAACATGGCGTACGAGAACTGGCGAACTGCCTACTACGGCTCCGTGTATCCCTTGTACGACACAGCGTACGCAAACGGCACCGTTTTCAACTGGCAGGTGCAGGAACGTTACTCTTTCGAAGGCAGGCTGACATCGCAGGGTGAGAGTCGCTTGCAGTGGATGATCGGTGCTTTCTACGAAGACGTGTATGACCGTTGGTACTATGGCGCATTGGTTCCCGGCCTGACCTCGACTCCGGCGTGGGCAGCAGCGCAGGGTTATGCCTACTACGCCAATTACTACGGCTACGATGTAGAGTATCCGTTACCGCCCAGCGACATCTGGTACCAGAACACCTACCGCAAGACCATCAAACAGACTGCTGTGTTTGGTGAACTGACCTACAACCTGACCGATGCCTGGTCCGTGACCGGTGGCGCGCGCTGGTTCGAATACGATCGCGATGAGGTCGATATTTACGAGGTCCCGGAGGGATTGCCCGTGTTCGGTGGACGTGGTGAGGGCGGCTCACATGCCCGACAAGGCAAGTCGGACGATGTCGTACTCAAGTTCGGGAGTGAGTATCACCTGAACGATGACCAGATGATGTATTTCCTGTACAGCGAAGGCTTCAGGCTGGGCGGAAACAACAGCACCCGGGCCGCCGGGACCGGTGCGATTCCCCTGGAGTACGGACCGGATTCCCTGCAGAACTACGAGATGGGCTTCAAGACCCAATGGCTCAATCACCGTCTGCAACTCAACGCTTCATTGTTTTTCATGGAGTGGGACGACATACAGATCAACGACCGGGCACAAGGCGGACCGTGGTGGGCGCGCGGCACGGTCAATGCGGGCAGTGCAGAGCAGAAAGGCATCGAGATCAATGGTTGGTACAACTTTACGGACAATTTCTCCGTCGAGTTCAGCGCATTCCTGGCCGATCCGGAATTCTCTGAAACTTTTGTCAAGCAGGATGGCGACGTCATCGAGGCAGGCATGCCGATGCCCGTATCGCCTGACCGAAAGTACTGGGCTGCACTGGAGTACACCATCCCTGATGTCGATTTTGTCAACGGCGATCTCTGGTTTCGTTACGACCAGAGTTATCAGTCAGAGAGCTGGTCGACACTGACCAGTGTCATTAACAACGATGTCGAAGGCATTTATCCATCCTGGTCATCGGCTAACTTCCAGGTCGGCGTGTCCATGCACAATGACTGGGAATTTACGCTGATGGCGCGTAACGTCTGGGACGAAGTAAACACGAACTGGATGTGGCGACCCGGGTATGGAGAGCTGTTCGCCAGCCCGGAGCAAAACAACTATCGCAGCTACCAACGACCACGTACGATCAGTCTCACTGTGCGCAAGAGTTTCGGAGCCGGGGGGCGCTGAGGACGGTCGCATCGCGCGGCTAATCAATAAAGGCATGGCCCCGGGGCCATGCCTTTTTTTTGCCTGTCGTATAATTCGCGCGCATGAAACTTGTTACGACGTCCGTCGTTCGCGGCAGCAACCAGGGCGAAAGCCACGGCGGCGTTTACCTGATCGATCTTGACCAACAAACCGTCACCCAGACCATCGACTGGAACAAGGCCGACATTGACTGGCAGGGACGTGGCTGGGACCGGGGGCTGCGCGGTATCGCGTTCGACGGGGAGACAGTTTTCATTGCGGCCAGCGACGAGTTATTCGCGTTTACGCCGGATTTCAAGCGTATCGACAGCTGGCGCTGCCCCTACCTCAAGCATTGCCACGAGATTGCCGTTTACCGGCGCACGCTTTATCTCACCTCGACCGGCTTCGACAGCATCCTCG
>CAYVLL010000064.1:0-11199 GCA_964452235.1 uncultured Woeseiaceae bacterium
GTGAATACCGGCCTGCCGGATCTGGCATGGCCGATCCCGGCGGATGAACAGCACATCCATTTTGGCGACGGCAGCTCATCGACCGAACTTGTTCTGGCGCCCGGCGAACATACCCTGCAGTTGCTTTTCGCCGATCACCTGCACGTTCCGCACGATCCGCCGGTTTTTTCTGAGGTCATTACCATAACAGTCGAATAGACTGCTTGAGCAAGACCTGCCGGAGCACTAGAATTTCCGGGCTAAGCGCATTTCAGGTCAGCAAGGTCTTCGCGGCACGCGGGCACATGGTCCATGACTAAAAAAATTATAGGAATCAGTGGTCTGGCGGCGTATGTGCCGCCCTTCCGTGTATGGCTTGACGACTGGTCCGAATGGACCGGCAATCATTGGCCCAAGATTCGCGAAGTGGTGGGGCGCAGTTTCCGCGTACGCGGCCCGAATCACAGCGTTTATACGATGGCTGCAACCGCAGTGATGCGCCTCATCGATAACTACGACATCGATCCGCTGCGCGTTAAATTCCTCGGGCTCGGTACCGAATCCAGCACCGACAACTCGGCCGGCGCAATCATTATCAAGGGCATGGTCGATCGCGCGCTGGTCGCCAGTGGCAAACCGCCGATCGCGCGCAGTTGCGAGGTCCCGGAGTTCAAGCACGCCTGTCTCGGCGGGGTGTACGGTATGAAGGGCGCCATCCGGCACCTGGCTCTCGACGGTGCCGGTGGGCAGGCAATCGTCGTTTGTGCGGACATCGCGGAGTATGCACGCGGCAGCAGTGGCGAACCTACCCAGGGTGCCGGCGCCGTTGCGATGTTACTCGAAGAGAATCCCGCACTCGTTGAGGTGGATCTGGTGCGTTCCGGTTCGGCATCCGACTATCGAATCATGGATTTCCGCAAGCCGATGCTGCGCTTCTGCGGCCAGGACCGCAGTGAAAGCCATCAGGTGCAGGATTTCCCGGTATTCAATGGCAAGTACTCGACCACCTGTTACATCGACGAGACTTTGCACGCCTTGCAGGACATGTACGACAAACGAAACCTTCAGGCGAGTGACTATCTCAGAAAATTGCAGACTGTTTTCATGCACCGGCCTTACCGCCGGATGCCTGAAACCGGCTGGGCAATCGCCTATCTTTTCGCATTGGGTACCGGTACGGCCGAGGATCGTGCGGAGTTGTCGTCATACTGTTACGAGGCGGGTATCGAGCCCGAAGCCCTGCTAGCCGAGATGCTCAGCAAGCCGCAGATCGTCAGTCTGGCCAACGCCGAGCAACTGAACTTTGAGGTTTACCCGTTGACCATGGGCGTCTTCCGCATATTCCGTGCATCGAGGCGCTACCGGCGTGAGATTCTCGACAAGCTGGCGCTTGGCAGCGACACCATGCTCGATCTGGGCAATCTCTATACAGCCGCTCTGCCGGCATGGGTTGCCGCCGGCTTCGAGCAGGCGCTGGACGAGGGGCGCAACATGGAAGGCGAGGAACTGCTGACCCTTGGTTACGGCAGTGGCGACGCCGCTGAAGTGATTCCATTGATCGTTGCCGATCGCTGGCGAGAAGCAACCGCGGCGATCGGTTTCGCAAAGGCAATGGAGTTCACCATCGACCTGAACCGCGAGCAGTACGAAGCGCTGCACGACGGACATCGGGTAATCGGCCTCGATTATATTCCGCGCAATGAGTTTGTAATCGACAAGGTTGGGCGAACGGACCAGCGTCAGTTCCAGGACATCGGCATCGAGTACTACCGCTACGCCGTTTGACCTGGCTGCCGGTCGCACTGGTGCGTGGGAAACTCAGAGCGGCGTCAGGTATTGTTCAAGTATCGACGCATGATCGTTTTCGAGGCGCTGCCATTCCAGCTTGAACCATGGGGTAAAGCGCTCGGGAAACGAAGCCAGTTCCTGGCGCAGTTCAGCCACGGCAAGAAAACGAGTTGCCGCAATTTCGTGGCGATTCGCCATCACAGGCTGATCGACACGCCCCAGATAAACCCAACACAGTTCGTGCTCCGAACCCAGTGCCTCGTACGATGCCTGGTAGGTAAACTTGTAAACAAACTCGAGCTTGGCGCAGATATTCAGTTCATCGCGCAGGCGGCGCTCAGTCGCTTTTTCCATCGACTCGCCAACGCGCGGGTGACTGCAGCAGCTGTTTGACCAGAAGAGCGGCCACAGTCGCTTGTCCGCACTGCGTTGCTGCAAAAGCAATCGCCCACGTCGATCGAAGATGAACAACGAGAATGCGCGATGCAGAATTCCCTGGCCATCGTGGCAGGTTGCCTTGTCGAGACTGCCGGATACCGTGTCATCAGCATTGACGAGGATCAGCTGCTCGGCCTCGGATGATACGATTCTGCTAAGGTTGTCCTTCATTCAGCGATCATCCTTACAATTCGGTACCCGGCGCGATCCAACGCGTCCTCCACTTCAGGAACGGCACCCGGACAAAGCGCTATGATCGAACCGCCGCCCCCGGAGCCGGTCAGCTTGGCGCCTGTTGCACCATGGGACCGGGCAATGTCGACCATTGTTTCAAGTTCGGGCGTCGACACCTGCAAGGCGTTGAGCAGGCCATGACAGACGTTCATCAGGGGCCCTAGTGTAGCGTAATCGCCCTTAACCAGTGCGTCTGCGCCCGCCAGCGCAATCGCATCCATCTGGTCGAAAATAGCATCGTAGGAATTCCGCGAGTGCTCAAAGCGCTGTCGGACTGCAGCAACCTGGTCGCGGGTTATGCCGCGCGTGCTACTTGCTGCGATGACCAGGGGCAGCCTTCCGGTCATTGCGATTTGCCGGACTTGTGGTGTCGCGCTGCGCCGGAACAACACCGGCGTTCCGTAGGTGGCAAGCGTATTGTCAATGCCGGACGGATCACCGTGGGCGAGCCTTTCGCAGTCGAACGCGAGTGAATTGACCGCCGCGTCATCGAGCCCGAGGGTGAACGCCGCATCAAAGGCCCGCACGATGGCTACTGCCGCGGAAGCAGACGAGCCCAGACCCATTGCGGCCGGTACTCGCAGCTCCAGATGTACGTCAAAGCACTGCCTGGCCAGCCCCAGTCGATCGACAATGAACGCCAGCATGCCGGCTACACCTTCGGATGCTGACGGCGGCACGGCGAATCGCTGAGTCCGTAGTGGCTCGCTGACGGTCAGCGCGGTTTCGGTATCGACTTCACTGACTGATGCGATGGCGGCTCTTTCGATCGGCAGTGCCAGCACATGCCGGTCGTATACGGCAGCGTGCTCGCCAAACAGTATGACCTTGCCCGATGCCGAGCCCTGTGCACGCATCGAAGTGCTGGCGCAACGTTCATCGCCCTGCACCTGCTGCAGAAGCTCGCGTGCCTTCCAGTGCTTTATGTCACCGCTTTCTATCAGCGCGTCGACAACGCGCTCAAAGCTTTCCAGCGGTACGCCAACACTGGCGGCCACACTCCTCGCATGCAGGCTCATGTGACCCTTCTGGATGCCGTCGGTCACCAGCGCACGCAGCGCGGCCAGGTTCTGGGCCAGGCCGACGGCACCCATCATCTCCGCCAGTTCGCTCGCGGATTGCACGCCTGCGATAGCAAGGCCTGCCGTTGCTGCCGGATTCGAGTGCAAGGCACCGCCCACAGTGCCGACCTTGATCGGTATCACCAATTGACCCTCGAGGTTACCGTCTGCATCAGCGCGCCAGCGCGTCAGGGAGCGATACGCGCCACTACGCGCCGCGTAGGCGTGCGCGCCAGCTTCCAGCGACCTCCAGTCGTTGCCGGTTGCAATAGCTACGGCATCGATACCGTTCATGATGCCCTTGTTATGCGTGGCGGCACGGTAGGGATCCACGTTGGCCAGGTCGCTCGCGAGAACGATATCGTCCCGCAGTGCGGCACTTTCGCTCGCTTCTTTGGCGAGCGCTGCCAACGGCAAAGTAACGGCTGCAGTTACCAGCGCACGATCGGCGAGATTGGAAAGAATACGCAGCACGGCCCGGCCGGAAACACACTTTTCGACCGTCGGTGCGATCCGTTCGCACATGGTATTGACCAGGTTAGCGCCCATTGCATCACAGGTGTCTACAAGTAGATGTAACGCGATTGCAACCTGTCCATCCGGCAGTGTGTGCCGGAAAAATTCAAGTTGCCGGGCACCACCGCCCCTGGCCAGCAGACGTTGCTCATGCTCGTTCGCAAGCGCCAGCAGCTCGTCGTGAGCGTCCTGCAACGACCGAATTGCGGCGTCGGCATCTGCAACATCGACCAGCAGAACTTGCCCGATCAGCAGCCGGTCGCCGGCCTGCACGTGGAATCCGCCGCCTGCACGCGCCAGCTTCGCAGCGTTGCTGACTCCCGCAACGATGGACGGCTCTTCCACGACCAGCGGCACCACGCAGTCGCGGCCATTGATCACAAAGTTCGGCGCAACCGCGAGCGGCAAACCGAAGACGCCGATGACGTTCTCGATCATGCGGTCCGCACCTTGCCGATCCAGCAACACCACACTCTCTTTCAGGCGGCGCGCCAACCCGGCATCGAGCCACTGTTCACGCAGCAACGCGTCTATGCGCTCCGCAATACTCATCCGGAAAAATCCGGGGATGCGCGAGTCTTTCACCTGTCTCAGTGCTCGTTCAAGCCGCGGACATCGAGAGTGACAGGCAACTTTTTGAAGCCGAAGCCAGCGGCGTGCCCGGCGAAATTCTCGAGCGCTTCTAGCCGGGTCCCAAGAACGACACCGATATCCCCGCCGCCGGCCCCGCAGGGTTTGTAGGTAAGACCGAGCCGTGCTGCAAATTCGTGCAATTGCCGGTGACCAGCATCGAAAATACCGAGATGGTGATCGACGCTGAACTGCTGCAGCACCTCGCAATAGTCTTGCAGCGTGTCCAGTACATTCCTGCTATGCCCGCCGCGCCACGCTTCAAGGACTCGTTCCGACCCTTGCCGAAGTTTACTGGCAGATGCGCCTGCGGCCGCTGTGCCCATGTTCTCTCTCAGGCTCATCAATTTATCCACGGTGTTGGCGGCACGACCGCTCCACCAAAGCGAGTAAGACATGTCGGTCGGCCATTGCAGTGCCTCGGTTGCCAGGCTGGTGGTCGTATCGAATGCCATTACTCCGCCATGCAAGGCGGCCGCAATATCGACGCCGCTGCCACTACCGCCCTGGAACGCACGATGCGCGGCCAGTGCGATGGGCCCCGGCGCTCGCCGGTCGCCGGTGAACCGCAACAAGGCGGACGTGAGGGCAACCGCAAGGGCCGCGCTTGATCCAAGGCCGAGTTTCTGTCTGCTCTGGTCATCATAGAATGCACTGGTATCCAGTTGCATGGCGATCGATCCGGCCTCGGGCTCACCCACCGCACGCCAGACGTGGCTGATCAGGGCGGGATCGAGTGATAGCTGGTCGCCTTCCACGGGGAGAATTTCCGCCGATTCGCCGAAATGGAAGCGCACGGGCAAAGCCGCGCGATCCGATATCGCGAGCGAGTGACATGCCGCGTTTGTCGACTCCAGCATGACCCTGGCCCGGCAACTTACTGCCATGACAATCGCGGGAGCTCCATTCAGCACCGCGTATTCGCCACATAGCACGGCTTTGCCGGGCGCGCTCATCGCTATTTTTTTCATGCAACATCGAGGACTCGAGCGCCCTCGCCCAGGCCGCTGCTCATGACGCGGCGCACGCCGGCGGTTGCTGACAAGGCCGAGATGACACTTGCTTCCGCTTCCGGCAGGCAAACCGCTTTCAATTGCGGGCCGGCATCGATGGTAAAAAAGACGGCCTGGCCCTCTCCCTGCAACGTGCGAATCGATTCCATGCAGGCGACCGTGGCGTTGTTCCAGTAAACAATGGAGGGACGCGACGTCCACATGACCGAATGCATCTTGAGGCAATTCTGCTCGGCAACCGCAGCCAGGGCCGCAAAATCCCGCCGCTGCACTGCATTGCGCGCGAATTGCAAGTCTGCGTTCTGGCGCTCGATCCAGCTTTTGTAGAACGGCGAGGTAGCCGCACTGCGAATCATGGCGTCACCCGAGGCCAGCGGCTTCGATGATTCCTCGGTGATTGCGACGACGATGCGGAGCGGCCAGTCATGTGCGGGCGCGATGCTTGTCACCTGGATTTCGTCGTCCCCGGCGCACAGTTCAACGATGCCGGGAAACAGCGAGCGGGCGGCAGAGCCGGATGCCGCCCCCGCCTGTCGAGCGAGCGCCAGGCGATCGAGGCTTATATCGGCGGCCCGGGCGGCCGCGGTTACCAGTGCCGCAAAAGCGGATGCCGACGACGCCAGCCCTGCGCCGATCGGAAAATTGCCGGTGCTGTCGATCCGGGCGGCGGGACGTTCGACGCCACACAAGCGGTCGAGACAGGCGGACACTCGCGCTAACATTGCGGAATTGTCTTCGCCATTTACCAGTAGACGGTCACTTGTGCGCGCAGGATCAAACTCGACAGCCATACGTGTCCACAGGGATTCCAGTGTCACGGACAGCGAACCGCTGGCCGGCAGGTTCCTGTCGCGATCACGCTTGCCCCAATACTTGATCAGCGCAATATTCGGTTGTGCCTGAGCTTCGGCGCGCATAAGGGCGTTTCAGAGGAAAGAGTCGTGACTCGTAAAGCTGGGCGGGAAATTATAGCTCACAAGGGACTGGCGCCGTCAGCCGCATCCTCAAGCGAGTCCGGCATTATCGGTGTAGGCTTGCCAGACCTATCCCCGGCCATTGGAGCCCAGGTGGCAGTGCCGTTCGCTGACAGAATAAGCGACTACAACCAGCGTATCGCCGATTGTCTCGCTCGTGCGTTGCCCGCCGATGATGAGACGCCGGTACGTTTGCACACCGCAATGCGTTATGCAGTGCTTAACGGTGGCAAGCGGGTTCGGCCACTTCTCGTGTATGCGAGCGGAGAATGCCTGGCTGTCACACCGGATCTTCTGGATGCGCCGGCGACAGCCATCGAGCTGATTCATGCCTTCTCCCTCGTGCACGACGACCTGCCGGCAATGGACGACGATGACCTGCGGCGCGGCGAGCCGACCGTGCACAGGAAGTTCGACGAAGCGACCGCGATACTCGCGGCGGATGCGTTACAGCCGCTTGCGTTTCAAGTACTGGCTGCCGCCGATGGCACAAGCGACGCAAGCAGGTTAAGTCTCATCCGGTTGATAGCAGATGCCTGCGGATCGCGTGGCATGACAGGCGGACAGTCCATTGATCTCGCCTCGGAGGGTCAGACACTCACCCGTGACCAGCTCGAACAGATGCATTATCTGAAAACCGGTGCGCTGCTGCGTGCCTCGGTGATGAGTGCTGCCTGTATCAGAGATGACCTCGCCGCGGACAAATACGATGCTCTCGATCGCTTTGCCAGGGCAATCGGCCTGGCGTTCCAGATCAAGGATGACATACTGGATATCGAGGGGGAAACGGGCGTAATTGGCAAGAACGCAGGAGCAGACCAGCGACTTGCAAAGGCAACCTGGCCGGCGCTGTTCGGCCTCGATTCGTCGAAGTCACGATGCGATGAATTGCTGCGGGGTGGTCTGGAGGCGCTTAACGTGTTTGGCAAGGAGGCTGATTCATTGCGCTGGCTGGCCCGTTACATTGTCGAAAGAATATTGTGAATCGAACTTCGCAACGGCAGGTTCTGCACGTCGACATGGACGCTTTTTACGCGTCCGTGGAACAGCGCGACCGTCCCGAACTGCGCGGCAAACCGCTGGTGGTCGGTGGCGATGGCAATCGCGGCGTCGTTGCGGCCGCCAGTTACGAATCGCGGCAGTTCGGCGTGCGCTCCGCCATGCCGATGCGCGATGCGCGGCGGCGTTGTCCGGATCTCATCTGCGTGCGCCCGCGCATGTCACATTACCAGGATGTATCCGCAGAGATTTTCGCAATCTTCCGGGAGTTCACACCGCTGGTCGAAGGCTTGTCACTTGACGAAGCGTTTCTGGATGTGAGTGACAGTGTCGCGTTGTTCGGCGACGGCGAACGCATTGCGCGGAAGATAAAAAGCCTCGTGCAATCGAAGACTGGCTTGACTGCATCGGTCGGCGTGGCGACCAACAAGCTCGTGGCGAAAATCGCCTCGGAGCTCGAAAAGCCGGACGGTCTGGTGATCGTGACGGACGAGAACCGGCAGTCGGTGCTCGATCCGTTGCCGGTTCGTGTCATACCGGGCATTGGTCCCGCGACGGCTGAACGACTCGCCCGTGTTGGCATCCGGATTATCGCCGAACTGAGAGACGCGGACGAACGTGATCTGCGGGCCGTTTTCGGACGTTTCGCGACTCGCGCGCGAGAACGCGCGTGCGGGCTGGATGATCGTCCGGTAGTGCCCTCACGCGCCGGGAAGTCGATCAGCGCCGAAGAGACTTTCGATACCGACCTGTCGGATCTCGCAGACTTGCAACGCGAACTCCTGCGCCTGACTGAACGTACATCCGAGCGACTGCGCCGGAAAGGGCTGGTGGCCGCCACCGTGCAGCTAAAGATACGTCAGAGCGACTTCACTACCTGCACTCGGCAATGCGCGCTGGAGCCGGCCAGCAACAACAGTGGGCAAATCTATGCCGTCGCGAAGCAACTCCTCGCTGCCTGGCGGCGCGACTTTCCGCACGCAAAAGTCCGTTTGCTGGGCGTCGGTGGCAGCGATTTTGCGGCAGCCACCCAGGCAGATCTGTTCGGCAGCGGCGCCACGGGGAGCGCGGCGCAGCTCGATCAGGCGGTCGACCAGATACGGGACCGCTTCGGCAACCTGGCCGTCGGACGGGCCCGAACCTTGGGGCCACGCCAGATCAGGTAGAATTTCGCGGTAGAATCGCGGCGTGTACGTTGCCCTGCAAACCGCAGGCGTGCGACAGCACTGCCAGAACGGGTTCCATGTATACGAAATTTTTCGGCCTGAATGAAAAGCCATTCGCGATCACTCCGGATCCGCGCTATCTGTATATGAGCGAGTGGCATGGCGAGGGCCTGGCGCACCTCGTCTACGGTGTCACGGAAAGCGGCGGTTTTATCCAGCTCACCGGCGAGGTAGGCACGGGAAAGACGACGCTCGTGCGCACACTTCTCGGGCAGATGCCGTCAGAAGTCGACGTTGCCCTGATACTCAATCCGCAACTGTCGGCGGTCGAGTTCCTGGTCGCGATCTGCGAAGAACTGGGTATTCCCCTGCCGGAGGATAAACACAGTTCCAAGGAGCTGGTAGACGCCCTGAACCTGCATCTTCTGGCAGCCCACGCGCGCGGGCGACGCACCATCCTGCTGGTCGACGAAGCGCAAAACCTGTCGGCCGCGGTCCTGGAGCAGTTGCGGCTGCTGACCAATCTCGAGACGGCGAAGCAGAAATTGCTGCAGATCATCCTGATCGCACAGCCGGAACTGCGCGAACTGCTGGCACAGCCGAATCTTCGCCAGTTGGCGCAGCGTGTCACAGGGCGCTACCACCTCGAGCCGCTGTCGCGAGAGGAGTCGTTCAGGTATATCGATCATCGACTGAAGGTGGCCGGAGCGCTCGGTGAAATATTCGATCCTTCTGCCAAACGCGAAATCTATGAGCTTTCAGGCGGCATCCCGCGCATCATGAACGTAATTTGTGACCGGGCTCTGCTGGGCGCTTACAGTCAGGAGACTCGCAAGGTCACGAAATCCATTGTGCGCCGTGCCGCTGCCGAAGTTTCCGGACATTCGTTGACACCGCTTGTTATCAAGTGGGCAATACCGACGATCGCCATTGTCGGTGCCATGCTGGTCGGTGCCGGCCTGTGGTCGGCCTTCAATGACGACGCACACAGCACGGCACACGATATCAGCGTAGCGGTGCCCGTCGACGCCGCGCCAGCGGAATTCGCTGCGAACGATCGCGAGATTACTGACTCCGGGCGCCGACTTGCTGCGACACCACTCGAGCAGCAACTTCTCGCCGCAGGAACGGCCACGAACGGCGAGGAAGCGATGCGCATGCTGTTCGAGCTATGGGGAATTGCCTACGACCCGGCCGCTGGCAATGCGTGTACACAGGCGGAACAGCAAGGCTTCAGTTGCTATTTCAGCCGCAGCACCTGGAGCGGGCTTCGGCAGCTCGACCGGCCGGTTGTGCTGACGCTTACGGACTCGAGCGGTAATACGCATCAGCTTGCGCTGCTTGCCCTGCACGATCACACGGCCGACCTGGCATTGGGCGAAAGAATACTGACGTATACGCTGGACGACCTGTCTGAGTTCTGGTTCGGCCAGTTCCTCCTCATCTGGAATCCACCGAACGGCAAGCCTGATGCGATTCGGCTCGGTATGCGTGACGAGAACGTTCGCTGGTTGCGGCAAAGTCTCGCCGCCGTCGACCCCGACAGCAACCCAGGTGAATTGGACTCAGACTATTTTGACGACGAGCTCCAGCGGGAGGTCATGAGCTTCCAGCGCCGGCAGAGGCTGCCGGTCGATGGTCTCGTCGGGAGCCAGACACAGATCGTACTGAATTCATTGCTTGGGCTGGACGGCACGCCGCGTCTGGTTGCTGATCGCTAAGCGGGTAGCCGATGTCTTTTATCCTCGATGCACTGAAGAAATCTGACGCCGAGCGCCAGCGAAAGAGCACTCCCGGCTTTGCGGACATTCCGGTTGCAGGGGTTCGTAAGCGCCCGCAACGTTGGGTATGGATAGTCGGCACCTTGCTGGCCGTCAATCTGGCCGTGTTGGTCGCGGTACTGGTCAGGCCACAGGAAAGAGCCGCTGACCGTGTACCTGCCCCGGCGGGCGCCGCTCTTACTGGCGGTGCTGTTGCCACGCCCGTCGACCGAACCTTTTCCGACTACGTTGCCGAGGCGAAAAAGAGTCGACCGGAGCCGGCCCGGGCGACCACGGCAGCGCCGCGGCAGGCAGTTAGACCGGCCGAGTCTGCGCCAGCGTCGGCACCAGCACCAGCACCAGCGCGACAAAGTGCCGTCAGCAGCATCGCCGAGGACTATCCCACGTTCAATTCCTTGCGCGCTGACGGGAAGTTGCAATTGCCCGACCTGCATATCGACATCCACGTCTACAGCGACCAGGCGAACGATCGATTCGTGTTCATCAACATGAAAAAGTACAAGGAACAGGCCTCGCTGGCGGAAGGACCTGCCGTCAAGGAAATAACGCCGAACGGAGTAATACTCGAACATGCCGGCACTGCCTTCCTGCTACCCCGCGACTAGAATAAATTGGGGACA
>CAYVLL010000065.1:0-11163 GCA_964452235.1 uncultured Woeseiaceae bacterium
CCATCGACTTCTCGCTGCGTTTGCGGGCGGCATCGATCAGCCAGCGCATGGCCAGTGTCTGGCGCCGCGACTGCCTGACTTCGACCGGCACCTGGTAGGTCGCGCCGCCGACACGCCGCGATTTGACTTCCACGACCGGCTTGACGTTTTCCAGCGCCTGCTCGAGGAGTTCCAGCGACTTGTCACCGCCGTGCGTGACCTTCTCGGATATCCGATCGAGAGCGCCATAAATAATGCGTTCAGCAACCGATTTCTTGCCGTCATTCATGATCATGTTCATGAACTTTGCCAGCAAGTCACTGCCGTACTTGGGGTCCGGCAGGATGGTGCGTTTCGGGGCCTGGGATCGTCTTGACATGGTTCGTCTCTGGAGACCGAACCGCGACGTTTCAGGTTAGCGGTTCAGCGGGTGGTAAATCAGGATTTCGGTTTCTTTGCGCCGTATTTCGAGCGACCCTGCCTGCGATCGCCGACACCGGCACAGTCGAGCGTGCCGCGTACCGTGTGGTAGCGCACACCCGGCAGGTCCTTGACGCGGCCGCCGCGAATCAGGACCACGGAGTGCTCCTGGAGGTTATGGCCTTCGCCGCCGATATAGCTGGTGACTTCAAAACCGTTGGTCAGGCGCACACGTGCCACCTTGCGCATGGCCGAGTTCGGCTTTTTCGGTGTGGTCGTGTAGACACGGGTGCAGACGCCGCGCTTTTGCGGGCTGCCCTCGAGCGCCGGTACCGTACTCTTTGCGCGCTTGACCGAGCGCGGCTTGCGTACGAGTTGATTGGTCGTGGCCATGAGCCGTGTCCCTGAATTCGTTAGTGAAATCTGCCAATGCCAAAAAAACGGTGCGCTGAATGACACGCGCGCACCCACCGGCCAAACCTTATCCAGATCTGGCCCGCGGATATGACCTATGAAGCTCGTAAAACACTGAAAAATCGAACGTTCTACCGCTCATTGCCGGTCGTTGTAAGCCCGGTTGTAGCGAGCTTTCAGGCAAGGGCGGGCATTGTATTGATGCCCGCCGCGCAGTGTCAAGCCGCGCCCCGTTCGCTTAATTGTTCGAGGATTCGGTCGCCTCGCTCTCCTGCTCCTCGTTTGCCGGCGCCTCGTCTGTATTGCCCTCGTCGGATTCCGCCGAAGCTTCCGTTTCAAAGACTTCCCGTGCTTCCCGCTCCAGATCAAGTTCGCGCAGCTGATCGGACAAATCCTGCTCCCGTGTGCGCCGGCGCTCCGCATGGTGTGCGTAGCCGGTACCTGCCGGGATGAGGCGACCGACGATGACGTTTTCCTTGAGTCCGCGCAGGTCGTCCCGCAGCCCGCGTACCGCTGCTTCCGTCAGTACCCGGGTGGTTTCCTGGAACGAGGCCGCCGAGATAAACGACTCGGTTGCCAGCGATGCCTTGGTGATACCCAGCAGAATCGGTTCGACCGTCAGCAGATCCTTGGCCTGTGCGTTTAGCTGGTCGCAAACCTCCAGCCCGCGCGCCTTGTCGATCTGCTCGCCGCGCAGGAAGTTGCTCTCGCCAGGATCGACGACCAGCACTTTGCGCAGCATCTGGCGGATGATGACTTCAATGTGCTTGTCATTGATCTTCACACCCTGCAGGCGGTAAACGTCCTGGATTTCCCGCACCAGGTAATCGGACAGCGGCTCGACACCCTGCAAGCGCAGGATGTCGTGCGGATTCGGTTCGCCATCGGCGATAACTTCACCGCGTACCACCTGCTCGCCTTCGAAGACATTCAGATGGCGCCACTTCGGAATGAGCTCCTCGTAACTCTCACCCGCTTCGTCGGTAATGACCAGGCGTCGCTTGCCTTTGGTTTCCTTGCCAAAGCTCACGGTACCGGTGTATTCCGCCATGATGGCCGGATCTTTCGGCTTGCGAGCCTCGAACAGGTCGGCAACACGCGGCAGGCCGCCCGTGATATCGCGGGTCTTTGACGATTCCTGCGGAATTCGCGCGATAACGTCGCCGACCGATACATTGGCGCCGTCGCTCATGCTCACAATAGCGCCGGACGGCAATGCGTAGACTGCCGGAATGTCGGTGTTGGCGAAGCAAACTTCCTTGCCGTTCTCGTCCACCAGCTTCAGCATCGGTCGCAGGTCCCTGCCGGTCGAGCCGCGCTGTTTGGGATCGAGCACCACGACGCTGGTAAGGCCGGTGAACTCGTCGACCTGCTCGGTGACGGTAACGCCATCGGCAAAGTCCTCGAAACGCAGGTTGCCTGCGACTTCGGTCACAACCGGATGGGTATGCGGGTCCCAGGTAGCAACTACCTGGCCCTGGTCAACCGCCGCGGCATCATCCACCGTAATGGTTGCGCCGTAAGGCACCTTGTAGCGCTCGCGCTCGCGACCGTGCTCGTTCATCACGGAAATCTCGCCGGAGCGCGACACGGCAACCAGGTAACCCTTGTGATGCTTGACGGTCTTGATGTTGTTCAGTTTGACAACACCCTTGCTCTTGATTTCGATGTTGCTGACAGCCGCTGACCGCGACGCCGCGCCACCGATGTGGAAGGTGCGCATCGTAAGCTGCGTACCAGGTTCGCCAATTGATTGTGCGGCGATGACACCGACCGCTTCGCCAATATTGATGCGGTGACCGCGGGCAAGGTCTCGCCCGTAACACTGCGAACACACGCCATAGCGTACTTCGCAGGTAATCGGCGAGCGCACCAGCACGTTATCGATCGACAGTTCTTCAAGCCGGGCAACACTTGCTTCATCCAGCATGGTGCCTGCATCGAACGCCACCTTGTCCGTGCCGGGTATCAGCACGGTCTCGGCCACTACGCGGCCAAGCACGCGCTCGCGCAATGGCTCTACCACGTCGCCGCCTTCGACCAGCGGTGACATGCTGACGCCGTTGCGAGTTTCACAATCGACTTCGGTGACCACGAGGTCCTGTGCGACGTCGACGAGACGACGGGTCAGATAGCCGGAGTTGGCCGTCTTCAATGCCGTGTCCGCGAGACCCTTGCGGGCGCCGTGCGTCGAGATGAAGTACTGCAATACGTCCAGTCCCTCGCGGAAGTTGGCTGTAATAGGCGTCTCGATGATCGAGCCGTCCGGCTTAGCCATCAGGCCGCGCATGCCGGCAAGCTGCCGGATCTGCGCCGCGGAACCGCGGGCGCCGGAGTCAGCCATCATGTAAATCGAATTGAATGACTCCTGGTCGACCGCCTTGCCGCTCGCATCCTGGACGGTTTCCGAACCGAGCTTGTCCATCATGGCTTTGGCAACCTGGTCGTTGGTTCGCGACCAGATGTCCACGACCTTGTTGTAGCGCTCGCCTTCGGTAACGAGACCAGACGCGTACTGGTCCTGGATCTCCTTCACTTCCGATTCGGCGACAGAAAGGATCGATGCCTTTTCGTCCGGTACGACCATATCGTTCACGCCGATGGAAATGCCGGCGATCGTGGCAAAGCGGAAGCCCGTGTACATAAGCTGGTCGGCGAAAACCACGGTGTGCTTCAGCCCGAGGTTGCGATAACTGGCATTGATGACGTTTGAAATCGCTTTCTTGGTCATGTCACGGTTGACGAGATCGAAGCTCAGGCCTTTGGGCAGCAGGTTGGAAAGCAACGCACGACCGACGGTTGTGTCGACCAGTTGCCTCGTTGTCGCCGTCTCGCCGTCGGCATTGGTGTCGTGCATCGGCACGCGCACCTTGACCTTGGCGTGCAAGTCGACAAAGCCGCCGTCGTAAGCACGGCGTGCTTCATCGACGTTGCTGAACACCATGCCTTCGCCCTTCGCGTAGACTTTCGCCCGGGTCATGTAATAGAGGCCCAGTACGACGTCCTGCGACGGCACGATGATCGGGTCGCCGTTGGCAGGCGACAGTATATTGTTGGACGCCATCATCAAAGCGCGAGCCTCGAGCTGCGCCTCGATCGACAGTGGCACGTGCACCGCCATCTGGTCACCGTCGAAGTCGGCGTTGAACGCCGTGCACACCAGTGGATGCAACTGGATTGCCTTGCCTTCGATCAATACCGGCTCGAACGCCTGGATGCCGAGGCGATGCAGTGTCGGTGCGCGGTTCAGCATGACCGGATGTTCGCGAATCACCTCTTCGAGGATGTCCCAGACTTCGGCGCCTTCCCGCTCGACGAGGCGTTTCGCTGCCTTGATCGTCGTCGCCTCGCCTCGCAATTGCAGCTTCGAGAAGATGAACGGCTTGAACAGTTCCAGCGCCATCTTTTTCGGCAGGCCGCACTGATGCAGCTTCAGCGTCGGACCGACAACGATTACCGAGCGACCCGAGTAGTCCACCCGCTTGCCGAGCAGGTTCTGGCGGAAACGGCCCTGCTTGCCCTTGATCATGTCGGCCAGTGACTTCAGCGGTCGCTTGTTGGTACCCGTAATGGCGCGCCCACGACGGCCGTTGTCCAGCAGCGCATCGACAGATTCCTGCAACATGCGCTTTTCGTTGCGCACGATGATGTCCGGAGCATTCAGCTCCAGCAGGCGGCGCAGCCGATTGTTGCGATTGATGACGCGACGATAAAGGTCGTTGAGGTCGGACGTTGCGAATCGTCCGCCGTCCAGCGGTACCAGCGGACGCAAGTCCGGCGGCAGAACCGGCAGAACGGTCAATACCATCCACTCAGGCTTGTTACCGGACTCGATGAAAGACTCCAGCAGCTTCAGACGCTTCGACAGGCGCTTGATCTTGGTTTCAGACCGCGTGCCGTTAATGTCCTCGCGAACCTGCAGCACTTCACGCTGCAAGTCGATCGTTCCCAGCATCTCTCGCACCGCTTCGGCGCCCATGCGGGCATCGAACTCATCGCCGTACTGCTCGATCGCTTCGAGATACATCTCGTCGGTCATCAGCTGGCCCCGCTCGAGCGGGGTCATGCCCGGTTCGACCACCACGAATGCTTCGAAATACAGCACCCGTTCGATCTCGCGCAGGGTCATATCGAGCATCAGGCCGATGCGGGACGGCAATGACTTGAGAAACCAGATGTGCGCCACCGGGCTCGCCAGCTCGATATGCGCCATGCGCTCGCGGCGCACTTTGGTCTGCGTTACTTCGACGCCGCATTTCTCGCATACGACACCGCGATGCTTGAGGCGCTTGTACTTGCCGCAAAGGCACTCGTAATCCTTGATCGGCCCGAATATCTTGGCGCAGAACAGGCCATCGCGTTCCGGTTTGAAGGTGCGATAGTTGATCGTTTCCGGTTTCTTGACCTCGCCAAAAGACCATGAGCGGACCATGTCCGGCGACGCCAGCCCGATGCGAATCGCATCGAAGTCGTCAACGGGATTCTGGTACTTGAATAGTTTCAGGAGATCTTTCATCAGTCTGCTTCCAGTTCGATATTGATTCCCAGCGAGCGGATTTCCTTAACGAGTACGTTAAAGGACTCGGGCATGCCGGCATCCATTTCGTGTTCGCCGTCGACGATGTTCTTGTACATCTTGGTACGACCCTGCACGTCGTCGGACTTGACGGTCAGCATTTCCTGCAGCGTATAGGCGGCACCGTAGGCTTCGAGAGCCCACACCTCCATTTCGCCGAAGCGCTGTCCACCGAATTGCGCCTTGCCGCCCAGCGGTTGCTGGGTCACGAGGCTGTATGGTCCGGTGGAGCGGGCGTGCATCTTGTCATCGACCAGGTGGTTGAGCTTGAGCATGTACATGTAGCCCACGGTCACCTCGCGATCGAAGGCCTGGCCGGTACGGCCATCATGCAGTACCGACTGGCCGGTGTCGGACAGGTCTGCCAGCCTCAGCAGTTCCTTGATTTCGTCCTCGTCGGCGCCATCAAACACCGGCGTTGCCGTCGGCACCCCGTTGACCAGGTTGCCCGCCAACTCGAGCACTTCCGGGTCTGTCAGCGACTTGATGTCTTCGCTGCCGCCGCCGGTCTTGTTGTAGATCGTGTCCAGGAACTGCCGGACCTTCGTGACCGACTCCTGGGCACGCAACATGTCGTCGATCTTCTTGCCCAGACCTTTTGCAGCCCGGCCCAGGTGCGTCTCAAGCACCTGGCCTACGTTCATGCGTGAGGGGACACCCAGCGGATTGAGCACGATGTCCACCGGCGTGCCGTCTTTCAGGTACGGCATGTCCTCGACCGGCACGATCGTGGAAATTACGCCCTTGTTACCGTGTCGGCCGGCCATCTTGTCGCCCGGCTGGACGCGACGCTTGACCGCCAGGTAAACCTTGACCATCTTCAGCACGCCCGGCGCCAGGTCGTCACCCGCGGTAATCTTCGCTTTCTTTTCATCGAAGCGACGATCGAACTCCGCCCGTTGCGACTTCAGGCGCTGGGCCGAACGCTCCAGCAGTTCCGTAGCTTCATCGTTCTTCAATCGAATCTCGAACCACTGCTGGCGTGGCAATTCATCCAGGTACGCCTGGGTGATCTTGCTGCCGGCCTTCAGCTTGTTCGGTCCGCCTTCGGCAACCTTGCCCGTCAGTACCCGTTCGATGCGCTGGAAAATGTCGTCTTCCAGGATACGCAATGTATCGTCGAGATCCTTGCGCACGCTTTCGAGCTCGGATTTCTCGATCGACAGCGCACGCGAATCCTTGTCGACGCCATCGCGAGTGAAAACACGCACGTCGATAACGGTGCCGTCCATGCCCGGCGGGACTCGCAGCGACGTATCCTTAACGTCCGATGCTTTCTCACCGAAAATTGCACGCAACAGTTTCTCTTCAGGAGTGAGCTGGGTCTCGCCCTTCGGCGTGACCTTGCCGACGAGGATGTCGCCTGCTTTCACTTCCGCACCGATGAAGGCGATGCCAGATTCGTCCAGCTTCGCCAGTGCCGCATCGCCCACGTTCGGGATATCCGAGGTGATGTCCTCAGGCCCGAGCTTGGTGTCGCGAGCCACACACGACAACTCTTCGATATGAATGGTCGTGAAGCGATCCTCTTTGACGACATTCTCCGAGATGAGAATGGAATCCTCGAAGTTGTAGCCGTTCCAGGGCATGAAGGCGACGAGCAGGTTCTGCCCGAGCGCCAGCTCGCCCATATTGGTCGACGGACCATCGGCCAGAACATCACCGCGTGCAATCTGGTCGCCGCCTTTTACCAACGGCCGTTGATTGATGCAGGTATTCTGGTTCGACCGCGTGTACTTGGTGAGGTTATAGATGTCGACGCCGGATTCGTAAGCATCCGTCTCGTCATCGTTCACCCGCACAACAATACGCGACGCATCGACCGAGTCGACGATACCGCCGCGTCGTGCCACAACCGTTACGCCGGAGTCGACCGCAACGGCACGTTCCATTCCCGTGCCGACCAATGGCGCCTCGGAACGCAGCGTCGGTACCGCCTGGCGCTGCATGTTCGATCCCATGAGAGCGCGGTTGGCGTCGTCATGCTCGAGGAACGGTATGAGAGACGCAGCCACCGACACGATCTGTCGCGGTGAAACGTCCATGTACTCGATGGTCGACGGGTCCGCCAGCGAAAACTCGTTCTTGTGCCGGACGGACACCAGTTCTTCGGAAAACCGACCTGCCTTGTCCAGTTCCGCATTTGCCTGTGCGATGACGTACTGGCTTTCCTCGATGGCCGACAGATACTGGATATCGGTCGTTGCCTTGCCGTCGACGATTTTTCGATACGGCGTTTCGAGGAACCCGTATTCATTGGTTCGCGCATACACGGCAAGGGAGTTGATGAGCCCGATATTCGGACCTTCCGGCGTTTCGATAGGACATACCCGGCCGTAATGCGTCGGATGCACGTCTCGCACTTCGAAGCCCGCGCGCTCGCGCGTCAGACCACCGGGGCCCAATGCCGATACACGGCGCTTGTGCGTCACTTCGGACAGCGGGTTGTTCTGGTCCATGAACTGCGACAATTGGCTGGAACCGAAGAATTCCTTCACGGCCGCAGCCACCGGCTTGGCGTTGATCATTTCCTGCGGCATCAGGCCTTCCGTTTCCGCCTGGGTCAGACGTTCCTTGACGGCGCGCTCTACGCGCACGAGCCCGACACGGAACGCATTCTCGGCCATTTCCCCGACACTGCGCACGCGGCGATTGCCGAGGTGGTCGATGTCGTCCACGGTCCCGTAACCGTTACGAATGTCTATAAGGGTCTTCAACACATCGAGGATGTCTGAGTTTTCGAGGATGCCGATACCCTCGGACGTGTCACGACCGACGCGCCGGTTGAACTTCATGCGGCCGACCGCCGAAAGATCGTAGCGATCCGAATTGAAAAACAGGTTCTGGAACAGGTTCTCCGCCGCTTCCTTGGTCGGTGGCTCACCCGGACGCATCATGCGATAGATTTCGACGAGCGCTTCGAGGCGCGTGGTCGACGGATCGATCCTGAGCGTATTCGAGATATAAGGACCGCGATCGAGATCGTTCACGTACAAGGTACGGATATGCTCGATCTTCTTTTCGATCAATAGCGAAATCAGTTCCTCGGTCAGTTCGTCGTTCGCCGCAGCCAGCAGCTCGCCAGTCTCGGTGTCAATGACATCGTGCGCGAGGATCTTGGTTTCCAGATACTCCGGCGGCACGACCAGCCGGTCGACCTTCGACTGCTCCATCTCCTTCACGTGCTTCGCTGTAATACGACGGCCTTCCTCGACGATCAGTTTGCGACCGAGCTTGATGTCGAAAATAGCGGTCTCGCCGCGCAAGCGCTGCGGGACCAGGCCCATGCGGATTTCCTTGTCCGACAGGTAGAAGTCATTGGTCTCGAAGAAAGTTTCAAGCATCTCTTCGTTCGACAAGCCCAGTGCACGCAGAATAATGGTCACCGGAAGCTTGCGCCGCCGGTCGATGCGCGCGAACACGCAGTCTTTCGGGTCGAACTCGAAATCCAGCCACGAACCCCGGTAAGGAATGATTCGCGCCGAGAAAAGCAGCTTGCCTGACGAGTGCGTCTTGCCCTTGTCATGGTCAAAAAATACACCGGGCGAGCGATGCAGCTGGGAGACGATAACGCGCTCTGTGCCGTTGATCACGAAGGTGCCGTGATCGGTCATCAGCGGCATTTCACCGAGGTACACTTCCTGCTCGCGAATGTCTTTTACCGGCTTCGGCGTACCGCTGGCTTCCTTGTCATAGATGACCAGCCGCACTTTGACGCGGATTGGCGCGGCGTAGGTCAGCCCGCGCATCTGGCATTCCTTGACGTCGAATACCGGATCGCCCAGGCGATAACTGACGTACTCCAGCGCGGCGTTGCCCGAATAGCTGACTATCGGGAACACCGTTTTGAAAGCGGCATGCAGCCCCATATCGATACGCTTTTCCTCCTGCTCGTCGAGCTGCAGGAACTTGCGATACGAATCGAGCTGTATGGAAAGCAGATAAGGCACCTGCAGAATGGTCGGCCGCTTGCCGAAATTCTTGCGGATGCGCTTTTTCTCGGTGAATGTGTAAGCCATTCGAGATTACCCTCGCTTGAGGAAGTGCGAGCCCGGAGCGATCGTCCGGCCGCTGACCGTTACTTCCACTATTTCAAAAATCATTATTTGCGAATCAATTTTCGCTGCGTGCCGGACAAAGCATCCGGCCCAAAAAAACCATCGGGATGTGTCAAAAAATACAGGCGCGAACAAGCAGCCATGCGGACGCCGTCCGCCGGCTGCCTGGCCGCCTGTCGGACCCCGGCGTTGGCGCCTGGATCCCTGGTCACGGAAAGTTGCTTCAAGCCAGCCTACTTGAGCTCGACGGTAGCGCCCGCCTCTTCAAGCTGCTTCTTGAACGTTTCGGCGTCCGCTTTCGATGCCGCTTCCTTGATGACAGATGGCGCACCTTCAACCGCGTCCTTGGCTTCTTTCAGGCCGAGGCCGGTGATCGTGCGTACCGCCTTGATGACTGCAACCTTGTTCGCACCGAAGCTCGTCATGACGACGTCGAACTCGGTTTTCTCTTCGGCGGCCGGGCCAGCATCAGCGGCTGGGCCTGCTGCTACAGCAACGGGTGCGGCGGCCGATACACCCCATTCTTCCTCGAGCATCTTCACGAGCTCGACAACTTCGAGAATGGGTTTTGCGCTCAATTCTTTGAGCAGTTCTGCGTTGGACAATGCCATTTCAATATTCCTCTGTTTAATTCCTGAATCTGCGATTTAAAGATGTCGATCCGCCGCTCACGCCGCCTGTTCGCTGCTGCCGCGCGCGGACATCGTCCGTGCAAGCATTGCAGCGGGTTCGGCAAGCGTACGTACCAGCTTGGTCATCGGTGCAATCATTACGCCGAGCAGTATTGCGCGCGCCTGATCGAGCGTTGGCAGGTCTGCCAGTCGCGCCAGATCACTCGCAGGCAACAAACGCCCGCCGACTGAAAGGGACACCGTCTTCAGCGCCTCGTGCGCCTTGGCGAAGTCCTTGATGACCCTGGCTGCCGAGCCGGGATCGTCTTGTGCAAACGCGAGCAGAATCGGCCCCTTTAGCGTGTCTTTCATACACTCGAATTCGGTGCCTTCGATGGCCCGGCGAGCCAGCGTGTTCTTGACCACACGTACATACACGCCGGCGTTACGCGCTTCTTTGCGCAATGCCGTCATTTCCGCAACGGTCAGGCCTCGATACTCTGCTGCAACAGCACTCAGAGAGCTGCCCGCGACCGCGTTTACCTCTTTGACAAATACCTTTTTGTCGTCGAGCCTCATTGCCATGATTTTCTCCTGGCTTTCTTTCTCTGGCTTTAGGTCACACAGGCAGGATCCTTCCCTGCCTTCCCACTTGCTGACGGTGACTTTCGCCAGATCGCTCTGACTCAGGTAACACCATCTGCGTAGGCCGATACACGATTAAGACCGGTTTACCCGGTCGCCTACGGTCTTTGACGCGAACCGGCGTACCGGTCCGTTTTCACACCCTGCCGGTGGCCTTGGTCACCGGCAGGTAAACACTCTTACTCTCAGACGTCGACGCTTGCCTGATCGACCGCAATACCCGGACCCATCGTCGATGACAGGGTCAGTTTCTTCAGATAGGCGCCCTTCGACGATGCCGGCTTGGCTTTCCTGATATCAGCCAGCAATGCCAGGAGGTTTTCCCGCAACGCCGGCACTTCGAAATCCGCACGTCCGATCTGGCAGTGAATGATGCCGGCCTTGTCGGTCCGATACCGCACCTGTCCGGCCTTTGCATTGCGCACTGCTGTTGTCACATCCGCGGTCACCGTGCCAACCT
>CAYVLL010000066.1:0-3262 GCA_964452235.1 uncultured Woeseiaceae bacterium
GACGACACTCAAGGTGCCCCCGCCAATGCCCATCATGCTGGAAACCGCCCCAATACCGGTAGGAACCAGGTGTATCGACAATCCGCGCGGCACCTCGCGCGCGATGGTCCTGCCATCCAGTGGCAGTATCAGCTTGACGGCAATAACCAGTGCCGTGACGGCGAACACGGCGGATAAAACGCGGCTATGCACCTGCGTGGCAAATACGCTGCCGGCCAATGCGCCGACGAGTATGAAGACTGCCCAGCGTTTAGCCAGTTCGGTGTCCACGGCCTGGCGCCGATGATGCGCACGCGCCGATGAAATAGACGTCGGGATGATGGTTGCAAGCGATGTGGCGACAGCGATATGCATGCGGATGGCCGGATCGACGCCGAGGAAAGCCAGGGCCGCCTCCATAACCGGCACGATAACGATACCGCCACCGATTCCCAGCAAACCCGCCAGCACCCCACCGATACCGCCAGTCAGCAGCATGGCCGCGGCAAGAACGACGTAGTCCGTCACCGTGGCCGTCGCGCGGGCGCGCCGTCAATCGGCATCTTCAGTCGGCCTGTTCAGTTGCCAAGAATTGCCGCGTGGTGGCGCAGATGCTCTTCCATGAACGTGGCAATGAAGTAATAACCGTGGTCGTAACCTTCGTGCCGGCGCAGGTCGAGCGCAACGTCGTTGTCCCGGCAGGCAGCTTCCAGCAGATGCGGATGCAGTTGTACTTCGAGAAACTGGTCGGCCTGCCCCTGATCGATGAGAATCCTGTGCCCGGGCTTCATCTGCGAATTCACGAGCTCGACGGCGTCATACTTGCGCCAGCCGTCGCGATCCTCACCCAGATAATTTGCAAACGCTTTGCGGCCCCAAGGGCAGTTCATCGGGTTGCAGATCGGTGCAAAAGCGGAAACGCTGCGGAACTGGTCGGGATTCCTGAGTCCGATCGTCAACGCGCCGTGGCCGCCCATGGAGTGACCGAAGATGCCTTGCCGCGCGCGATCGCCGGGAAATTCGCTGAACACGAGGTCCGGCAGCTCCCGGGTGACGTAATCGTACATCTGGTAGTGACGCTGCCACGGCGGAGCCGTGGCGTTGAGATAAAAGCCGGCGCCAAGGCCGAAGTCGTACGCGCCATCGACGTCGTCCGGAACACCCTCGCCTCGCGGGCTGGTGTCGGGTGCGATCAGCATGAGGCCAAGGTCCGCGGCGACTCGTTGCGCACCGCTTTTGATCATGAACGTTTCTTCGGTGCAGGTAAGCCCGGAGAGCCAGGTCAAGGCCGGTACCGGTGCGATAGCGGCCTGCGGCGGCAGAAACACCGAGAAGCGCATCTCGCAATCGTTGACACGGGAGCGATGACGATAGAAACCGACAGTTCCGCCAAATGACGCGTGTTCGCTGATTATCTCTATGGTCATGCTTGCTGCGGAGCCTTTTGGTCAAACATCCCGCAGCCGCTGCAGCACGAGCGTGGCATTCGTGCCGCCGAAGCCGAAGCTGTTCGACATTGCCGTGCTGATGCCGGCGTCGTCGATGCGGCTCGTCACCAGCGGCAGATCGCCGATTGCGGCATCCCGATCAACGACGTTGATCGATGGCGCGATGAAATCATCCTGCAACATTAGCAGGCAATGAATCGCCTCCTGCGCGCCGGTTGCACCGAGACTGTGTCCGCACAGGGATTTGCTCGATGAAAAACGCGGCACTTTGTCGCCGAACACTTCACGCATGGCCTGCAACTCGCAGGTGTCTCCAACCGGCGTGCTGGTGCCGTGAGTGTTGACGTAATCGATCGGCTCATTCACCGTCGAACACGCGAGCTGCATGCAGCGCACCGCGCCTTCGCCGGACGGCGCCACCATGTCGTGGCCGTCCGAGGTCGCGCCATAGCCCGTAATCTCGGCATAGATCTTCGCGCCTCGCGCTCGTGCGTGCTCCAGTTCCTCGACGACCACCATGCCGGCGCCAGCGGCAATGACAAAACCGTCCCGGTTCTGGTCGTACGGCCGGGACGCAGTGGCAGGATTCTCGTTGTACTTCGATGACAGGGCGCCCATTGCGTCGAACAGGCTTGCGAGCGTCCAGTCCTCTTCCTCGCCGCCGCCGGCAAACACGATATCCTGCTTGCCAAACTGGATTTGCTCCATGGCCGCGCCAATGCAATGCGCGCTGGTGGCGCAGGCCGAGGTGATGGAATAGTTGATTCCCTTGATCCTGAACGGCGTAGCCAGGCAGGCCGAGACAGTGCTGCCCATGGTCCGGGGCACCATGTAGGGCCCGATTTTACGTACGCCCTTTGCCCGGACAATGTCGGCGCTGACAACGATATTGGCACTCGATGCGCCGCCCGACCCGGCGATCAGTCCGGTTCGCTCATTCGATACATCCTTGTCGTCGAGCCCCGAATCGGCAATCGCCTGTTGCAATGCGATGTAGGAGTAGGCTGCCGCGTCGCCCATGAAGCGTCGAATCTTTCGATCGATGTGGTCCGCGATATCAATGTCCACGCTGCCACAAACCTGGCTGCGCAAGCCCATCTCCTGGAATTTGTCGTTAAAGGAAATGCCGGAACGTCCCTCTTTCAAAGACTCGGTAACTGCGGCCTGTGAATTGCCAAGGCAGGAGACAACACCGATTCCGGAAATGACCACTCGCCGCATTGATGGAACCTTCACAGATCTTGTTGACAGGGTTTTCAGAAATTTTCAGTCGAGGTGAACAAACCGACCCGCAGGTCTTCGGCGACATAAATCTGCCGGCCGTCAACTGCCACGCTGCCATCGGCAATCGCCAGCACCAGCTTGCGCGTTATCAGGCGTTTGAATTGCAGATTGTAGGTGACCAGCTTCGAATTTGGCAAAATCTGCCCGCTGAATTTTACGCTGCCGACACCCAAAGCGCGTCCCCGGCCCTTGAATCCCGACCACACGAGGAAAAACCCGACGAGTTGCCATAAAGCGTCGAGGCCAAGACAACCTGGCATGACCGGATCCCCTGCGAAGTGGCATTTGAAAAACCACATATCGGGGTCAATATCCAGTTCCGCATGGATTTCCCCCTTGCCGAACTGGCCGCCCTCGTGGTTGATCAGCGTTACCCTGTCGGTCATCAGCATATCGGGCAACGGCAACTTTGCGCTGTCCGGATCGAAAAGTTCACCGCGCGCGCATTGCAGCAATTCTTCGCGGTCATACGCATTTTTGCGCCCTGGCGGCAGCTCATGCCCCGTCTTTGTGTTCTTCTTGTCGATCATTCATGCTCCGGCGCATTTGAA
>CAYVLL010000066.1:3362-11145 GCA_964452235.1 uncultured Woeseiaceae bacterium
GAAACCTGGATTGCGCAGCATACCAATTCCCGGCGTTTCGGTCAGACCTGGTCGTAGTCGATCGTGATCCGGTCGCTTAATGGGCGGGATTGGCAAGCGAGCACGAATCCCTTTTCGACCTCCCACGGCTCCAGTGCATAGTTCGTTTGCATCGCCACTTCGCCCTCACGCAAGAACGTTCGGCAGGTTGCGCATACGCCGCCTTTGCAGGAATACGGTAGTTCGATCCCGTGGCCAGCGGCCGCATCCACGATGCTTTCGCAATCGGCGGACATGTCGAAGGTCTGGCGGTGTCCGTCCATGATTACCGTAACGCGTGAGAAATCCTGGCGGGTGGTGGCGATATCCTGCGCCGGGTCCTGCGCCAGGCGTTTATCCTGCCGCGGTACACCGTATCGTTCGACGTGTATCGCAGCCTTATCCATACCGAGCGCCACCAACGTATCGCGCACGCCATCCAGCATCGTGCCCGGACCGCAAATGTACGCCTCGTCGGGAACAAAATTCCTGCAAAACGCAGCGTACAAGTGGCGCACCGTTTCACCATCGAGACGGCCGCTCATGATCGGAAACTCCTGCTGCTCCTGGCTGAACAAAAAATGCAATTGCAGGCGTTCCGGGAAGCGATTCTTCAGCGCCTGGAGATCCTCGATGAACATGGTCGAGCTGCGACGCCGGTTTCCGTAGAACAGCAGGACACGGCTGTGCGCTTCCTGTTCAAGTATTGTACGGACGATCGACAATACCGGGGTGATGCCGCTGCCGGCGGCGAATGCAAGACAGCGTCGCGCTTTCGATGGGTCCGTTACCGCGTGGAACCGGCCGGCTGGCGGCATAGCGTCGAGCGCGTCGCCGGCCGACAGCTCGTGCTGCGCGTAGCGTCCAAACAGGCCGCCCGGCTGCACCCGCACACCGATCTCGAGCGGATACTGTCCGGGCGGCGAGCAGATGCTGTAGGTACGGCGGAGTTTTTTACCATCAAGCGTGACCTGGACAGGCAGATGTTGGCCGGCGCAGAACTGAAAGTCCTGCCGAAGCTCAGCGGGCACGTCGAGCGCAATCCGCATCGAGTCGGGCGTCTCGGCTTGCACTCGTGTGACGGTCAGTGAATGAAATTGCCGCATCAGCTGGTTGCTTGATCGCTTACGATCAGATGCACTTGAAGTATTCGAATGGTTCGAGGCAGGCCTCACACTTGTAAGACGCCTTGCAGGGAGTGGAGCCAAACTCACTCACGCGCCGGGTCTTGATCGCCTCACAACGCGGGCACTGGATCACCAGCTCCGGTCCCAGAAGGCTGCGTTTACCGCCGGGTTGCGATGGCGGCGCGATGCCGTAAGCCTGCAATTTCCTGCGGCCCCGCTCGCTGAGCCAGTCCGTCGTCCAGGGCGGCGTAAGGACTCGCCTGATTGCGACATTCGCTACGCCCCGGCGTCGCAATTCGTCGCCGATCATGCCTTCGATGACTTCCGTGGCAGGACAACCTATATAGGTTGGCGCAATCGATACCGTGACGCAGTCAGTGGCGATGGCGATATCCCGCACGATGCCGAGATCGTTGACGGAGAGCACAGGGATCTCCGGGTCCGGTACCCCGTCGAGCCAGCCGCGGATCGTGTCCTCGGAGAGTGGCAGCAGCGGTTTTTCGGGTACCGGCGCAGTCATGGCGGTCACGGACTTACCATTGCGCGCCAGGCCAGGCGCGTTGCATATACTGCATCTCGGCGATGAGATAACCGAATTGCTCGCTGTGCCGGCCGGAACGTCCGCCGCCATCCATCCATTGATCTTCCGGCATCTCCAGGGTTGCCTGTCTTAACACGGCCGCAACGTTTTCCTTCCATAGCGACGCAATGGCTGCCAAATGCGGGCCGCGCCACTCGCGCCGGAACGTGTCATCCAGCTTGTCGGCCGCGAACAATTCGCCGCTGTAGCGCCACAGCTTGTTTAGCGATTCCTGCATGCGTGCATGGCTCTCGTCCGTACCGTCGCCAAGACGCAGCATCCATTGTGACGCGTGTCGCAGGTGATAGCGCAGTTCCTTTTCCGCGCGCACGGCGATCTCCGCCAGGCGCGGTGCGCTGCAACGTGTCAGTGCGTCGAGCTGCAACGTGTAAAAACTTTCAAAAAGAAACTGGCGGACGACAGTGTCACCGAAATGACCGTTCGGCTGCTCTACCAGCAAGACGTTCTCGAACTCGCGTTCATCGCGCAGAAATGCAAAATCGTCCTCGACGCGCCCTGCGCCCTCGATCTCGCCGGCATAGGAGTAAAACAACCGCGCCTGACCGATGTAATCCAGTGAAAAATTGGCAATCGCGAGTTCTTCTTCGAGCTCGGGTGCGCCGGTTACCAGTTCTGCCAGGCGTTGACCCGTTATCAGGGCGTTGTCGCCGAGACGCAGCACGTAGCGAAATAATGCCTCTTGCTTGTCCATATTGTCCGGATTAAAGGTTTTCCACGCCGTCGGGAATGTCGTAGAAGGTCGGATGCCGGTAGATCTTGTCTGCGGCCGGTTCGAAAAAGGCCGCCGATTCGGCGGGGTCCGAGGCCGCGATGGCTTTCGAAGGCACTACCCAGATGCTGACGCCTTCGTTGCGGCGCGTGTAAACGTCGCGCGCGTGATCCAGCGCCATCTGGTCGTCGGCCGCATGCAGGCTGCCGGCGTGACGGTGGCTCAAACCGGATCGCGACCGTATGAAAACCTCGTAAAGGGGCCAATTGGCATTGCTCATCAGCTTTCTCCGGGGCCGGTCAAGCCGCCTGGCGTGCCGCCTGTTTGGCGGCCCAGGCCTTTGCCGCGTCGCGAACCCAGGCACCGTCATCGTGAGCGTTCTGCCGGCGTGCCAGCCGCTCTCGATTGCAGGGGCCGTTGCCCGCGAGTATTTCGTGAAATTCCTGCCAGTCGATTTCGCCGAAGCGGTAATGCCCGGTTTCTGCATCGAACTTGAGATCCGGATCGGGAATCGTCAAGCCGAGAAACTCTGCCTGCGGCACGGTGGTATCGATGAATTTCTGCCGAAGTTCGTCATTGGTGAATCGCTTTATCTTCCAGGCCATCGATTGGGCCGAATGCTGCGATTGCGCATCGCTCGGTCCGAACATCATGAGCGACGGCCACCACCACCGGTTGAGCGCATCCTGCGCCATGTCCTTCTGGGCATGGCTGCCGCGTGCGAGCGTCAGCATGATGTCGAAGCCCTGGCGCTGATGAAAACTCTCTTCCTTGCAAATGCGCACCATGGCGCGTGCATATGGGCCGTACGAACAACGGCAAAGCGGTATCTGGTTCATGATGGCTGCGCCGTCGACCAGCCAGCCGATCGCCCCGATATCCGCCCAGGTCAAGGTCGGGTAATTGAAAATGCTCGAGTATTTCGCTCGACCCTGCAAAAGGTCGTCAACCATCCGGTCGCGCGACGTGCCAAGGGTTTCCGCGGCACCGTACAGGTACAGCCCATGCCCCGCTTCGTCCTGCACTTTTGCCAGCAGGATGGCCTTGCGCTTCAGGCTCGGTGCACGCGTGAGCCAGTTGCCCTCCGGCTGCATGCCGATAATTTCCGAATGCGCATGCTGTGAAATCTGGCGCACGAGCGTCTTGCGATAGGCTGCGGGCATCCAGTCCTTGGCCTCGATCTTTTCCTCGGCGTCGACGCGCGCCTGGAAACGCGCCAACCGGGCCGCATCGTCCCTTCCTGTGGCCGCTCCGGCCTTGTCCGGCTGATCGAGCCCCTGGGTGTACATACACGCTACCTCGCCTGACCGTTAGCTGGTTTGGCAGCCTAATGTGTCACGCTTTTTCGTCATTTTCAATATTTTATGTATCATTTAGGGCCGGTCCTGCAGGCTGGTCGGCTTACAGCAGGCGACGCCCGGTGGCGTGGGATCGGCCGCGGAACTGTGCGACCACGCGATTATCCTGGTCGCGCACAGTTACGTCATACAGTCCCTGTGTCCGGCCCCGATGGCACTCCCTGGCTTCCGCCACCAGGCGGTCACCGACATGCACCGGCCGCAGGAAGTCGATCGCAGCGCCGGCAGCAAAAGTCACCTGATCGTAACTGTTGCAGGCAAAGGCAAACGCCGTGTCCGCCAGCGTAAACAGATAGCCGCCATGGCAGACACCAAAACCATTGATCATCGATGGCGTCACCTCCAGTCGTGCGGTTGCGGTACCGGGCTCATTCACTTCGATGGTGATACCGAGCGAACGCGTAGCTTCGTCCTGGGCCAGCATGCGGTCTTTGCATTCACGCGCGAGGTCACTGGCAGTCATTGGGTGACCGGTCAAGGTAAATTCGATGCGAAAAAATCATACAGGGCGCCTCACATTTTGCATCAATCGAGAAGGCCGCCGAAGCGCTCGTAGAACTGCGGCGACGGAGGCGGCAGGGGACCGTCAGCGGTCTCCATTGTCGCCCCGAGGTGGTCGTCGGCGGCGGCAAAAACCTGGCGGTACAGGTTGCGGCACAGTTGGTAGGCCGGCACACCGTGCCAGGATTGCGGCAACAACAGAGCGGGCAACAACGGGTCGCGTAACAGTACCTTGCGATACTCCTGGATCAGCATTGTACGCACGTGCAAAGCCGTTCGCGGTGGCACGATGCGGCTCCGCCGGGCGGCCGCCATGAGGGGGCGAAAACGATCGAGGAAGGCCTGGTAACGCAGCTCGATGTCCTCGAGATTCCAGCTCCGTCGAACCAGTTCCCGCACTCCTGATTCACCTGCCGCTGCGCACCAGGGCCCGTCAGTCCGGGCCTGCATGACGACCAGCTTGTGCCCCGCATCCAGCTGCCGCAACTGATTGTCCAGGTCCGCAGGATCCGGGGCCGGATGCGCAAGGACGTCATTGGCAATGGTTGCAAAACCGAGCCAGCCCAGTTCGCGTCGGACGCGCTCGCGCATTGCGGCATCCAGTGCAGTCATCAACACCAGGCACCAGTCGCCCGACCAGGATTGGCGCGGCGCACCGTATATGCGGTGGGTCGCCTGGGCAAAACGCTTGTCGCCCTCCTCCGTCAGTCGGTAATAACTGCGCCGACCGACCTGTTCGACGTCCAGCCAGCCGTCCTTCGCCAGGCGAAACACGGAGGTACGCACGAGCCGTTCGCTGATCCCGAAATCGGCCATGGTGCGGATCAGGCTGCCGATCCATACCGTCCCGCCGCGCGGCGCAATTGCATCGCCGAACACAGTGATGATCAGCGACCCTGCACGCAGCGTCGGTCGCCCGCGAAATTCGTCAATCAGCGCCTGGGTGGCAGTTTCGAGTGCCGTCAATGTCTTCCCCGGGGGTTGCTCAAAGGTCAAAGGTTTTCCCGTTCGCCCGCAGGGCGGGCTCCAACAGTTGTTTTTCCCGTTCGCCCGCAGGGCGGGCTCCCACAATGCACCGACCCGGCCTCGCAGGAGCGCGCCTTGCGCGCGAACGGGAAAGCTGACCGGCGCTGCCGCATCCGGCGACACTGACACAAAAGTTGCGCGACCCGTCCCTTGCTTGCGTCAGCCTCGGACCGCCGTACAATGTGACACGAAAGTAGCTGGATTCTTGCATTTTCCGTATCTCAAATTCAATTATCCAACAGCCGACCGGTCAATTCCCATTTGGCCCTCTTTTCGGAGGCTCCACGAATGCAACTCAAAAATTTCGCATTGAACGACTGGGTCGCCGGCGGCAGTGACGCAGCGGCGTTGCGCAGCGCCGTCGATGGTCGAACGATCGCGACCTTGTCCAGTTCCGGTCTGGACTTTGCCGCGATGCTCGAATTCGCGCGCCGGGTAGGGGGGGCGAACCTGCGACGCTACACGTTTCACGAACGCGCGATGATGCTGAAGGCACTTGCCCAACACCTGAACGAACACAAGAAAGAACTTTATGCACTGTCTACCGAGACTGGCGCGACCCGCAGCGACAGCTGGATCGATATCGACGGCGGCATTTCTACCGTGTTCGTTTATTCCAGCAAGGGGCGTCGGGAAATGCCCGATGATCACGTGTACCTCGACGGGCCGCCGGAGATGCTTTCAAAAAAGGGCAGCTTTGCCGGTCAGCATATATTTACGCCGCGTCTCGGCGTGGCAGTGCACATCAACGCATTCAATTTCCCCTGCTGGGGCATGCTGGAGAAACTGGCGCCGACGTTGCTCGCGGGCGTTCCGGCTATCGTCAAGCCGGCCTCCGCGACCGCTTACCTGACGGAGCTCATGGTGCGGCGCATAGTCGACTCGGGGATCCTGCCTGAAGGCTCGCTCCAGCTCATCTGCGGCAGTGTTGGCAACCTGTTCGATCATCTCACGAGCCAGGACGTCATCGCGTTTACCGGCTCCAAGGCAACCGCGGAAAAATTGCAAACCCATCCGCGAGTCATTGCCGAGTCGGTGCGCTTTACCGCTGAGACCGACTCGCTCAATGCCTCGATTCTCGGTACGGATGTCAAACCTGGCACACCCGAGTTCGAGCTCTTCGTCAACGAAGTCAAACGCGAAATGGTCAGCAAGGCGGGTCAAAAATGCACTGCCATTCGCCGCATCATTGCGCCCGCGAATGTGAGCGGCGAACTGGTTGCAGCTCTCGCCCACGAACTCGGCAAAATCCGCATCGGCAACCCGGCCCGCGATGACACCGATATGGGTGCGCTGGCAAGTCTTGGACAACGCGACGAAGTGCGCGCCCGCGTAAGCGATTTGTCGGTCGAGGCCGATGTCGTCTACGGCGACCGTGACGAATTCCCGCTGAACGACGCCGATGCACGCAAAGGCGCATTCTTCATGCCAACCCTTCTCCTGTGCGAACGCCCCCTGTCTGCATCGGCCGTTCACTCTGTCGAAGCATTCGGCCCCGTAGCGACTGTCTTGCCGTACGCCAATCTCGACGAGGCCATTGAGCTGGCGAAACTCGGCAACGGCAGCCTTGCCGGCTCCATCGTGACCGCCGACGATAACATCGCACGCGAACTGATCCTCGCCACAGCCCCGTACCACGGCAGGATGCTGGTCATTAATCGCCATTGCGCCGCCGAATCGACCGGCCACGGTTCGCCCTTGCCGCACCTCGTGCACGGCGGTCCAGGCCGCGCCGGCGGCGGAGAAGAACTCGGCGGCATTCGCGGCGTCCTGCACTACATGCAACGCACCGCCATCCAGGGCTCGCCTCAAACCTTGTCGCGCATCGGCAAGCGCTGGATTCGCGGCGCGGACCAACTCGACGCCGGCGCGCATCCGTTCCGCAAGACCTTCGAGCAGCTAGCCATCGGCGACACACTCAACACCGAATCCAGACCCATAACCCTGGCCGACATCGAGCACTTCGCCGACTTCACCGGTGACCACTTCTACGCACACATGGATGAAGAATCGGCACGCAGGAATCCCTTCTTCGACGGACGGGTCGCGCACGGTTATCTCATCGTATCGTTTGCCGCCGGCCTATTCGTCGATCCCGATTTCGGCCCGGTACTCGCCAACTACGGCCTCGACAACCTGCGTTTCATGCAGCCCGTCAACCCCGACGACACACTCAAAGTGCGCCTCACCTGCAAACAGAAAACCCTGCGCGCCGACGCAGGCTACGGCGAAGTTCGCTGGGACACCGAAGTCAGCAACCAGAACGACGAGATCGTCGCCACCTACGACGTTCTCACCATGGTCGCCACCGAAGCAGAGTGGTCGCGTATCCGCAATTGAACCACCCATCTCGTTCCGGTGTTCTTTCGTGGGTGCGTAACCCAGGGGTGCCCGTTCCGGGACGCCGCAAGCACATCCCTGTGGGCTCCGGGCTCGACATCCC
>CAYVLL010000067.1:0-11101 GCA_964452235.1 uncultured Woeseiaceae bacterium
CATCTCGGCGATCGGCCGCAGGTCAATGACCTGATCGGCTCGATCAAGATCATGCTGGACGCGTACAGCGAAGGAAGAATCGACCGGTTGTTCCTGGTGCACAACGAGTTCGTCAATACCATGAGCCAGCGACCGGAAGTGAAAACACTGCTGCCGGTGAGCTCCATCGATCTCGGCGAGGAAACCCTGCAGCAGCATTGGGACTACATTTACGAGCCTGACGCCATGGAGTTGCTCGATGATGTGCTTTTGCGTTACATCGAGTCCCAGGTTTATCGGGGCGCCGTCGAAAACTTTGCCTGTGAGATGGCGGCGAAAATGGTGGCGATGAAATCCGCGACCGATAACGCCGGCGAAATTATCGAGAAACTGCAGCTTGCCTATAACAAGGCGCGGCAGGCGGCAATTACCCAGGAAATTTCAGAAATTGTCGGCGGCGCGGCCGCCGTCTCAGGATAAACACGCAGGAGCCCGTATCACGGGCGATCCAGTCTGGAGCAGTAAACGTATGAGTACAGGAACCACCGTGCAGATCATCGGCGCCGTCGTGGACGTCAAGTTTCCGAGCGACGCGATCCCGGGCATCTATGACGCATTGATCATCGACGAAGCCGAGATCACCCTCGAAGTGCAACAGCAGCTGGGCGACGGCGTGGTGCGAACCATCGCAATGGGTCCCAGTGAGGGCTTGAAACGCGGCATGAGCGTCAGCAATACGGGTGAGCCCATCATGGTCCCGGTAGGTGAAAAGACGCTGGGGCGCATCATGGACGTACTCGGCAAGCCGATCGACAATAAAGGCGACATCGGCGCTGAAATCTCCATGCCCATCCATCGCGAGGCGCCGACCTACGAAGATCAGGCGGCCGCAACGGAACTGCTGGAAACGGGCATCAAGGTTATCGACCTGATCATGCCGATTGCGAAAGGCGGAAAAATCGGGCTGTTCGGCGGCGCCGGTGTTGGCAAAACCGTGACGCTGATGGAGTTGATTCGCAACATCGCGGCCGAGCACGCCGGCTATTCGGTGTTCGCGGGCGTCGGCGAGCGTACCCGCGAGGGCAACGACTTCTACCACGAGATGACCGATTCGGGTGTTATCGACAAGGTTTCGCTCGTGTACGGCCAGATGAACGAGCCACCGGGCAACAGGCTCCGCGTGGCGCTGACCGGCCTGACCATGGCAGAGGCGTTCCGCGATGAGGGCCGCGATGTACTGATGTTCATCGACAATATCTACCGTTACACGCTGGCCGGCACGGAAGTATCTGCGCTGCTTGGCCGCATGCCGTCCGCGGTAGGCTACCAGCCGACACTCGCGGCAGAGATGGGCGTGCTGCAGGAACGCATTACGTCGACAAAGACCGGCTCGATTACCTCGTTCCAGGCCGTATACGTCCCGGCCGACGATCTCACCGACCCGTCGCCGGCAACAACCTTCGCTCACCTTGACGCAACGCTCGTTTTGTCGCGGCAGATTGCGGAGCTTGGTATCTACCCGGCCGTCGATCCGCTCGATTCGACCAGTCGCATCCTCGATCCGAACGTGATCGGCCAGGAGCACTACGATTGCGCACGCGGCGTCCAGGCGGTGTTACAGCGTTACAAGGAACTGCAGGACATCATCGCGATTCTCGGCATGGACGAATTGTCCGAAGACGACAAGCGTTCCGTGACCCGCGCACGCAAGATCCAGCGCTTCCTGTCGCAGCCATTCTTCGTTGCCGAGACCTTCACGGGATCGCCCGGCAAGTACGTTCAGTTGTCTGAAACGATTCGCGGTTTCAACGGCATCGTGAACGGCGATTACGATAACCTCCCCGAGCAGGCTTTTTACATGGTTGGCACGATCGACGAAGTGGTCGAGAAAGCCAAGACGATGCAGTAATTCAGAGGACGCGCTGACACATGGCCACAATCCAGGTCGACATCGTCTCCGCCGAGGGCGAGATCTATTCCGGCAACGCCCGGATGGTTTACGCACCGGCGCGTCTCGGCGAAGTCGGCATCGCCCCGCGCCATGCGCCGCTGCTGTCAGCGCTGAAGCCCGGCGAAGTGCGCGTGGAAGACACGGATGGCAAGGAACACCTGTTCTACATTACCGGCGGCATGCTGGAAATCCAGCCCCACCTGGTCACGGTGCTTGCGGATACTGCGATGCGCGGCGACCAGCTAGATGAGGCGGCAGCCCTCGCAGCCAAGCAGGATGCCGAGAAGGCGCTGGAGGGTGTGTCTGACGAGACCGACCTGGCGCGTGCGCAGGCTGAGCTGGCGGAAGCCGAGGCGCGTTATCGCGCTGCGCAGAAACTCAAAGGCAAACGCTGACGCTGCACGCAGTGTCCCCGGACGCCCGGTCCTGGCCCGGGAGCCGATTTCCCCGCGCCGTGTCCGCCGGCGGGTTCTTCATTTGAGTGCTGCTGATCCAGCCAGCCAATCAAGTAATCGAATATAGGACATAATAAACCTCTGTTTATACGTTATTTTTAGTTTCCATTGACAGAAGTTCTATAGACCTATAGAATCCTGCCCGCATGAACCCGAGCTCCGACAACTCCCGCTACCAGCACCAGCGGCTCGCCGCGATCAGGTCGGCTGCCGCGGTGTTTGCCGACAAGGGCTTTCATGGCGCAAGTACCAGGGACATCGCGGAGCGCATGGGTATCAAGCAGGGCAGCCTGTATTACTACTTCAAGTCCAAGGAAGAAGCGCTCGGCGAAGTATGCCTGTTCGGCATCAGCGACTACGTGCAGCGGATGGAGCGCATTGCAACCAGCGACCAGCCGTTTGAAGCGAAGTTGATGGCCACGCTGACCTCCCATTTGTCGAGTTACCGGGAAAAAAACGAGGCGCTCAAGGTCTACAACGACGAGCGCCTGTACCTGCCGGAAGAGAAGCGCACGATCCTGAAGAAGATGGGCAGCGGCTATCGGCAACTGCTTGAAAGTATCTTCGAGGAAGGCATACGCCAGGGCGTCATCCGCGACTCGATCGACTGCCACTTCGCTGCACAAGCCGTCATCGGCATTTGCAACGCGTGGGGTGACGTCATCGTTCGCGATCCGGACCTGGACCTGTTCGACATCATCCAGAAATGCACCGACCTTCTGTTGCACGGATTTTCCGAGCGACGCAAGGCCGACCGAAACCAAGTCGAAACGCGACCAGCGGCTTCGGCCGATCACTAACCATCAAGGAACGAAGGGAAGACCAATGACTGAACAAAAGGCAACAAACGTGACCTGGCACGGCGGAGACGTTTCACGCGAGGACCGCTACGAAATTCTCCGGCAAAAGGGCGCGACAATCTGGTTTACCGGATTGTCTGGCAGCGGCAAAAGCACCATTGCGGTGGCGCTCGAGCGCGCTCTTTTCAATATGGGCAAGCTTTCGTACCGCCTCGATGGCGACAACGTGCGGCTTGGAATCAACAAGAACCTGGGCTTCTCCGAAGAAGACCGGAAGGAAAACATTCGCCGCATCGGTGAAGTCGCGAAACTCTTCGGTGACGCCGGCACAATTTCGCTGTCGAGCTTCATCAGCCCCTACAAGGCCGATCGGGACGAGGTCCGGCGCTTGCACGACGCCGCCGGCCTCAGTTTCGTCGAGGTGTTCGTCGATTGCAAACTGGCGACCGCGGAAGAACGGGACCCCAAGGGCCTTTACAAAAAGGCGCGCTCGGGCGAGATCAAGAATTTCACCGGCATCAGTGATCCTTACGAGGCACCCGAGAACCCGGAAATACACCTGGTCACCGATGAGATGACGCTCGAGCAGGAGGTCGCGATCGTTATCGACTACCTGCTGAAGCATGGAATCATTCGTCAGCAGTACTTTACTCGCGCCGACGACAAGGCTGACACCGCTGCAGCGGCAGCTATCTAACCGAATACCTGGAGAACGACCGTGATCAAACCCCATGGGGCCGATGCCCTGAATCCTCTTTTTGTGTCTGACGAAACGCAACGGCAAGCCCTGCTCGCCGAAGCGAAGACACTTCCGTCATTGCTGCTGAATTCTGCCGCGGCGGCGAACGCCGTAATGCTGGGCGGCGGCTATTTTACGCCGCTCAAGGGCTTCATGAACCTCGCCGACGCACTTTCAGTAGCCCAAACGATGCACACGACTGCCGGATTGTTCTGGCCTGTGCCGGTTCTCAACCTGACCGCTGATATCAGTGGGATCGAGGGAGCATCCCGGATTGCGCTGCGCGACCCGAACGTCGCGGGTGAGCCTGTGATCGCCGTGATGGACGTCAAGGCCATAGAGCCGGTCAGTGCAGAACAGATTGACTTGATGACGAAGCAGATTTTCGGCACGCTCGACGAAGCGCATCCCGGCGCCTCGGTGTTTCGCAAGCAGGGCAACCATTGCGTATCCGGCGATATCCAGGTGCTGAATTTCAGCTACTTCGAAAAGGATTTTCCGGATACCTTCCGCACGGCGACGCAGATTCGTGCCGAAATCGCTGAGCGAGGCTGGAAAACCGTTGTCGCCTTCCAGACACGCAACCCCATGCACCTGGCGCACGAAGAGCTCTGTCGCATGGCGATGGAGCGTTTGCAAGCCGACGGCGTCGTCATCCACATGCTGCTGGGCCAGCTCAAGGCCGGCGACATTCCGGCCGATGTCCGGGACGCCTGCATTCGCAAGATGGTTGACGTGTATTTCCCCGCCAACACCGTGATCGTCAACGGCTATGGCTTCGATATGCTCTACGCGGGCCCGCGGGAAGCGGTCTTGCATGCCATTTTTCGGCAGAACATGGGCGCTACGCACCTCATCGTCGGTCGCGATCACGCGGGCGTTGGCGACTATTACGGCCCGTTCGACGCGCAGACGATTTTCGACGAACAGGTACCGGCAGGCGCACTGGAAATCCAGATCTTCAAGGCCGACCACACTGCTTATTCGAAGAAGCTCAAGCGGGTGGTAATGATGAACGAAGCTCCCGACCACAAGCCGGAGGACTATGTGTTCCTGTCCGGCACCAAGGTCCGCGATATGTTGAGCCAGGGGATTGCCCCGCCGGCAGAATTCTCGCGGCCGGAAGTCGCGCAGATCCTGATGGAGTACTACCAGCTGGAGAAGGCCAGCTGATCGATTGAAGATTATCGCCCGTGATACGGGCTCCTACAGGTGGCAATAGAACCGCCGATGGAGCCTCTGTCACGCGAAAACTCGGTGCGTATCACGGGCGAATCGTCGAGGTACCGATTGCGGCTGTAGGAGCCCGTATCACGGGCGATGCAAGTTCACGCCCTCAGCGCTCCCGCAGCAACGGCAACAGCACGCTCCCGTCGCCGTCGACCGCGATTTGCGGCAATTCCAGAATTTCACGCATCATCGGATAGACATCCACTGCGTTGATTGCATCGATCACCGTTCCGCGCGGCAACCGTGGTCCGACCGCAATGAAAATACCGTGCATGTCCGGAAACTCCGGTGACCAGCCATGGTCTCCGGGTGTCATGATGTAGTGCCGGTCGGCCGAACCAATGACGCCGTAGTGCGGATCCGCCAGCACAATGATCTCTGGATAATGTGAGTCGCCGGTAACGTGAAACGACTCCGGCGCTTCCTCGCGCAACCACGCGCGGCCATGTTGCCACGACTCGTTGATTGCATCGCGGACCTCGACAAGCCGCGCCCGATCCGCCTCACGGGCAAAAAGGAAAGCGGCGGAGCCGCCGTCCACGACCGCAAACCCCTCGAGATCCGCCACCTGGTCGAGAATGAGGGGCTCGGCATCCTCCTGGTACGCGGCCTGTCCGTGATCTGACACAAGTACGATCGAGACCTCATCGGCAATTGCGAGATCACCGATACCCCTGACAAGTCGTTCTATATGCCGGTCCACGTTGGCGATCGCCGCGATGCTTTCGCCAGAGCCCGGACCAAAACGATGCGATGCCTGGTCAACGTCTTCGAAGTAAAGTGTGATCATGTGCGGGCGGGTTTCCGGCGACTGCGACAACCATTGGAGCACCTGGTCGACACGCTGCTCTCCCGGTACATCCTGATCAAAATCAAACCAGTGCGTGGGTGAAATGCCGTCCACCGGTGCTTCCGTGCCCACAAAGAAGTAGGCCGCACTGACCAGGCCATGACGCTCCGCGGCAACCCAGATCGGTTCGCCTCCATACCAGCGTCCGTCCTGGACCGAATCGCGGTTCCGGTAGTCGTACCAGTCATCCTGATCCATGCCCGGAAATCGATTGGCGACAATCCCGTGGTTCGCTGGATAAAGACCAGTGGCGATCGAGTAATGATTGGGAAAGGTCAGGGTCGGGAATACAGGAACAAGCGCCTGTGCCCGGATACCCGACGCCGCAAGCTGTCCGATGGCCGGGGCCGGGTAAAGGTCGAGGTAATCCCAGCCAAATCCATCGATGGACACGAGGATAAGATACGGACTTTCCTGCCGCGACTCGCTGTTCCTGCCGCCGGTTCCCAGGCTGTAAGTCGAATCCTCCCCTGCAGCTACGTCCCGGTTCGTACCGCCTTTCTCGGTGTCGACACAGGCAATGAGCAGGCCAACAAGGAACAGCGGGACAGGGAGTGAGGTAATGCGGCTCGCAGACATTCACCTGATCCTGATTATTGTTTGCGTGGCAGCGAAAGCGATGCGCGATCGCGTCTGCCTGCCGAAGGACAGTGAAGGCCCTTTTCCAGCCATCTTGGTCAAAATACCCCGTAACTTCAACCGAATCGAAGGCGCCGAGGTCAAAGCGGCGATCGAATCCATGCTGTGAGGGTTGATGCTAAAACACGACCGAAATTTCCGCCCTTGTGGACGCGGTCCTCGATTTCCCGGTCGATCAGCGACCCTGATGGCGTATACTGATTGACATAATGCAGTCTGCGGAGCGCGATCATATGAAAACCTGGATAACCCTTGTTACGGCCTTACTTGTTGTTTGCCTGCAACCACAAACGGCACTAGCTGACGCCCAGGCGGGAGAGGCGTACTTTACCGTTATGGCTACCTATATCGACGACGACGATATATCGCAGCTGGATGACGGCGTGTCGGGCGGCCAGTTCGGATTCGGCAAGGCGTTCAACGGGCCATTCAACGTCGAGGCATATGTCATGGCGGCGGAGTTGGATGGTTTTCCCGGGCAGAGCCAGCTGGGCCTCGGCGTGGATCTGCAACTGGTCATCAATCGCGCCGGCCGGTTTACGCCCTACCTGTTCGCAGGTCCCGGCTACCTCACACTGAACCCCGACGGCGCGCCTGACTCCGATGGTCTGATGCTTTCCGGCGGCGCGGGCTTCCTGGCCGACATCTTCGGTGACAGCAACATCGCGCTGCGCGGTGAATATCGATTACGCTCGCACGACATCGGTGGCGTTGATACAGACGACAACCTGTTCAGCCTGGGCTTCCAGTTTCCGTTCGGCGCACGCGCAGTTACCGCAGTACCGCCAGTGGTCGAAGCCGATAGCGATGGTGATGGCGTCCCCGATTCGATCGATCGCTGTCCGGAAACACCGCGGGGCGTGAGCGTGGATGCCGAAGGCTGTCCGCTGGACAGTGACGGAGACGGTGTGCCCGATTACAGGGACGACTGTCCGGACACCGTGCGCGGCGCGGCTGTCGATGAGCGGGGCTGCGAACTCGACAGCGATAACGACGGCGTGGTTGACCGCCTCGACCGCTGCCCTGACACCGCACCCGGTGTACAGGTCGATGTCCGGGGTTGCGAGATCAAGGAGGAGATACGGCTGCCGGGCGTCAACTTCGAATTCGATTCGGACCGACTGGTGCCGGGTGCCGAATCGGTGCTGGATGAAGCAGCGGCCACCCTCGCCAAGAACCCAACCATTCGCGTTGAAGTCGCCGGTCACACCGACAGTGACGGATCCGCGGAATATAATGAAGGACTGTCCGCGCGTCGTGCTGCATCCGTCCGCGATTACCTGATCGCCAGCGGAGTGGCAGAAGATCGCATGACAACGCGTGGCTACGGTGAGTCCCAGCCGATTGCCGATAACAGTACTGCAGCCGGCAAAGCCGAGAATCGGCGCGTCGTCTTGCGTGTAGTCGACCGCTGAGTTTTATTGCTACACCGGCGTTGCGGCTATCTGTCGCAGGCCGGTGTAGCCTTGTTCGAGTGAGTGTCGCAACAGGGTGCGATTGCTGATCAGGCTGATCAGCGAATGATGTGCACCTTGCGGGCGTAATTCCACGAGCCAGTGAGTCGCGTTTCCGCCTTGTGTCGCCGCAGGTACTGGCGGCGCCAATCAACAAAACCCTCGCTGTCGAGATCATTCGGCAGTTGCCACTGCCGTCTGTTCAGATAATACGCCACGTACTCCGGCAGGTAGCCGGCCTCGTGAACGCGACTCAGTGAATCGAGGTACGGGTCACTGACTCCGGCCTCAGTGTTCCGGTGTTCGGCCCAGCTTTCGACCAGGTGCCGGCGTGCGGTCAGTTCGCACTCGAAAGATGATGCACGGGCCGGATTCTCGCCGCCAATCTGCAACTGGCAGACACTGCGAGTCAGGCTGTAGCTGCTCCAGCTTTGCAGTACCGGATCGGCGTCCAGCAGGGTATTGTCGGCGAGATAAAACGTATCGCCATCCGTTACGCCGTCGCGCAGGTAAACCTCGCTGCTGCAACTTGCCAGCGCCAGCAACACAACCAGTCGCAATACGAAACCTGCCATAGTGCAATTACAACACTACAGCAGGCACCGTGATACGGATTGGGTCGCACAAAACCGCCACCGGCTTCCTGTATCATGCGCTGCCAATAAGCCGGAAAACCTGGCGAACGCGTGCGACAGAGGCCTTTTCATTGGCGATCAGCATAGTTATTCTCGCGGCCGGTCAAGGCACCCGGATGCGCTCGCGAGTGCCCAAAGTCTTGCAGAACCTTGCCGGGCGGACGCTTCTGCAGCATGTTGTCGATGCTGCGAAGAAGGTTGGCGCTGACGATATTTGCGTCGTTTACGGACATGGTGGAAAGACCGTAACCGCATCACTGCCTGACGAGAGGATACGCTGGGTATTGCAGGACCGGCAGCTAGGTACCGGGCATGCCGCACAGCAGGCGATGCCGGACACGCCGGACAACCATCGAGTCCTTATTCTCTTCGGCGATGTGCCGCTGATTCGCCCAGCCACACTCGAACGACTTCTCGCGACCGGGTCGTCCGATGAGATCGCGTTGCTCACCGTGGACCTGGCAGATCCGCAGGGATACGGTCGCGTTGTTCGTCGGGATGGAAAGGTACAGAAGATCGTCGAGCAAAAGGATGCAAGCAAAGCCGAACAGTGCATAAGCGAAATCAATACCGGCGTGCTTAGCGCCCCGGCAGTCGCCCTGAAAAAATGGCTGGCGCGACTCGACAATGAGAACAGCCAGGGCGAATACTACCTGACCGACGTCATCGGCATGGCCGTTGCAGACGGCGTCAATGTACACGGGATCAAGGTCGAAGACTGGAAAGAAGTTATGGGTATCAATGACCGAAAGCAGCTCGCGGATGCAGAGCGCGCGTTGCAGCAGCGACTCACAGGGGAGTTGATGGCCAACGGCGTTGGCTTTGCGGATCCTGCGCGAGTCGACATCCGCGGAACGCTCACCTGCGGCAGCGATGTGTTCATCGACGTCAACACGGTTTTTGAGGGTGATGTCAGCCTGGGGGATAACGTGAAGGTTGAAGCACACAATGTGTTGCAGGACTGCACTGTCGGCGCCGGGACTGTCATACATTCATACTGTCATATCGTCGGTGCACAAATGGGCGGCAATTGCGAGATCGGGCCGTATGCGCGGCTGCGGCCCGGCGCGGAGCTCGATGAAGACGTGAAGATCGGCAATTTCGTCGAGGTCAAAAAAACCACGATCGCTGCCGGAAGCAAGGTCAACCACTTGTCCTATATCGGTGACACGACGATTGGTCGAGATGTCAATGTCGGCGCCGGCACCATCACCTGCAACTACGACGGTGCCAACAAGTACCGAACGGTGATCGGCGACGGCGCGTTCATCGGTTCCGGGGTGGAGCTTGTGGCGCCGGTGGAAGTCGGTGCGAACGCAACGATCGGGGCCGGGTCGACGATTTCGAAACCGGCCCCCCCTGATGCGCTGACGGTGGCCAGGGCGAGACAGGTGACCGTCGATGGCTGGAATCGGCCTCGCAAGAAAAGCTGAATAAAAACCGTGAGTTGCTGAGGTCCGACCCCGGAAAATCGGGGCTTGCCGGGATTCGTGAAGTGCTGCAAGCTGCCCGGCCCTGTTTATTGAGACAATCGCCCGGTTAAGCGAAGGAGAGCAAGTGCATGTGTGGAATCGTCGGCGCAGTCGCTGAAAGAAACGTAGTCCCGATACTCATGGAGGGGCTGCGGCGGCTCGAGTATCGGGGTTACGACTCGGCCGGCATTGCCGTCATGGAAGGCACTTCAGTCTCGCGTTTACGCAGGCTCGGAAAAGTCCAGGAACTGCAGAACGCACTCGATGACACGCCGTTGCGTGGCGGTACCGGCATCTCGCATACGCGCTGGGCCACGCATGGAGCGCCAAGCGAGACCAATGCTCACCCGCACATGTCGCACGACAATATCACCATCGTGCACAACGGCATCATTGAAAACTACCAGGAGCTGCGCAAGGATCTCACGGCACGGGGCTACCGATTCGAATCGGAAACCGATACGGAAGTCGTCGCACATCGCATTCGGCACCATCTTGAAACCTCTGGCGATCTCACAGAAGCAGTCAAGGCGACGGTGGCGGAACTCGAAGGCGCCTACGCGCTCGTGGTGATGAGCGCGTCGGACCCGCACAAGCTGGTGCTGGCACGAGCGGGCTGCCCGGTCGTGATCGGCCTCGGTCTCGATGAAAATTTCGTCGCCTCCGACGTTGCCGCACTGTTGCCCGTTACTCGCAAATTCCAGTTCCTGGAAGAGGGCGACATCGCGATCGTCGAGCGCAGGAAGGTCACCATCTTCGATGCGAGCGGCGAGCAGGCAGACCGCCCGGTCAAGGAAAGCGAGCTGACAGCGGATGCGGCGGAACGGGGCAGCTTCCGGCACTTCATGCAAAAGGAGATTCATGAACAGGCCGCTGCGGTAGCGCGAACACTCGAAG
>CAYVLL010000068.1:0-10996 GCA_964452235.1 uncultured Woeseiaceae bacterium
TTTATCGCCGCGTTCTGGGTTGAGTGTCATGGAAGCGGCGGCCATCGGGGCCGGCCGACGGGGATTCGCATGAGCGATCAGGGTAGGCATGAGTTCCTCGCCGCCGCCGGCGTGGATGACTGGGTCGTGTTACATGGCGGCGCGACCGCTGTGTTTCGCGTCGGGTCGCTCCACGAGGCAGCACGCCTGGCCGATGCCATCGCGATGGCGCCTGGGATAGCGGGCGCTGGGGTGCTGCTGACCCTCACCGATAATCGCATCACTGTCCGCTTGACTCGCGACGTCTGGGCTCTTGAATCCCGCCACATCGAGCTGGCTCGCAGCGTTTCAACGATCGCGCGAAGGCAAGGTGCGGTCCCTGTTCGTGCTGCCGTCCAGGAAGTGCAGTTGGCCATCGCGGCCAAACCTGACGCGCTCGACGTTGGCTTCTGGCGAGCGGTGCTCGGTTATGTCCCGATGGCGGACGACAACGCAGTCGATCCCCTTGGCCACGGTTCCACAGTGTGGATGCAGGAACTCGATCAGGGTAAGGCGTTGCGTCATGCTATGCATGTGGATGTTTCGGTTGCTCGTGAGCATGTGGAGGCACGGCTTAAAGCAGCCCTTGCTGCAGGCGGTCGTATCGTTGATGATTCGCACGCACCATCGCACTGGACGCTCTCTGACCGGGCGGGTAATCGCGTATGTATTTGTGCCTGGCCGGACGGGTTGACCGGGGACCGGTAGATGGACCGGCCCGACGCTCAACCGGGGCTTAGGCGTTACGAAGTGCCACGGCAGGCTATCCTCTCTTCCGCCCGACTGACACTCAAGCCGATTTTCGACGACAACGTTAATACCTTGTCAATTTTCAATAAGCGTATAAACAGCGTAGTCGCTAAAACCATAAACCTTGTGCATTACATTTTTTGCCACTAGCTCGGTAGCCTCAAGATCTCTTTTCAGGTGCATGGTATATGACTGCATGCGTGCATCATCTACCTGCCAGCTGACGAACTCTGCGCCCTGACCGATCAGGTATCTGCTGGCACGTTTGATTTCTTCTTCCGATAGGCCATCCACCGGCAGGTCAAGTACAATGCCATTTTCCGGATTATGAGAAAACTGCACAAACTTTCCAGTTTCGGCTTCCTGAATAATTAAAAAGGCATCTGCATTGCTACGAGTAATCAATCGCTCCAGAGCCGGTTGGATGCCCTCGATAGTGATCTCTGTGTCACCGGCCTGGGTGAGCCCAAGACCAAAAAAGAGCCCGAGGCATAGTACGAAGTTCGTTCGGATAAATACTTTGACCATAGTCAATTCTCCTCTCAATCAGACCTGAATTTTCTACCTGAAATATTTCAAACCTATTTCAGTTTGGACTGTGAGCGGTGATTCCACCTAACGACCTTGTCACCCACGAAGGCTGCAACCGCTAGAAATCCTCCCGGCTGCGACCACAGGCGCAAGAATTGAGCAGACACCAGTCACACTTTTGACATAACTGTTCTACAAACTGGCGGGAAGCGTTGATCATCCGAAGCATTGAGGAACGGACTGGACGGAGCTCATACGTGAGGGCGTGCGTATCGAGCGACGCATGCAATTGCTTTACATTTCTCAAATCAGAGAGGAGTCGATGAATCAGAAACGTGCAGTTGCGCTTTGCGGCGCCACGCTGGTAACCGTGATGGCGGCTGCGCTACTAACGGCATGCAAGGCTATCGCGACCGATTCGGAAAGGATTCCAAAGGCCGTATTCATCATTGTCGATGGTATCCCGCCGGATGTACTGGAACAGACGCCAACACCAGCACTGGATGAAATCAGCGTCGAAGGCGCTTATACGCATGCCTACGTTGGCGGTGCGGTTGGGCACGAATCCGAAAGCCCGACGATTTCCGCCGTTGGCTATAACAGCCTGCTAACCGGAACCTGGGCCAACAAGCACAATGTCTGGGACAATTCCGTCGAGAATCCGAACTATGACTACTGGGACATTTTCCGGGTCGCCAAGGTCCACAATCCTGCGCTGGCAACGGCCATTTTTTCGACCTGGCTGGACAACCGGACGAAGCTTGTCGGCGATGGACTCGCTGCAGCCGGCGGACGCAAGATCGACTACCACTTTGACGGCTTCGAGCTCGACACAGACAGGTTTCCTCATGACGAGGCCGGCGACTATATCCGGCAAATCGACGCGATCGTTGCTGAAGAAGCGGCAAGATACATCGGGGAAAGCGGCCCGGACCTGTCGTGGATCTACCTGGAGTACACGGACAGTGTGGCGCACCGCTTTGGCGATGGCCCGGAATTCACAGCCGCAGTTCGCGTCATCGATTCGCAGGTCGGGGCCGTGTGGGAGTCGATCAAGAAGCGACGGGCGAGCCACAATGAAGACTGGATGCTGCTGGTCACGACCGATCATGGAAGAGACCCGGAAACCGGCAAGGACCATGGCAACCAGACGGAACGCGAACGCAGCATCTGGATCGTGACCAACAGTCAGCAGCTCAGCGACGATTTTTTCAGCAATCCCGGCATCGTCGACATCATGCCGTCACTCGCCGATCATCTCGGGCTCGAAATACCGGGACCGGTTCGCGCGCAGCTGGACGGCAGGTCGTTCATAAGGTGACACCGACCCGCCAGTGAGAAACAATTCTTCTTTGTTGGTCCTGTGCCGGAATTTCCGGCTGTGAGCGGCGCAGGGAGTCCGGTCGGCACCGTCGATGTTGCGTTGGCTCATGCAACACGCCTGCTCGATGCCGATCCGGTGCTGGCTGCCGAGCAGGCGCTCGAAATCCTTATCGCGGTCCCGGACTATCCGCCGGCAGTTTTGCTGCTGGTCTCCGCCCGCCGCCGTGCCGGGAATCCGCTGGCGGCACTCGAGCTGATCGAGTCATTGCTGCAGGCGCAGCCCAACTGGGCTGCTGCACATTTCGAAAACGGCCTGTCGCTCGCCGCGGTCGGCCGTGGCGACAAGGCGATCCAGGCGTTGCGCAACACCGTGCGCCTTGAACCGGAGCACCCGGAGGCGTGGCGTTGCCTCGCCGATCACCTGCTAGCGACCGGCGATTCGGCCGGCGGCGATGCAGCTTATGCGCGTCATGTCCGCTGTGCGACACGGGATCCGGCGTTGCAGCAGGCTGCAGCGGCGATGCTGGAGAACGATATTCCGGCGGCCGAACGGCTGCTGAAAACGCATTTGTTGCAGACGCCTACCGACGTGCCCGCGATTCGTATGCTGGCAGAGGTCGCGGTTCGCTGCGGCCGGAATACGGACGCGGAAAAACTGCTTCTGCGATGCCTCGAGCTTGCTCCGGGTTTTGCTGCGGCCCGTTACAATTACTCCGTACTGTTGCACCGACAGAACCGTTCGTCCGAAGCACTGGTAGAGATCGAACGATTGCTCGCAGTCGATCCGGACAACCCGAGCTATCGAAACCTGAGTGCGGTGATCCTTAGCCGGATCGGTGAGTACGAGCGGTCAAGCCGCATCTACGCAAAGCTGCTCGAAGAATACCCGACGAATGCCAAGGTCTGGCTGAGCTACGGCCACGTCCTGAAAACGGAGGGACGCAAGCAGGAATGCATCGATGCTTACCGCACGAGCATCGCCTGTGATCCCGAATTTGGCGAAGCTTACTGGAGCCTGGCGAATTTCAAGACCTTCGGTTTCACCGAATTGGACCTGGCAGAAATGCAGGCAAAACTGGTGCAACCCGCAGTTGATGACGAGACTCGCGTGCACCTGCATTTTGCGCTGGGAAAGGCGTATGAAGATGCCGGCGCGTATGCGCAGTCCTTCGATCAGTATGCGAAGGGAAATGCGTTGCACCGCAAGCGTAATCCCTATGATGCGGGGCTGAACTCGGCCCGCTGCCGGCGCCTGAAAGAATGTTTCAGTCGCGATTTGTTTCTCCGGCATGAGGGTTCCGGATGCGATGCGCGGGATCCGATCTTCATCGTAGGCATGCCGCGTTCGGGCTCGACCTTGCTGGAGCAGATCCTGGCCAGTCATTCGGCGGTCGAAGGCACTACGGAACTGCCGGAGCTGATCTCGATGGCGAAGGACTTGCGCGAGCAGGCTAGTTCGGACGAAATCGCTGTTTATGCCGAGGTTCTGGCCTCGAAAAGCGCCGCGGAACTGCGTGAACTGGGAAAGCAATACATCGAACGCACCCGTGTCCATCGAAAAACAGACAAGCCGTATTTCATTGACAAGATGCCGAACAATTTCCTGCACGTCGGCATGATTCAGCTGGTTTTGCCCAAGGCAAAAATCATCGATGCCCGGCGTCACCCGCTAAGCTGCTGCTTTTCGAATTTCAAGCAGCACTATGCGCGCGGGCAGAATTTCAGCTACAGCCTGTCAGACATGGGTAGTTTCTTTCGTGACTATGTCGATCTGACGGCGCACTTCGATGCAGTGTTGCCAGGACGTATACACCGCGTCATCTACGAACGCACCGTGGAGGACACGGAGGCGGAAGTTCGCCGTGTGCTCGATTACTGCGAATTGCCCTTCGAACCGGCATGCCTGCGCTTCTTCGAAAACGAGCGCCCGGTCCGCACCGCAAGCTCCGAGCAGGTGCGCCAACCCATCTATCGGGAGGGCGTCGAGCAATGGCGGAACTACGAGGAATGGCTCAAGCCCTTGAAGGCGGCGCTCGGCCCGGTGCTTGATGCGTATCCGGACGTTCCGTCTTTCTGATCTGCCGCTTCACAATCTGAAGTCCATGCACGCGGCGAGCATTTTGTCACCTTACTGACATTTATTTCTGCTCAACTGCAAAGTTCAAGCAAGATGTTTCCGTGCAGTTAAGAATTTTTAGGGTGCCTTACGCTAAGCGAACTTCCATTGTAGGCTAGCCGCGGCAGGACAATAACTGGAGACCCCCAATGCACGTTTCCCAACGAAAAAGTGTCCGATGCTCCTTTTCAAGAACTCCGGTGGCCGCAGCTATCGTAATGGCACTGGCGAGTCCGCCGATGTTGGCGCAAGAGAAAGAGACGATCGAAGAAATCGTGGTGACTTCCCAAAAGCGCGAAGAGAATTTGCAGGATGTTCCTATCAGTATCCAGACGCTCGGCAATCAGGAGTTGGCCGAGTTGAACCTGAAGAATTTCAAACAGTACACGCAGATGCTGCCCACCGTCGCCATTGCCCAACCGCCCTGGGCCGGGTCCAGTTTTACGCTGGTTTACATGCGCGGCATCGCCACCGGCGGCGACGGTCAGGCGACCACCTCGCAGCCGAGTGTTGGAATGTACCTCGACGAGCAACCGATTACGACGATCCAGGGCAACCTGGATGTTCACATGTACGATATCGCGCGCGTGGAGGCGCTCGCCGGGCCGCAAGGCACGCTGTACGGTGCGAGTTCGCAGGCGGGTACCATACGCATCATTACCAACAAGCCGGACGCGTCGGAATTCGCAGCGGGTTATGCCGTGGAAGGCAACGTCGTCGACAACGACGACGCGGGGTACGTCGTCGAAGGATTCGTCAATTTACCAATCAGTGACAATGCCGCCGTCCGGCTGGTTGGCTGGTCGCGGAGCGATGCAGGATGGATCGACAACGTGCTTGGCAGCCGAACCTTCCCGGGCGACATCAGTACCACTGCAGATGACATCACCATTACCAATGCGGCGCTGGCAAGGGACAACTACAACACGATTGATACCGTTGGCGCGCGTGCGGCCCTGCGTATCGACCTGACTGACCAATGGTCGGTCACGCCGACCGCCCAGATGCAGAAGCAGGAAGGCAAGGGATCGTGGGGCGATGACCTAAGCAATTTCGTTCCCGGAAACTACGCGGTCACCCACTTTCTTCCGGAGTTTACCGACGACGAGTGGTACCAGCTCGGCCTGACCATAGAAGGGACGATCGCGAACTTCGATGTGACCTATTCGGGCAATTATCTCGACCGTGATGTGGATGGGTCGTTCGATTACTCCGACTATTCCTACTGGTACGACACTGCTTACACGACCGGGTATTTTGCCGGTTTGCATTTCGACAACGCAGGCAACCGCATTTCACCGGCAGCTCGTTACACGAACGACGACAAGTACACCAAGCAGAGCCACGAATTGCGCATCAGCACTCCAGCCGATAATCGCATCCGCGGCATGCTTGGATTTTTCTGGCAAGAGCAGGAACATGATTTCGAACAGCGCTGGCTGGTCGAGGGCCTCGCGGACGTAATGCTGATGAACGGCGGAACAAGTCCCCGCTTCCAGGACACCGTGTACATGACCAGCGTGGACCGGGTGGATACTGACCGGGCGGTATTTGCGGATGTCAGTTTCGACATCACGGACACCCTCGAGCTGAGCCTGGGCATGCGCTACTTCGAACCCGAAGTTACGGTCAGGGGATTCTTTGGCTTCGGGCTGGGCTTCAGCCCGGCTCGAGCACCGGGTTCGGCAGCCAGCGACAGCCCGGACGAGCCGGGTTCGCCACTTAATGGCGGCGAAGGTGCATTCTCGCCGTTCGGGCAGGGCTGGTCGCGAAACGGCGAATGGCGTTGCCCCTCGCAAGCGGACTACAAGGACGATGCCCCGTGCCTCAATACTGACAAAGGCATCAAGGAAAGCGAGTCCATCGGCCGCGTGAACCTGACCTGGAAGGTCTCTGATGATTACATGCTCTACGCGACCTGGTCAGAAGGCTACCGTCCTGGCGGTATCAACCGCGATCCCTTTGCCGGTGAGTACATCTCGGACTTTCTCACCAACTGGGAGGTCGGCTGGAAGACCCGGTGGCTGGACAATCGCCTGCAGTTCAACGGCGCGGTGTTCCTTGAGGAATGGGACGATTTCCAGGTTTCGTTCACGGGCGCGAATGCCATCACACAGGTCAACAACGGCCCGACGGCGGAGGTCTTCGGAACGGAACTGCAATTGCTCTGGCTGGCCACCGACAACCTCAGGCTGACCGCAGCAGCAGCGTACTACGACACCGAGTTGCAGGACGATTATTGTCCGGGCTGCAATTCTGACGGAAGCCCCTGGGCACCGGCAGGGACCGCCTTGCCGGTAACCGCCGACTTCAAGGGTAATGTGGTCGCGCGATACGAATTCACATTGGGAAATTTCGACTCACATCTGCAGGGCGCGATCTCGTACGAAGGTGAACGTTCCTCTGACCTGAACACGGCAATCAATGCGGTTCGGGGCGATGTCCCTTCGAATACTTTTGTCGATCTGTCCGCAGGCATAGGGCGGGAATCCTGGGGAGTGGAACTGTTCCTCAGGAATGCAACGGACGAGGATGCTCCGCTGTTCCTCATATCGCAATGTGCGACCGCGACCTGCGGCCTCCAGAACTATGGCGTACGTCCGCAGCCACGGACCTTCGGCATCAAGTTCTCGCAGGAATTCTAATACCGGCGCAGATTGACGGCAGCGTTAGCAGGAAATGGGCGTAGAAAAACTACGCCCTTTTTTTATCTTGAATTGCAGCACCAAACAAATGATCTTAGCGGTTTATAGCCCGCGGGCCTGATTGCTGCTGCCCAAAAAGGTATCCTTGTTAAGTGACAGCTGTCCTGTCCATAGCAATCGTCGTTGTCCTGACAACGTCCCTGTTGCTGACAATTCGCTGGGGACATGTCGTATGCACCGGCAACACGCCGGTGTCTCTCTTCACCTTTATTGCGATTCTGTTTACGTCGGGACTCGATGTTGGACTGATAATGTTTCCATTGGTCGATTTCAAGGTTTATGCGACGGAGCATCCGTACTCTTTTGCCAACCCGCTGGCAATCGAATTCGGCTTCTGGGGGTTTCTCGTCTGGGCATTCTATTTCCTGACGACCTTCTATTTCTGCATCGTCGAACCGAAACTGAAACTGTTCGAAATTCCGGCAGTCAGGTTCGTGAACAACGTGGTAATTGTCGCTACCTGTGCTTTCACCGCATACCTGTTCCTTATTTATCTACCGGATTACATCGGGGGTATAAGCGATCCAGCACGGTTCGGGGTCGTCGGGGCGGTGATACTTTTTGCGTCCCTGTCGAGTACTGATATCCGCTATGTCAAAGTGCTGAGCATTGCATCGATCTGGCTGTTCTTCACACTGATCGCAGCGATCTGGCTGATTTCCGGAATGGGACTCTCAGGCCTTGCAAGCTCCATGGCAGGAATCGCCAGCTATTTTTCGAACATCCAACACTTTGTAACGCCGATTACAGAGTACCACCAGTTTTATCTCTATTGGTGGTTCGCCTGGAGTATCATGATCGGTCAATTCGTCTCGAGGTTTGTCGGCGGCCTGACCGCCCGCCAGTTGCTGGCGGCGTTGCTGATCGTTCCCTCCATCCCCATAGCAGTATGGTTCTCGGTGCTCTACTTCTATTTCAGCAACGACATTGAAATCGAAAGTTACTGGCGATGGGCGATGGTGGCGGTGGGGATAGTGTTCGTGGTCAACTCCCTGGACTCGTTAATCCGGCTGTACACCCAGAATATCGACTTTACAGTGACAAAATACGGTGCTGCGCGTTACGTAACGGGTAACTGGGCGCTGCTTGCGACTCTGGTACTCCTGTTCCAGTTTACGCCACTAAAGATTGAGTGGATCGGTTTGGTCGTTGTTGGGATATACAGCACAGTTTACTTCCTGTTAATAAAGCGACGGCGGGAACTGGCATAGCGGCCTGACCGCATATGCTCCGTTGTCACCGTGTCCTCTTTGACTCGCGCTCGCCTGCCCTCGATTGCTCACCAGGTCCGGCCGCTCAGTCGGCGACATCCTGCAGGCACGAAGAAGAGACTTCTTGTCGTATCATTGGGTGCCTGGTCCGGCTGAGTATTAATGGTCGGGACCTTCTGCCACCGGACTTTGTGTTCGGCGGAAACGGGTTTCAGTAACAATGAAGGAAGAGGCATCCCATTCAACGCTTGCGGCATCTCTGGATGCAGATGAAGTGCTTTTACCTTTCATCCCGGAGCTGTTGCAGGATCTATGGTCGCTTGGATTTGCACCTGACCCGGCATTGCGGCTTATCGGTCGCAACCTGGCCTCGCATCAGTGCTCTGTGCTCGATCTCGGGTGCGGGAAGGGGGCACTCCTGATTCATATTGCCAAACAGTTTGGATGGACAGGGCGCGGGGTCGATATCGTCCCTGAGTTCATTGCTGCGGCCACACGTATGGCTAATGAGTATCGCGTAAGCGAACTTGTGCAGTTTGAAGTGAGGGATATCCGCAATGAAGTCGGTGATATTGAACATTGGGACCTGATTACCTTCGGGTTCGATTCGGAGGCTCTTGGCCCTCTCGAAAAGGCGCTCGACCTGATCAGTAATGGGTTGTCCGAAGGTGGTCACCTGCTTGTCGATACCGTTCTGGAGCGTGATCGCGGGCACCATGAGGGAGTGATGACCCAACAGCAGATAGAATCAGCGGCTCGACGAGTCGGATTGGAACTGATCGATCGCGAGGTTCTTGATCCGGAGTGGGTGACTATTCAGAACACTCGAAATACCGGGCTGATTCGCCAGCGTTCTTTTGAGCTGGCCAATAGATTTCCCGAACATGCAGCAGCTTTTGATGCGTATGTACGTGAGCAAGAAGAGGAAAGCCGCTTTTTGAGTGAAGAGGTGATGTGCGTACTGTTGCTTTTCAGGTCTGCAGGGTGAAAGGCAGTTGCAACTGCGGAGACTTGTGACCCATGTAGCCAAACCCGGTGCCGTGACGGAGCTTGAATCGATGCAATCTTTCCTTCGCGAAGCGCATGACACTCCGTCTCTCAGTCGATGGAGCAACTGTCACTCGGCTTGCTCTCGGTTATCGAATAAAGTAAAAAAGTACCGTGGCAAAACATCGAATCTATACAACGAGTTTCGCAAGCGTTTATCCCCATTATGTAGCCAAGGCGGAGAAGAAGGGGCGCACGAAATCAGAAGTTGATGAAATAGTTCGCTGGCTAACAGGATATAGCCAGAAGCAGTTAGAAACCCAACTCAGAAAGCAAACCGACTTTGAGACCTTCCTGGCGAAAGCGCCTCAGCTGAATCCTTTGCGAACTTCAATTAAAGGTGTGATCTGCGGTATCCGTGTGGAAGACGTAGAAGAACCAACTATGCGTGAAATTCGCTATCTGGATAAGCTGATCGACGAGCTGGCCAAGGGCAAGGCGATGGAGAGGATCCTGCGGAAGTAATGCATGCGATATCCGGGTCTGAGGTTTTGTGACGTACTTGCCATTGCCAGGACGAATCCCGTTAAAATCCATCCACTCCAGCCGAACCCGCTTCGCGGGACGGTTTAATGCAGGCGTTAATTCCATGCCAGATAGCCGTGATCCCACAACCTCTACCAAGGCTCGTCGCCTGGTCAGCATGCTCTTTGGTGGCTTCTTTGTTGCTCTCGCGGTGCTCATTGTAGCAACGTCAAGTGCATCCACCCGGTTTGCCGCTATCGCTGCTGCAATTGTAGTTGGAGGGCTCGGACTGGACCTGCTGATCAGCACCATGCGCGGCAAGCGGTCGCTTCTTTCACGAATCGGTCCGCTTCCGTGATTTTGCGACCTGCAACCGTTGATGACGTTGAGTCGTTGTTTGGTATCCGGTGTTCGGTTACCGAGAATCATCAGTCACGAGACGAGTTGGCAATCCTTGGTGTAACCGTCGCGAGCATCAAGGAAATGATAGAGAGTGGAGACTACGTCACCACCATTGCCGAAATGGACGAACGCCCCGCAGGGTTCACCATGGCGCAGATATCAGAAGGATACATCTTTGCCTGCTTTGTGAGACCGGAATTCGAGGGTCAAGGGGTTGGGCGAGCACTTATGGATGCCGCCGAAGAAGGCTTGCGGAGAGCGGGTGTGAAGAAGGCGTGGCTTTCGACCGGGCCGGGACAAGATCTCCGTGCTATTGGCTTCTATCGACACCTCGGATGGGGCGTCACTGGATACCTTGAAGACGGGCAGATCCGGTTCACGAAGTATTTGCAGGAATACCAACAAGCCGTCCAACCGGGCGCTCCCGC
>CAYVLL010000069.1:0-10820 GCA_964452235.1 uncultured Woeseiaceae bacterium
TTGGCCGAACTTGAAACTTTTCTTGATTGATTGCACTGGAATTCTCTTTAAATTGAATGAGCACTCCCTGACGGATCGAGCCTTTTCAGGATCGAGTGGTCAGTTCGTTAGCAGCCTGTGGAAAACGGGATTGGGGACTAACGACGCAGGCCGAGCTGGCTAATGAGCTCACGATACCGATTCGGATCCCTGCTTTTCAGGTAATCGAGCAACTTGCGACGCTTGTTCACCATTTTCAGCAATCCCTGTCGGGAGTGATGGTCTTTGACGTGCCGACCGAAATGACCGGTCAGCTCGGAAATTCGGGCGGAAAGCAGGGCAACCTGAACCTCAGGGGATCCCGTATCGGATTCGCCCCGGGCGTGCTCCTTGATGATACTTCCCTTTACTTCACTGGACAGTGGCATTTCTGAAATACTCCAAACATTCTCTTTTCTCTGGTCTTTCTTGGCAGCCGCGTATTCTATCGCCAGACAGGCCCCGGATAATAGCCCAAATCGACAAAAAATCAGGACGCCCACGGTGCTACCGAGACGTTCTGAACACCCGGTGCGGCTTCAGCAGATCATTGTCGGTCATCTCACCTATGCCCAGGAATGCCTGCGATTCGCTGTAAACCCGCACGAGAGTGCCAGTAACCTGCAAGCCGGCTGCATCGACGGCGATTGACTGGCCCTCGACGAATCGCCGGGTGGCTGTGCCATCCAGATGCTGTTCGGGCCAGTGCAACAAGGCCTGGTCCGGCGCCAGCAGGTATTTCTCCAGTTCGCCAGGCCCTTCTTCGGCGGCACGTTGTGCGCCGGCCAGATCAAGCATATCGGCGGCCTGGAAACCCCCGACGGATTCGCGGTGCAAACCGACTGTGTGAGCAATCGTGCCGGCAGCTTTAGCCAGATCCTCCACCAGCGTTCGAATGTAGGTGCCCTTCGAGCAATGTGCCCGAAAGACCAACCGCCTGCCCTGCGCTTCCAGGAGCTGCAACTCGTGGATACGGATCGTGCGCGGCTGACGCTCTACTGTACGACCCTGGCGAGCCAACGCGTACAGACGCTTGCCATCAACCTTCAGTGCAGAGTACATCGGCGGTACCTGTTGTATTTCGCCGGTGAATTGCTCGAAGATCCGCAGCCAGTCGGCCGGATGCAGGTCCGGCACGTCGGCAGTCGCTGTTACCTGACCATCCGCATCGCCGGTATCGGTTGATTCGCCGAGTCGCGCCGTGACCCGATACTTCTTGTCGGCGTCCAGCATGTACGCACAAATCTTTGTCGCTTCCCCAAAACAAAGTGGCAGCATGCCGGTTGCGGCGGGGTCAAGGCTCCCTGTATGGCCCGCCTTTTTCGCATTCAGCAGACGCTTGACCTTTTGTAAGGCCTGGTTTGAAGTCAGCCCGCAGGGCTTGTCGAGCAGCAATACGCCATCCACCGGGGCAGGAGCCGGCCGTAGCGGGTCATTTCGCGTCTTTTTCGTTGGAATCATCGATGGGATCATCATTGTGAGATGCGGTCGCGCTGTCGATCAGGCGACTGATCTCTGCTCCATGGGCAATGCTGTCGTCGTGAATAAAGCGCAACTCGGGCACATAGCGAATCTGCAGGTCCTTGCCGAGGCGTGAGCGCAGGAAACCTGCAGCCCGTTGCAAGCCCTCATGTACAGGCTCCGGTTGCGCATCGGGATTCAGCAGGCTGAAGTAGACCTTGGCCAGACTCAGGTCGCGACTGAGGTCCACGGCAGTCAGGGACACCTCGGCCAATGCAGGGTCCTTGGTTTCAAAACGCAGCAATTCACTCAAGGTGCGCAGGATCTGCGCCCCAAGTCGCTGCTGACGGGAAAACTCGCGAGGCATGATTCAGGTGCCGTTACCGGCAGAATTTCCCAGGCCTAGTCAAGCTTGCGCGCGACTTCGAATTTCTCGAAGCACTCGATCTGGTCGCCCGGCTTGACGTCGTTGTAGTTCTTCACACCGATGCCGCACTCGGTACCGGCGCGAACTTCCGCAACATCATCCTTGAAGCGACGCAGTGACTCGAGGACCCCTTCGTAAATCACGACGTTGTCGCGAAGTACGCGAATCGGATTGGCGCGCCTGACATAGCCCTCCATGACGATGCTGCCCGCGATGTTGCCAAGCTTCGGGGAGGTGAATACCTCCTTGACTTCCGCGAGGCCAACAATATTTTCGCGAATCTCCGGAGCCAGGAGCCCACTGACCGCGGCTTTCACGTCATCGATTGCTTCGTAGATGATGCTGTAATAGCGGACATCGATACCGGCTTCCTTGATCGCCGTGCGCGCTGCATTATCGGCACGAACGTTAAAGCCGATAATGACGGCTTTCGACGCCGCAGCCAGCGTGGCATCGGATTCAGTTATACCGCCGACCCCGGAGCTGATGACCTTGACCTTCACTTCGTCATTGGAGAGTTTCGTCAGGGCATCCCGTAACGCTTCGGCGCTACCATGCACGTCAGACTTGATGAGGATCGGCACAACCTTACCTTCCGCCTCGGTCATCTGACTGAACACGTCCTCGAGTTTGGAAGCCTGTTGCTGGGCAAGTTTGGATTCACGTGATCTGCCCTGTCGAAACTGTGCGACTTCCCTTGCCTTGCGTTCATTCTTGACGACCAGGAAGTCGTCCCCCGAGTTCGGGGTTTTCGATAATCCAAGCACGACGACCGGAGTCGAAGGGCCCGCAGACTGGATCGACTGTTGCTTTTCATCAAACATATTGCGGATGCGGCCGTATTCCTCGCCGGCGATGATTATGTCGCCCTGCTGCAGGATGCCGGCTTGCACCAGCAAAGTCGCAACAGCGCCACGACCCGTTTCGAGACTGGACTCGATGACAATACCTTGCGCCGGACCTTCAGCGACTGCATCAAGCGCCAGAACTTCAGCTTGCAATAATATGGTATCGAGAAGATCGTCGATCCCGGCGCCAGTTTGTGCAGAAACCTCGGCAAACAGGTTCTCGCCTCCCCATGCCTCGGCGATAACGCCGTGCTGCGATAACTCGGATCGAACCCTTTCAGGATCGGCGCTCTCCTTGTCCATTTTGTTGATCGCAACGATGATCGGGACTTCGGCTGCTCGCGCGTGTTCAATGGCTTCAATGGTCTGTGGCTTGACGCCGTCATCGGCAGCTACGACCAGAATGACGATGTCCGTGGCTTGGGCGCCACGGGCGCGCATCGCCGTAAAGGCCGCATGGCCGGGAGTATCGAGAAAGGTAATCCCGCCTTTCGCCGTCTCGACGTGATAGGCACCAATATGCTGTGTGATGCCGCCCGCCTCTCCTGCGGCTACCTTGGTGCGACGAATGTAGTCGAGCAGTGAGGTCTTGCCATGATCAACGTGGCCCATAATGGTAACGACGGGACTGCGCGGTACTCTGTCGCCCGTTGGCTGCTCGTCCGCGAGTAGACCCTCGTCGACCGCCATGCCACTGATTGGCCTGGCCGTATGCCCCAGCTCTTCGACGACGAGGATAGCGGTATCCTGATCGATCACCTGGTTGATGGTCACCATCGCACCCATATTGAACAGGATCTTGATGACTTCGTTCGCCTTGACCGCCATGCGTTGAGCCAACTCGGCGACGGCGATGTTCTCCGGGATCTCGACCTCACGCACCACCGGTGCAGTCGGCTTTTCGAAACCGTGCTGGCCATCAGACGTTATTGATACCGGGCGTCTTCGCGACGGGGTCTTGCGCTTGCGGCGACCGCTCTTGTCGCCGGCAACGTGCAATTCCTTGCGGCCGTATCGGGTATCCGGGGCCTTGGACTTCTGCTTTTCTTTCTGGCGACGTTCCCGGGCATCCTGCTCGGCGCGATCGACGCGCGCCTGCTCCTCGGCGGCGGCACGAGCGGCGGTCTCAGCTGCTTCCCGCGCTTCGACCTCAGCCTGCTGCACAGCCTCGTTCTGTTTACGCTTGTCTTCTTCCGCCAGGCGCGCGCTCGTCTCTTTCTCGGCTAGCAGGCGCTCCTGTTCGCGCTTCTCAGCGTCAATGCGTTCCTGTTCCTCGCGGCGCTGACGATCCAGCTCTTCCTGCTCGGCCTGAGCCTGCTTTTCGAGAACATCGCGCTTGATGTAGGTACGCTTGCGACGCACCTCGACATTAACCGTTCGTGCACGGCCCTGGGACCCGGCAAGGCGAAGTTCGGATTGGGACTTGCGCTTCAGGGTAATGCGACGCGGTGCCGCACCTGCCGCAGATGACTCACTCTGGCCATGACTGCGTCGCAAATGCGTCAGCAGTTCGAGCTTGGCGTCTTCGGTTATCGTATCGTCCGAGCCGCTGACTTTGATGCCGGCCTCATCGAGCTGGCTCAGCAGCTTTTCGACCGGAACTTTCAGTACATCTGCAAATTGTGAGACCGTAACGTCAGCCATTCTTCGACTCCAGAATATTCAGCGATCAAGCCTGCTGCTCGGCATCGAACCAATGCGCCCGGGCCTTCATGATCAATGCCGCAGCAACTTCCTGATCCATCTCGTTGATATCCAGCAGATCGTCCACTGCCAGATCCGCGAGATCTTCACGGGTCACCACTCCTTCGCTGGCCAGCTTGAAGGCCAATCCGCGATCCATGCCCTCGAGACTCAATAAATCTTCAGCAGGTTCTGCTTCGTCGATTTTCTCTTCCTGCACGATCGCCTGTGTCAGCAATATGTCTCTGGCGCGATTTCTCAGCTCATTGACAATGTCTTCGTCAAACTCCTCGATTTCCACGAGCTCCGAGGTCGGCACGTAGGCTACTTCCTCGATGGTTGAAAATCCTTCCTGCACCAGGATCAGGGCGACTTCCTCGTCGACGTCCAGTTGCTTGGTGAACAATTCGAGCAGCTCACGCATCTCGGACTCGCTCTTCTGTTCGGCATCCGTTTCCGTCATTACGTTGAGTTCCCACCCGGACAATTCGCTGGCCAGCCGGATGTTCTGGCCGCCGCGCCCGATGGCCTGCGACAACTTGTCTTCGTCGACGGCGATATCCATGCTATGCGCATCTTCATCGACGACAATCGACAGCACTTCTGCCGGCGACATGGCGTTCACGACGAACTGCGCCGGGTTCTCATCCCACAGGATGATGTCGACGCGCTCGCCCGCCAGTTCGTTAGACACGGCTTGCACACGCGAACCACGCATACCAACGCATGCACCAACCGGATCGATACGAGCGTCATTGCTCTTCACCGCAATCTTTGCCCGCAGGCCCGGGTCGCGCGCAGCGCCCTTGATCTCGATAAGCCCCTGCCCGACTTCCGGCACCTCGATTTTGAATAGCTCGATAAGAAATTGCGGCGAAGTCCGGGTCATGAACAATTGCGGCCCTCGCACTTCGGAGCGAACTTCAGTCAACAGGGCCTTCATGCGATCCTGCGGACGCACCGGCTCACGCGGTACCATCTGATCGCGGGAAACGAAGCCTTCGGCATTGCCGCCGAGATCAATGAAGACACCGTTGCGATCAACCCGCTTGACCAGGCCCGAGAGCAGTTCACCCACGCGATTCTTGTACTCTTCGACAACCTGCTCGCGTTCAGCCTCCCTCACCTTCTGCACGATCACCTGCTTGGCGGTTTGCGCGGCAATGCGGCCGAAATCGACCGATTCCATCGGGACTTCCACGAATTCGCCCGGCTTCGCAGCCTCGTCGACATCCACGGCGTCGATCATGCGCAATTCACGATCCGGAAACTCGAGTTCAGTGGACTCGTCGTCGAATACCAGCCAACGACGAAACGTCTCGTAGTCGCCGGAAACGCGATCAATGGCAACTCGCACATCGATGTCGTCGCCATGGCGCCGGCGAGTAGCGGACGCGAGCGCGGCTTCGATTGCCTCGAATATAATTTCCTTGTCGACGCCTTTCTCGTTTGAAACGGCGTCAACAACCATCAGAATCTCTTTGCTCATTTGCCTAACTACTCCGCTAACGCCGCTTAAAGGCTTGCTTTACAGCGACGGCACCAGCCGTGCCGATTCCATTGTCGCCATCGGCAAACTGTGCGTTTTTCCATCTACCTCGACTTCGAACGACTTGTCGTCGGCCTTCAACAACGTGCCGCGAAACTTCCGTCGACCGTCAATCGGAAACCGCATCTGTACGCGCACTTCATGACCGAGGAACCGCAGAAAATGTGCAGGCTTGGTCAATTTTCGGTCCAGCCCGGGCGACGACACTTCCAGTACATAATGGCCCGGCACCGGGTCTTCAATGTCCAGCACAGCACTGACCTGCCGACTTACGCTTTCGCAATCGCCCAGGCCGACACCGTCGGCCTTGTCGATGAACAGTCGAATCAAACCGCCCTGGCCGCCGATACGTAATTCAAGGTCCGCCAGTTCGTATCCGAGGCCTTCGACGGTGGGTTCCAGCAATCTGGCCAGTTCGTCACCCGTCATCCAAGCACCACAACTAACTATCTGCTCTGTAAACAAAAAATGGGCCATTGGCCCATTCCATTAGTCCCCGGGAACGCTACATTGCCCGGCCTCCGGGCAAGAAAAAACCCCATAGCGGGGTTTCTACGCTGCCAGCCAACGGCAGCAGGGGCAGGATTTTCCCGTACATCCGGACCGGTTAAACCGACCTGAACCCCAACACGCAAGCCGCGAAGTATACGGCATCGGTTCCGGCAGGCGCAATGGCCAGCCGGCGGCCAGTCAGCCGACCATGTAGTTCAGTGCGGGGTGGCGACCGCTGCGGGCCAACAGGGCCTGGCGTTCGAAATCAGCCGCGCCACGATCTGGCCGGATCAAATTGACCCGCCGCCGCAGGCTTTCTGCCTCGCGACGCGCATTGATCATCAGCAACTTGGCCGCATCCGCGCTGGTGCGGTCTTCTGTCGCGGTCACGTAGCAATAGAGGTCGAAATATTGCGCGTAAAGATTCTGGTACTGTTCGAGCAACAACTTACTCACAGGATCGCGCATAACGTTGATCAGATGATCGGCCGACACGCGGCTCGAGACCGCCAGCATGTATTGGCGGTGTTCAGCGATTACGGCGTCCTGGAAGTCCCTCGTACCGTAGAAAATCCGGAACAGCCGCTCCCGCGCCGGGCCACGGATTTCATGCTCGCGGATATGGTCAAACAGGGCACGGCGATGGATGAGGCGTACCTCGACATCGCGCAGCGCAAGTACCTGGGGCACCCTGCCGGTCTGCTCGGCAACGGGCCGGACCAGTTCGGCGTGTCGCGATTCCCACAGTCCGTGGCTCTTTGCATCGCCCAGAATTTGCTTCGCAATACGCGCATCCGCACCCGACGGCTTCTCTGCGGCGGCCCACAGAGCCTGTTCGGATTCGTCCATCAACACCTTGTGGCGGCGTGACTGGTATCGCAGCATTTGGCCTCGACTCAGGTGGGGTTTCGCGTCTGCTGTCGCAAACTTGCGACGTCCTAACTTAGCTCGTAACGGAGTGACTGACAAATGATCCTTTTGTGACATAAGCTACCGCTCACCGAAAAAACCTGGGTTGGTGTTTCGCCGTTGATTTAGCGTCATACGAACGAGCGATCATTTACATGATCGCTGAGTTAGTTACCCCGAAAACCATAGAATTCACTTTAGGTACGGCAGTCGCGGCTTGCTCCATCAGGTGCTTGGCCGGCTGCAGGCCCCGCCGCGTAGTCAATTGACTAATTTGCGCAAAACCAGCAGAAAACGCCGATGCGACGGATAGTCTTGCACAGCTTCCGGACCTCCACGGACATGAAGCTTTAGTCGTCTATGGGACGCAAGAAGCACTCGAGCGTGCCAGCGCTTACGGAGCCGATATCGCACTGCTGGATATTGGTTTGCCGGATAAAGACGGTTATGAGCTCGCCCGATGGTTACGTGCGGCGCGTTCCGACCAGCCGCTAATCCCGACTCATGCGGTTCGGACTGACGACGTACACCAGGCGTGAATTTGCCCCGTAGGGAGCTGCGAACCCGGGGCTAGTCGCGCCGGTCGTCAGGGCCTTGCGATTCGCGTCTTGCTGACGCCAGCGAATCCTCGTCGGGCCTGGGTATGACCTCTCCCAGCGTGGCCTCGTCCCAGGTCGCTTCACCATTCTTGATGACGACGGTCGCCGTTATCAGTTTCGATTCCAGGCCGCGCTTGGTGACAGTGCTGATTGCCAGCCGCCATTCGCCGTCCGACAGGTCTTCCAGCACGTACGAGGTCGCCTCCGGGGAATCGATGTCGATTCGGTTCGCGAACGGGCGTTCGGACGGGCCCCAGTACACACGATACCCCGCCAGGTCGGTGAGCGGGGATCCGTCTTCGTTCTCGACCGGAGGTTGCCACTGCAGGGTCACGGTGCCGGTCTCCACATCCGTCGAATCGCAACCGACGATTGAGAGGCAAAGCGCCAGCAGCAGTGCAGTTCCATGTTTAAGCATCATGCCAAGCTCCTTTCAGGGTGTTCGTCCGGGAGATCTATCCTTTTACAACCTTTGCAAGTTTTACCTGTTCTCACGTTGCGCCCCGTCCTGCCGGGCTGGAAGGTGCTTGCCATCTCACCTAAAGCGAACAGCTCGCTATCGGACGCACCCAAGGTTGCTGCAAGTATTGTGCCGGACCCCCAGTACGCGACACCGACCGAACTGCACGAAATGACGATCGAAACTGAAGGCCGCATCAACACGACGGCGATCGATTACGGCAAAGGAAATCGCATCGCACAGGCTCCAGTCCTTGTCACTGTACTGCTCCAGCAGCGACTTGCCGCGTTCTTCCTCCTGCGGGGATACTCTGACGACAGGGAGGCCGCCGCCTAGCAGCCACTGACCTGCCAAGGCCCTTCCCAACTTCCGCAACAGCAGGGCATGGGCTTCAACCTCCAAATAGTTGGTAATGAAGCTTGGCCGTCGCTCTGGGGCGATTTCATGAGCGATCAACGTAGCCACCGGGTGATCTGCATCGTCCGCATCGAGCAAGGCCAGCACTGCGCCGGAGTCCCAAAGGACTGCGCATTTCATCGATCAACAATCGACATCGAGAATAGCGTGCTTTTCCCGGGCGCCAGGATCCTGGCCGCCTCCTCGCCCGGCTTCGGGCACGTCAACAAACTGATCTATCGCCGGATGCCTCTGGACGCATTTGTAGTTGAGACCAAGCGGCGAATTCGAGCCACGCCCATGTTAGTTGCCGCACGGGCCTGACGGTCAGGTCGTGCGGCTCGAGGTCGAGGAACGGCTATTCGAGCAGGCATCGTCAAAGCGCTCCTTTTCGACCGTGCGCCAGATACTACGCATCTATTTTACCAGGCGTACTCGACAATCAGGCCGAGCAGCGGCAACGTTTCCTCCTCCTCGTCAAAAATCTCTCCCGTCAGTATGTTGAACTCGGGCTGCAGGCCAGCCGGAGCGCCGTAAACGTTCAGCACGTCCGCGAACAGCACAAGATCCACCGGCCCGATCGGACGACGGTAGTCGACGCGCACATCGAGTGAATGGAACGCATTGCCGCGATCGACATTCAAAGCGGTCCTTTCTTGCGAATAGCGCACGGGCGGGTTCGGCGCGAGCACATCCTCATGCACGATATAGCGGTACGTTGGCTGCCCCGAGCCATACCTCCAGCGTGCCGCTACCTGCCATCGGTCATTGATCTCCCAGCGCCCGCCGACAGCGACGAAGTGCTCGCGGTTGAAGTCCCAGTCGTACTCGCCACGTCCGTCATTGTCGTCGACCCGGAAGCGATTCCAGGAATAGACGAAGTCGGCCGACCAGCCCTGATCGAAGTTGCGCCTCAGCACCAGGTCCACGCCGGTGTTAGTGCCCTCCCCATCATTTGAAATTCGACCGTCTGTGCGTCCGCTTTCCACGAGCCGGTTATCGAGATCCTGATAGTACGCCTCTACGAGCAGATTCAGGTTCTCGCTCAGGCGGTAGCCGAAGCCCAGGCTGAAATGCGTAAGCTCTTCGCTCTCGAGATCAAAGTTTTCAGGGTCGGCCGCACGCGCGAGGTTGCTTGGCGGCTCATAGAAGATGCCAGCCGTTGCCGACAATCGCAGCCGGGGTGAAATCGTATAATTGAAGCCGAATCGCGGTGACACAAGGTCCTCGTCACCAAAGCCATTGCGGTCGTAGCGAATGCCCGCACGCAGATTGCTATCGCCCCAGTCGAACACCTGCTCGCCGTAGACGGCGTAGTTGGTTTCGCTTGCGCTATAGATCGAGTTGATCTCATCTGGTTGCAACACAATGTAGTTTGCGCTCGGGGGGCGCGGATCGTCGGACTCGTAGATGTAGCGTATCCAATCCTCCCGAAGCTCAGTCGAGTAGTCGAGATCGTTGCTCGTAAGTTGCAGCCCGGCTCTCAATACCCCAAGGCGGTTCCCGAGCGACACATCGCTGCGCCAGCCGAATTCCGACTCGTTTTCCCTTATGGTCAGGAGATTCTCACGCACCGGAACCTGGTCGGCTGGCGTATCCGGCGGCACCAGGTCCGGGAAGGCCTCGCCCTGGGACGAAAGTCGGTCGCTCTCACGGTAAAAAATTCGATTTATCCACTCGCCATCGCTGCCGAACATCCGCCGCCAGGTGCCACCGATAAGCATGAGGTCGTGGTCGTCGTTCTGCAACGTGACGTCCTCAATGCCGTCTTCCTCCTCGGCGGCGAGGATGTGGGTAATGTCCAGCGTGTTCTTTTCAGGCGCGTATATGGCGAGAAACTCGAATTCGTCGTCATCATCGATTCGCGTGTGCGTCTTCAGGATCACATCGGTAGAGATCGGTGCACCCAACGACTCTTCTTCGATAATCTCGAATAACTGGCCGAAGTCGAAGCGCCGCGCCTGAAGGAACATCGACG
>CAYVLL010000070.1:0-10634 GCA_964452235.1 uncultured Woeseiaceae bacterium
TCAGGTTTTCCACGTCACCGTTTCGACAAGTCGTCTGCCGATCTCGTCAATTTCACTCAGTTGTTCCGCCCGTTCGCCAATGATGGCGACGCTGCCGCTGCCAACCGGCACGATTACGCCGTGCACGTTGTTCCCTGACAGGGGGATGGGGCCGTCGATTTGCTCATCTGCCATCAGGATCAGCGTCACGGGTCCGTCTGCGCCCTGGATGACCAGGTGCGGTACGGTCCTGCCGTTGATTACGCAGCTCATCGCGTAAGTCACCAGTTCCCGGCCCGTCTCCATCGTCGCGACGTTGTCGTCGATGACGCGCCCCAGAACCTGCTCCGGCACAGCGACCGAAGTGACCTGGCGCGACGATTGCTCATGGTCCATATGCGCAATTACCTGCTCGGCGAGTGAGGGAGCCACGAGCTCCGGTGCCAGCATGCGGGTCGCAAGGAATGCAACGGCGGCCAGCGTCGCTGCAATACCGATCCACGCCGGCAGCGGGAGCCGTGTCGCTGGCCGGCGGGTGTGCAGGTCAACAATACTGCCGGGCCCGGCGGCGTCCATGGATGGCAATTGGGATGGCAATTGCGGCAGCCGGAGCGCCGGGACGGCGATCGACAGCGCTGCGGCAATGCGCTCATCCAGTGCCCGCATTTCATCCCTGTAGTTGGCGCAGGCGACGCAGTCGGTTGCATGACCAGCTTCGCCGTCAAATGACCCCGACGGATCGGCTGCGATGCGTTCCCTGTAGTCGTCACATTGCATCATACTCACCAGCGGCACTCAGGCAGCCGTCGCCTCGTCGATTGATTTCTTCAACTTGAGTCGTGCCCGGTGCAACCGCGTCAGTACCGCTCCGGGATTTATACCCATAAGCTCCGCAATTTCCTTCGTGCTGTAACCCATCAGTACCTGCAGCACAAGCGGTTCGCGATAGTCCTCTTCGAGTCGCAGGATTGCCTGGCGCATTTCCTCGAGGTCCGGATCGTCGGCTTCCGCAAGCATGGCCGACTGGGCCGGCGTCAGCTCGTGGATGTCCAGCATGTCCGGCGATTTCCTTTCGAAATAGCGTGCATTCTCGCGGCGCACGATGGTCAGGAGCCACTGCCTGGCGGCCTCGTCCTCACGCAGATTGTCCAGCGACTTCCAGGCGCGCAGCAGCGTCTCCTGCACCACTACCTCGGCGATGCCAGGGTCACGGCTAAGCCATGCTGCATAGCGATACAGGTCCTTATGGAAAATACCCACCACCTCGTCAAAGCGACGTTTACGCTCGAAGTCCGCGCGACTGTTCATTGGAAGGTGACCTGATGCATGGTCGAATTATTACCCGCCTGTCGGTCTTTTTGTGCGGCAGGCGTGGAATCCGCCGCCGAATACGGCCAGAATCCGCCCATCGAAGCCGCATGTTGTATCGCTATGAGTCGTTCGCAGGGCCCCGGGTTCCCTTTCACGCGTTTGCGGCGCAGTCGCCGCAGTACGTCGCTGCGTCGACTGGTAGCTGAAACAAGCCTCACACCCGCCAACCTGATCTATCCGGTTTTCATCCTGGATGGCAGGAAGCGAAGCGAGGCAGTTCCGTCCATGCCGGGCATCCAGCGACTGAGTGTCGACCTCCTGCTCCCGCAACTCGAAGAAGCTGTCGCGCTCGATATTCCCGGCATTGCTTTATTCCCGGTCATTGAGGCTCATCAGAAATCACTGAAAGGCGAAGAGTGCGCGAACGCCGACGGTCTCGTGCAACGCACCGTGCGGGAGATCAAGAAGGAGTTTCCCGATCTGACCCTGATAACCGACGTTGCCCTGGATCCTTACACGACGCACGGTCAGGACGGAATCATCGACGACGCCGGCTATGTCCTGAACGACGAAACGGTTGCCATGCTGGTGCGCCAGGCGGCATCGCATGCGGATGCCGGTGTCGATATCGTTGCGCCATCGGACATGATGGACGGCAGGGTCGGCGCAATACGCCGGGAACTCGAAAAAAAGAATCACCACAACACGCTGATACTGGCTTACGCCGCGAAGTACGCATCGTGCTGGTACGGACCGTTTCGCGATGCTGTCGGCTCAACAGAGAACCTTGCGGGCGGTGACAAGCGCAATTACCAGATGGACCCTGCGAACAGTGACGAAGCCTTGCGCGAAGTCGCACTCGACCTCGATGAGGGCGCCGACATCGTCATGGTCAAGCCGGCGCTGCCATATCTCGACGTCATACGGCGTGTGAAACGCCGCTTTGGCGTGCCTACGTTCGCCTACCAGGTCAGCGGCGAATACGCCATGATCATCGCCGCGGCCGAGCGCGGCTGGCTGGACGAGCGCTCCGCGGCGCTCGAAGCACTACTGTCGATCCGGCGTGCCGGGGCAGATGCTGTTCTCAGCTATTTCGCGATGAAAGTGGCGCGCTGGCTGCGCGAGGACTGAAGCTGATGGCGATGCCGTCGGACAGGGTCGATCGTTACGGCGTCATGGGGTATCCGGTGTCGCACAGCCGGTCACCCGTCATCCATCGCCTGTTTGCCTTGCAGACGCGCCAGAACCTCCAGTACGAATTGTTGCAGGTGCTTCCGGAAAACCTCGATGCGGCCATTCGCCAGTTTGCGGATGCCGGAGGCAAAGGACTCAATATCACCGTTCCGCACAAGACCGCTGCACTTGCATTAGCCGACCAGTTAAGCGAACGGGCAACGAGCGCGGGTGCAATCAACACGCTTGCTTTTCAGGACGGAGAGATTTTCGGCGACAACACAGACGGTATCGGCCTGTTGCGTGACCTCACCCGGAATCTGGAGTTAGTGCTGCGGGACGTCAACATACTCATCCTCGGCGCCGGCGGCGCCACGCGCGGCATTCTCGGCCCCCTGCTCGCAGCGAAGCCGCGGCAGGTAACCATCGCCAACAGAACCCTGTCCAAGGCCAGCGAGCTCGTTGACCGATTCATCGCATCGGGCAATGTAAAGGCCTGCCGCTTCAAGGATGTGAATTCTGAAATCGATTATGCGCTGGTCATTAATGCGACGTCCGCAGGACTAAAGGGCGAAACTCCGCCGTATCCGGGCGCAGCGATCCGGCCGCAGACGTTTTGCTACGACCTGTCCTACGGGCTCACGCCGACACCGTTCAGCAAATGGGCGGCCGCGCAGGGAGCAAAGCGCTCTGTCATGGGCTGGGGCATGCTGGTCGAGCAGGCGGCCGAGTCCTTTCACCTGTGGCGCGGTGTGCGCCCGGACACGGCACCGGTCCTGAAGCAGCTTTCCATCAGCGCATAGTCACCAGTTCTTCGGCACTTGTCGGGTGGATGGCGACGGTATCGTCGAAATCCTTCTTGGTTGCTCCCATGCGAATCGCGACAGCGAATCCCTGCAGCATCTCGTCGACACCGTCTCCGATGAGATGACAACCAACGATGCGCTCGTCAGCTCCGGCAGTAACGAGTTTCATCATGGTTTTTTCTTTCCTGTTTCCCAGCGCGTAGAACATGGGCGTAAAGTGCGATTCGTAGACCCGCACATCATCGCCGTATTCCTGTCGCGCCTGCGCCTCGGGCAAACCGATAGTACCGATGGGCGGATGCGAGAAAATAACCGTCGGAATGAGCCGGTACTCCAGGTGTCGATCCGGCATGCCGCCGTACAAGCGATCGGCCAGGCGGCGGCCGGCGGCGATCGCGACCGGCGTCAGCGCTTCTCTTCCGGTCACGTCACCGATCGCATGGATGTGTTTGACGTTGGTATTCTGGAAATCGTCGACCGGCACGAAACCATCAGCATCCGTATCCACGCCGACCGCTTCGAGATTCAGCCCCTGTGTATTGGGCGCCCGGCCGATGGCCCACAGGACGGCGTCGAAAGCACCGAATTTGCGACCGTCGACCGCACTGAGCGTCAGGCCGGAAGCGTTCCGCGCCAGTCTTTCCGGAACGACGCCGGTTTCGCAGGTCACGCCTGCTGACTCCATCGCTGCAAGCAGTTCCCGCCCGAGCATGGCATCGAATGAGCGGAGAACCCCGTGGCGGCGCAGGAGCAAGGTCGTGTCGGAGCCCAGCCCGCTGAAAACACCGGCAAGTTCGACGGAGACGTAGCCACCGCCGACAATTGCCATGCGCTGCGGCCGTTCGGCGAGCGCGAAGAAGCCGTCGGATGTTATGCCGAGGTCCGCCCCGGGGATGTCCGGAACGAGCGGATAACCGCCGGTTGCCACCACGAATCTTGCGGCTGAATGTCGCTGTCCATTGACTTCAACGGTATGCGCATCGACAAACCTGGCCTGGCCGCGGACCAGGGCGACATCACGACGTTCGAGGTTCGCTGCATAGATTCCGTTCAGGCGCTTTATGTACTCATCACGACGATTTTTCAGTCCGGCCCAGTCATGGTTGTTGACGCTCACATCAAAGCCATAGTCGGCAGCATGCTGCAGGTAATGGGCATGTTGCGCCGTGTACCACATTATTTTCTTGGGCACGCAGCCGACGTTGACACAGGTACCTCCGAGCGGTCCGGATTCGATTACAGCCGCTTTCACGCCGTACTCTGCAGCGCGCTGCGCGTGCGCCAGGCCGCCGCTGCCGCCGCCGATAACAATCAGATCGTGTTCTGCCGTCACGAGTCGTTCCTTGTATTACACGGTGTCATTCGCAAGCCCCGGAGCCGAAGTCTGGCTGCAGGCCTGTGATAACATTCTTACGTTTACCTGGAAGCCCAAAGTCATGTCGAATCCGCTGCTTGACACTTCGTCGCTGCCACGTTTTGCCGATATCCGGCCGGAGCATGCACTCCCGGCGGTGTCGCAGCTTATCGCAGAGCACCGTCGAAAGCTCGCCGCGTTGCTCGACAATCCCGGTGATGAAGCATTCGAGACTCTTGTTCCGCCACTCGAGGAAATGAGTCACGAACTGCAACGGGTCTGGTCGCCGGTCGGCCATTTGCAAGCCGTGCTTGAGGACCCCGCCTGGCGCGAAGCCTACAACGCCTGTCTGCCATTGCTGACGGAACATGGTACAGAAATAGCACAGAACAGAGCGCTCAATGACGCGTTCGAGCGCGTAGCGGCAACGCTGCCTGCCGATGTGCCGGAGGCGGGGCGCACACTGATTACCCAGTCACTGCGGGATTTCAGGCTTGCAGGCGTTGCTTTGCCGGAGCGTGAAAAAGCCGAGTTTCGCAGCGTGATTCAGGAGCTTGCGGCCGCACAGGCATTATTCGAACAGAACCTGCAGGATGCCACCGACAACTGGCATTTCCACACGAGCGACGAATCGATGATCGCCGGACTTTCGGCGCCGACCCTCGAGCGAGCCCGGTCCGACGCAGAACAACGCGAACTCCCGGGTTGGTACCTGACCCTCGATTATCCTACTTACCACGCCGTCATTACCCATGGCGCAAACCGCGACTTGCGCGAACGCTACTACAGGGCCTGGTCGACACGTGCGTCCGACCAGGATGGCAATGCCAATTGGGACAATACAGCGAATATCGAGAAGATCCTGTCACTCCGTCACTCGGCCGCCCGACTTGTCGGATTCAGCAATTTCGCCGAGTACTCGCTTGCGACAAAAATGGCTGCCACTACCGAGGACGTATTCAGGTTCCTGCGCCAACTTGCAGCGCGCACCCGCGAGGCTGCCGCACAGGAGCTTGCTGACGTGCGGCAGGTTGCCGGACACGACCTTGAACCCTGGGATATTGCCTATTACCTCGAGAAGCAGAAACAAAAGAAATTTGCGATTGCCGATGAGGAGTTGCGCCAGTACTTTCCGGTATCCAAAGCGCTCGACGGATTGTTCGAACTGGCTGGAAAGCTTTACGGCATCGAGGTTTCGGAGTCGCCGAAGGTGCGAGGCTGGCACGATGCCGTGCGTTATTTCGAAGTGAGCGACAACAGCGGCGAGGTTATCGGCGGGTTTTATACCGACCTTTTTGCCCGCAACGGCAAACGCGGTGGCGCCTGGATCGATGAGTGTATCGTGCGCAAAAATGTCGCTGGCAAACGATCGTTGCCGGTGGGCTACCTGGTCTGCAATTTCTCGCCGCCCAATAAAGCCGGAGTGTCCCTCCTGACACACAACGATGTGGTCACCCTGTTCCACGAGTTTGGCCACATGTTGCATCACCTGCTGACCCGGGTCGACTACCCGAGCATCGCGGGAATAAACGGGGTACCTTGGGATGCGGTCGAGCTGCCGAGCCAGTTCATGGAGAACTACGCCTGGTCGTACGAAGTATTGCAACGATCGTCAGCGCACGTGGAGAGAGGTGAGCCGCTGCCGCACTCGTTGTTCGAGCGCCTCGAGAAAAGCCGGCATTGCGGTGCGGCCCTGGGAATGCTGCGCCAGATCGAGTTTGCACTGTTCGACTTCAGTGTGCATGCGGGATTCGATCCCGCGGCGGGCAGCAACGTGCTGGGTGTCTTGCAGCAGGTTCGAGAAGAAATATCGCTGATTCGCCATCCGGACTACAACCGCCTGCCGCACAGCTTCTCGCATATTTTTGCGGGCGGCTATGCGGCCGGTTACTACAGTTACAAATGGGCCGAGGTTTTGGCGGCCGACGCGTTTGCTGCGTTCGAGGAGGCGGGCATCTTTGATCGCGATACGGCGCTGCGATTCCGAGCCGAGATCCTCGAGATCGGTGGCAGCCGGGACATTATGGAAGCTTACGTGGCGTTTCGCGGCAGGGAGCCAACCGTGGATGCACTGTTGCGCCAGAGCGGTATTGGCGAGGCCGCTTGAGGATCGCTGCCCGATGCCGGTTTCGTTTGCATCATCGGCATTAATCAGCTGCGCTGTTCATCGCTGGCCCGGGCAGGAAGGGCATCCATTTCACTCGCCTCGTGTGGAGCCCGCGGCGTAACCGCCACGACGCCCACTTCCCGCGCGTCAGCGAACAGGCTCCAGGCAGCGATGAACAGTGCAGCGATCATCGGTCCGATGACGAAACCGTTCAAACCGAAAAGCGACAATCCACCCAGCGTGGAAATCAATACCACATAGTCGGGCAACTTGAGATCCTTGCCAACCAGTCTCGGCCGCAGAATATTGTCTGCCAGACCGATCACTATCGCGCCAAAGACGGTCAGCACCGCGGCTTGCCAGATCGCGCCGGTGGCCAGGAAGTAAATCGCCACCGGACCCCAGATCAAGCCTGCACCCACGGCGGGCAACAACGACAGCACCGCCATAAGCACGCCCCACAGCAATGCGCCTGGCAGGCCCAGCACCCAGAAGATAAAACCGCCCAGCGCGCCCTGGACCGCCGCCACAGCGATATTGCCTTTGACCGTTGCTTTGACCACCGTGGTGAATTTGGTCAACAGGTGCTTTTTGTGGGACTCACCCAGCGGAATGGCCCGCATGATGTATCGCGATACCGTGGGCCCGTCACGCAGCAGAAAAAACAGCAGATAGAGCATGATCCCGAAGCTGACTAAAAAATGGAACGTGTTCTGCCCTACGCTAAAGGCCTTGGTAGCCAGAAACTCGCTGGCTTGCTGCGCGCCCTCGGACAATTGCTCCCGCACACTTGCAATGTCGGTCATACCGAAACGCGCCAGCAAGTCCTGCAGCGGACCCGGCAGCGCGGTCATTATCTGCTCAAAGTATTCACCGAAATTGATAGTCCCGGACTCCATGCGGTCATACAGCGCCGCGCCCTGTTGCACCAGAGCGCCGGTCAGAAATATCACTGGCAAGATCACCATCAGCAGAATCACCATCAAGGTCAAGAACGCTGCCAGCCCGCGCCGCCCGTTCAGCTTCACTTCCACCCAGCGCCGCACAGGCTGGAAGATAATTGCCAGGATCGTGCCCCAGAACACCGCACTGTAAAACGGCAACAGCAAGAAGATGAAGGCAATGGATACCACCACCAACAACAGGACAAGACCGGTCTGTTCCGTTCGAGCTTTCAGCATGACTCTTCCATGGGTATGGAGCCCGGCGGCTGCACTTTATGCGCGGTCGCGGCTTGCATGACACCAGATACCAGCTCGCCTGTCGAGATCGGCGATAGAAGTCCTCGTACCTGACCGAGCCCATCAGAAACACGTTGACTCAATGATTCCGTTGCCGAAGTATGGGAGCTTGTCCAGATGAAGCGCTGAGTCTGCGGTTTCTGGAAGCGAAGAGGTATCAGAAGTTGAAGATCGCTACGTGGAACGTCAACTCCCTCACGGTTCGTCTGCCGCAGGTTCTCGAGTGGGTGGAGACAGCGAAACCCGACGTGCTGGTGTTGCAGGAAATCAAGCAGTTGTCGGAGGCATTTCCACTGGACGCCATTCGCGAGGCAGGATTTCACGCCCTCGCAAACGGACAGAAAACCTATAACGGCGTGGCAACGGTGAGCCGCTGGCCAATGGCCGACCCCGTCATCGAAATTCCGGGATTGGGCGACGCGCAGCGTCGTGTGCTGGCGACGACGATCAAGGACCTTCGCGTTATTAACCTGTACGTACCAAACGGCCAGAGTCTCGACTCCGAGAAGTACCAGTACAAACTCGACTGGCTTGCAGCGCTGCGTGATTACCTTGCCAGCGAACTGAAAAGCCATGAGTACGTTGTCGTGCTCGGTGACTTCAATATCGCGCCTGACGATCGCGACGTCTACGATCCGGAGGACTGGGGCTACGGTGTGCTGTGCAGCCCGCCCGAGCGGGCGGCGTTGCAGGCGTTGTTGAAGCTTGGCCTCGTCGACGTTTTCAGGCAGTTCGAGCAACCCGGGAAGATATTCAGCTGGTGGGACTACAGGGCAGCCCGCTTTCGCCGCAACGCCGGCCTGCGCATTGATCTCATCCTCGCCAGCGCGGCGCTCGCCAGCCGGTGCACGGCAAGTTATGTCGATCGGGAACCGCGCAGTTGGGAGCGTCCATCCGATCACGCACCCGTTATCGCCGAGTTCTCCCTGTGGTAGCCAGCAAGGGAATGTGACATATTCCTGCCCAGGTTTCTGGCGCCTTTCCATGCAACGTGTATCATTTTTGACTTACGGGCCAACCTTGGGACGGCCGGCGTCAGCAATCGCTGCAGGATGCATGCGAACATGAATGCGGCAGCGCCCCGGCACCAGAAGAAGAAATTCATGTCGCAGGATCGCCGCAACGACTACGACGTAACGAATACCGTTCAGGTCAGCAATCCCGCAGCCGTACGCAAAGCCGTTTGCGACTTGTTCGCGGATACTTTCCCGGGCGCATCGTTCGACAAGATGTGGCTTGCCTTTTACGATTTCGAGCGCCTGTTCACCGGCAAATTCCCGGGTTATCGCGGCTGTGATACGACGTATCACGATATGCAGCACTCGCTGGATATGACTCTCGCACTCGCACGGCTTGTTGCAGGGTATGAACTCAGCTCGGAGCCAGCGGATCGACTTGGCCCGCGGCGGGCACAGATGGTCATCGTCACGTCGCTCTTTCACGATGCCGGCTACATCCGCCATGCTGACCGCGACAAGGATTTCAGCAACGGCGCCGAGTTCACGCTGTATCACGTTTCGAGAAGCGCCGACTTCCTGCGCCGATATTTGCCGGAACTGGGGCTGACGCAAGATGCTGCAATCAGCAGCATGATTGTGCATTTCACCGGCTACGAACTCGAGCTGGACGACATCGAGCTCGACGATCCTCGCGATGCCATATGCGGCCATTTGCTCGGCACGGCCGACCTGATCGCCCAGATGGCGGATCGCTGTTACCTCGAGAAGTGCCGCGACCGGCTGTACAAGGAGTTCGTGCTGGGCGGCGTCGCCATCGACAATGCCAAACCCGGGGAGTACCGGGTACGCTACGAATCGGGCATCGACCTCCTCCGGAAGACGCCCGTGTTCTATCAGCAGGTCTCACGCGACAGGCTTTACGCAAAATTCAATCGCGCGTATCGCTACATCGAGGTCCTGTTCGACGGACAGAATCCTTATGTCGAAGCCATTCGCAACAATATGGAGCATCTTGTAAAGGTTCTGAAGTCGGGCGACTGGGCTATGCTACGTCGTGACCCGCCATGCTTCCTCGGCGAGGATGATGCTGCGCAGTTCATGGAAAAACTGGTTCGCATGCGGCTGGACGCCATTCCCCCTGACCAGATGGCCAGCACAGGCAGTTTTCGCGTCGCCTGAGCGCTCGGCCAGCGTCAATCGCTCAGCGGACTTTACTTCCCTTCATCGTTCGCAACGCAAACTCCTCGTCCCGACGCAGTCGTCGCCGGGCATAGAAAACGGCGAGTGCCGCCGCAAATCCTGCGTAGATGTAGTCCACGGCGGTGATAACTTCGTCGAAGAAGATTTCGAACGAGCGCCAGGTGAGTCCGCGAATGACCTGCCAAACGCTTGCATCAAGTTCGTCGGCTGTGGCCGGAATGGCAATCATCAGATTACCCAGAAATGCGCCTGTGCAAACGAGCGCGGCGGCAAGCAAAGGAAAGCGGTAATCGAGGCCCAGTCCGTAACGGCGGACGATGCGCCCGACGATCGCGCCCATCACGATGGAAAACCAGGGGAAAATTCTGCCCGTCGCAACCGTAATTGCGGTCCACAGGACGCACAGGATGAGCATTGTCACGGTACCGGCGACGACGGCTTTGCCGGGTGACTGGGCGGCGATCAGCGCCTGCGGATCCGGGGGAGGAAGCACGTCATCCGCCT
>CAYVLL010000071.1:0-10601 GCA_964452235.1 uncultured Woeseiaceae bacterium
TTATTTGCAACTGCAAAATCTGTGCAGGTGCACCGGAGAGTACGCCTTCCTGCGGAAACTTTCATTTATTCGACTTGCCGGGCCATTTCTATGGTGGCAACAACGACTTCGGCCCGGACGGTCAATGCCCGATGCCGAATTCCAGATAGGCATCGGCGATCTTCTCCAACGCCAGCACAAATGCCGCGGTACGGTAGTCCGGAATATTGGCGCGCGATCGCCGCATGTCGCGAATGTTGTTGTAACCGATACGCATAGTGTCTTCCAGCCCCGAACGTACCAGGTCTATCTCTCTTGCTCCGGCGCTCAACGGTCCGGCAAGTTCGTCCGGTACTTTCTTCCCCGTCATTTCTTCGATGACGTGAATGACCTGTCGCCCACGGGCTTCATCGAAACGCCGGTCCAGTCGTCCGAAACGAATGTGCGAAACGTTCTTGACCCACTCGAAATACGATACGGTCACACCGCCCGCATTGATAAATGCGTCGGGTAATACGATCTTGCCGTTCTTTTGCAGGATCTGGTCGCCCTCGTAGCTGGTTGGCCCGTTGGCTGCTTCGACGATGAGCCGTGCCTTGATCCGGCCGGCATTCTCCGCGGTAATCTGGTTCTCGGTTGCTGCAGGTATAAGGATGTCGCAGTCGAATTCCAACGCTTTCGAGCTGTCTGCAAGGAACCTGGCTCCGGCATAGTTCTCTACACCACCGGTCTGGCGCATCCATGCATGAACTCCGTCGATATCCAGTCCGTCATCGGATAGCAGGGCACCATCTCGCTCGGCAATTCCGACGACAATGACACCGTCCTCATCCTGCAGAAACTTTGCGGCGTGATAGCCGACGTTTCCCAAGCCCTGTACAACGACGCGCTTTCCGGCAAGTCCACCCTCCAGGCAGGCCTCTTTAACGTCCTCAGGATGTCGAAAGAACTCCTGCAACGCGTACTGCAAGCCGCGGCCGGTTGCCTCGGTACGGCCAGCGATGCCGCCCTGGGTCACAGGCTTGCCTGTCACACAGGCGATGGCATTGATGTCGTGGGGATAGTTCATACGGTATACATCAGCTATCCACGCCATCTCGCGCTCGCCGGTGCCCATGTCCGGCCCCGGTACGTTCTCGCTTGGGCTGATATAGCCTTTCTTCGCCAACTCGTACGCGAAGCGCTGCGTAATTTTTCGCAGGTCGTCCTCCAGGTATTTGGCAGGATCGATGCACAGTCCGCCTTTCGATCCACCGAAAGGAACGTCGACAATCGCGCACTTGTATGACATGAGCGCGGCCAACGCTTCAATTTCGTCTTCGTTGACCAGCGGCGAGTAGCGGATGCCCCCTTTGACCGGCAGGCGGTGTTCGCTGTGCACGGCGCGCCATCCGGTAAAGACTTGCACCTTGCCTTCTATCTCGACCGGGAAATTGACTTTGTAGACCGAATTGGAGGCCTTGATCTGCTCCGGCAACCCTGGCGCCAGGTCTAGCGCATCGAATGCACGATCGACCATGCGGTTGACGTTATTGAGAAAGGTTCCGTGTTGCATCGTCTCAGTCCTTCATTGTCCTGTATGTCATTGCTATTCTCGCTGCTGGGTATTGCGTTGACAAACAGGGGCTCGCGTCGCGCGACTGACGCGCATTGCATAAGATGCCGAAATCAGCAGTTCGATGACTCGCAGGCAAAGAATCCGCTGCGTGTACTTCCTGTTCCTGCCCATCGCAGGTTGCAATGCAGTGGCGTGGGCGGCAGCCGATGTCTGTCAGGAACCCGCGGAACACCCTGAGGTGTTCCTCGAACTCAGCAATCACGGCTCCGCCGGAATCGATCCTGAACCCGGCAGGACACGGCAGCAGCGGCGCAACTTCGACGTACTTGCCAGGTTCGATTCGACAAGCTGGTCTTTTGGCGCAGGACATCGCTACGCAATTTTTAATTTTTCTGAAATAGAACTCCAGACAAACGCGCATTTGCACACGTCCTTCATTCCCGTCCATTGGTTACAACAAAAAGACCAGCGGAGCTTCCGGCTGAGCTTTGCCCCGGCAATTTCGGCATCGTCGAATGTAATGAGGAATCTGCAGGAGCACCGAAGCAGTGCGATTCAGTGGCTGGTCGCATTGGCATGGCGGCGCGACCTGTCCGACCGGGTGACCCTTACGTACGGCCTTTGCGGCGACCATCGCTTCGGTGCCTACAGAATGTATCCGCTGGCTGCCGTCGAATGGACGCCGCACGTGGACTGGTTGCTGGAGCTTGGGTTTCCGACCTCACGGATGCGCTATCGATTGACTGACGGGCTCACGTCCGAGCTGCGAATCGAGCCGATCGGCAATGAGTGGTATGTAATGAATCGTAACAGGACCGAGAGTTCGCAATTCATCTACCAGGCGTACGCGGCAGACTGGAATCTCGAGTGGCAATTGCTGCGTCGGCTTTCGGTCAGTGCGAGCTTGGGCACACATTTGCGCGGCCGATACGATTTGACGCTTCTTGACGGGGAGAAGCTGCGGCGGTCGGCAGAGTCTGCATTCAACGTCGGTGCGGGATTACGTTGGCGCTTTTGATTTCGCCATCCGGCACAGCCCTCATCAGGCAGAATGCTGGCCTTGCCACTTCATTAGATTCAGGAACTCCCGTCGTGTTCGCGGCCCGTAAGTGAGGTAACTCGGATCACGAGCATTGTGATAATTCTCACGCTGGCGCGTCAGCGGATCGTTGGCTGCGCGCAGAGTCACTTCGTCGAGGTCGATCTTGTAGGGACGAGTCGCGTTCAACCCGAATACCCTGGCACGCAATGACGAGGTCATTTCAGGATAGCCATGGCGCTCCTGAAGCTCCTGCGAAATTTGAAAAGCGCGGAATGCCTGAATCTGGTCCTGCGGCGAGCCGTACCAGATCGAATCAGTTCCCCACAACACGTTGTTTTCACCACAGTATTTGAACAGCTTGCCGAGCGCGTGGGCGGCACTGTCGGGATCACGCATCAGGAATCGCCAGGTGCTGCCGAGTTCTGCGTAAACATTGCTGTTTGGCGCGATCCCGTTGTCGATGAGCGATTTGACCAACGTATCGATGCCGTCTCCGGACCCTTCGCCTTCGTACGGCCCTTCGCTCTTGCCCGGCACGAATCCGGAGTGATAAACGAGAAAGTCCACGTCCGGAAAGCGCTTTGCGACTACGCCGATATCGTGACACTGGCTGTGCTCGTAGGAACGCTGGCCGAATGGAATTCCCTTGTGCACGCAGATAATCTTCACATCGAGTTCGCGCGCGCGTTCGATGAACGGGATGCCGAAATCTTCATCCGACAGGAAGAAGCCCTTACCACCCGGGCCGAACTGGGTGTAAGTCTTCCACGCACAGACGTCCCAGTTTTCCTTGAGTTCGTCCATTGCGGCGAGGTCGCCATCCTGATTTGGATTCACGCGGCCATGGATCATAAGGCGGTGTTTACCGTCGAGTTCACCGACGATCTTGCGGGTCACCGCCGCTTCTTCGATTGTCAACGGTTCGGTTTCCCGCGTCGAAGGTACGAACGACAGCACCATCATGTCTGTATCGCTGTCGAGAAAGACATCCTTGACGAACTCGTCCGGACCGAGACAGGCCAGGTGACTGTTCCGGACCGATTCGTCGGCCAGCGGACAGTCAGTCTTCGACGCAAATCGAAAGCCATCGCCGCGAGACGGGTCATCCCGTATCCACTTGCCGTTGGGATCGACGAAATGACCCTGGACGTCAAAGATGAACTCGCGGCCCTCGAGTTGTGCGGCGGCAATTTCCGGATCGACGGCGGCGTCGGCATCGAGTGCAAACAGCCCGCCCGTTTTGCCCGCGGCTGCATTGACTTCGTTGAACGCCAGGAGCGTGCTCGCAGCACCGCAGGTGCTGATCAAAAAATGGCGACGGTCAAGGCCCGAGCGCCGCGCGTTGCGCGAGGCATGTTCGTGGGCATTCCGGTTCGCCAGCAGATTTCGCTGCGACAGCGGAATCGGTGCAAATTCACCGTTGGAGGTGCTATCCAGCTTGATGGGCAAGCGGGTTCCTTCGGGATCGTATCGGCCAGTCATTGCACTGTCTCCGCAATCGCAATAGCCGCAGTCTGGCCGACAAACCGCCGCATTTCAATGCAGCCAGATATTGGAGATATTGGGATCTGACCCCAGCAACTTATTGGGGTCTGACCCCAGCAACTGATTGTTTATATTAAAAAAGTCGCCGGTTCACAAAGGGGGGTGATGTGAACCGGCGACCGGCTTCACCGACGAACCGCTGGCCGCAAGACGCAGCGTTCGCCAATGACCTTCTACAAGGAGGAAACGGTTTCGGCGGCCTGGCTATCGAGGCGCGCAAGGTTCTCCACAGGGGCACTCAGTTTCCTGCCAAGTTTGATAGCCCGCTGAAAATCCTCTCGAGCACCTTCGTCGTCTCCGGTGATGGCGCGGATCACACCACGATTCGAGAGCGCAAGTGCCTGGTCAGTGCGCTTGCGGTCAGCCACGTACCACGGCCCAAAGCTGTTCTTGCTCGTTCGCAAAGCGTCGGCGCAAGCCTGTTTCGCCTTCGCCAGGTCATTTGACTTGGTGTATGCGACACACAGGTTATTGTTGACTGCAAAGGTATCTCTATGCCGTTTCTGCGGCGAGGTTATGGCGGCAATCGCTTCCTCGTAAGCACCCGATACCACCTGCTCGCCATGTGCCTTATCGGCGACGACGGTCATTACATAGGCAGGTTGTGGTTCGGCGGCATGGACTAACGGACCTGCCACAACTAATAGCAGGCTGGCGACGCTCGCGCCCACCTTTGCCGTGAGGGACGTAAATTGGATCACTGCTGTCATGGCTCTCTCCAGTTTGACGTGCGATATTGCGGCGGTTTGTGGCGGCTTGCATTTCGCGTTTCGCCGGTGACAAAGCTAAATTGCTACACGCACTGTCGCAAACGAATAAAACTCCAGAGCAGGTTGAGTAATTTTCATCCTTTGGTCGCGAACGTTTGTAATATCCAGCTTCTTAATGCCTGGATATCCGATCTCGATTCGTCGTCCTTTCGATACACGAAGTAGTAACCGTCACGCGCGACAAGCTCCTGCGCGTAAAGCCTGACCAGGCTGCCGGACGCAAACCAGGCGTCGCTAAGCGGCACGGGTACAAGTGCCGCGCCCAACCCCCGTTCCGCCGCCCGGGCCACCGCAATCATCGAGTTGAGTTTGACGATACTGGAGGGATTGGGCGCCTCAAATCCCGCTGATTCAGCCCATTCCTTCCACGCATTCGGCCTGCTCGAATGGACGATCAGTGGCAACTCGGCATTCGGTCGTGCAAGCGCTGCGCGCCATTTCTCGATAAACGGCGATGATGCGGCGGGTACGAGGCGCAACGGAAAAAGTCGGTCCGACAAAAGATTGGGAGGCTCCGCTCTGAACAACCGAATCGATACATCGAAATCTGCCGCATATTTCTCCGACGTCTCATCACTCGTGTCTACGTGAATGTCAATCTTCGGATGTTCGGCTGTGAATTCCGGCAAGCGGGGCACGAACATCTCACTGGCGAAGAACGGCTGTACTGACACCCGCAAGGCGCGTCGTCCGAAACGGGACGAGAAACGCTCGGTGACTGTTTCGATTTGGCGGATCAGCGGGCTGATCTCTGCGTACAGCGCCTCACCCGCTTCGGTGAGTTCCATCGTCTGCGATCTACGGTCGAAAAGGACCTGCTGCAGTTCCTGCTCGAGCGCCTTGATCTGGTGACTGACCGCAGACGCCGACACGAACAGCTCTTCTGCCGCGATGCGGAAACTCCGGTGCCGACCTGCAACGCAGAATGTACGCAGTCCCCGCAGGGACAACTGTTTCTTGCTGATAGCCATGGAAGTTTGACGTAATGCCTGTGTACACAAATCGCGACCGATCGGTCACGGGTTCGAGGCGCGGGATGGCCCGATCGCCGCCCAAGCGACAGCCCAGAACATCTGTACTGCATTAAGTGTGCCAACGCGATATGGCAGGGCCATGACATCGACGCAACTGAAACCCGCATCGGGCTTCGGTTGGTTGGCCTATCGTTGCGCGGCCTGGAGCACCATGCACCGGCGCAGCACATCCCGCCGCGGGGAACGCACGGCATTGGTGCAGTTCCCGCGCCAAGCGCGGCACCCGGATCACAGGCTACAATCGCTGCGTCCCCGAACGCGCCTGGACCAGCCAGGGAATCGAGCAAGGAACTGGACTATGGAAGACCGCTTTTTTGTGTGCGCTATCTGTACATTGCTGCTCACAATCTCGGCAGTTGGTTCGGCCGGCGACATCGAACTTTCGCCGCCGGAGGATGTTGGTATGGCTGCCGAGAGGCTCGAGACGCTGCGCAAGCACTTGCAACGCATGGTCGACAACAAGGAGACCGGCGGTATTCAAGTGCTGGTGTCACGCCATGGCAAGGTAGTAATGCACGAGAATTACGGCTACGCAGATGCCGAAGCCCTCGAGCCCCTGACCAACGACTCCCTGTTCCGCATTTACTCGATGACAAAGCCTGTTATCGGCGTTGCCATGATGTTGCTTTACGAAGATGGCCTGTTCGCGCTCGGCGATCCTCTTGCAAAACACATTCCGGAGTTTGCCGACCTGAAAGTCTATGCAGGCGACGACAAGGACGGCAATCCGGTTCTCGAAAACCCGGCCAGGCAACCCACAATGCATGACCTGCTGCAGCATACCGCCGGCTTTACGTACGGATGGTTTGGAGACACCTACGTCGATAGGGAATACGGGCGGGTCGAAGTACTCGACCCGGACAGTTCATTGCAGGAAATGATCGACAAGCTGGCCAACATTCCATTGCTGTATCAACCCGGAACTCGATGGGAGTACAGCGTGTCCGTCGACGTTCAGGGTTACCTTATTGAAAAGCTGTCCGGAAAGGATCTCGAGACGTTCCTGCAGGAACGCATCTTTGAGCCGCTCGGCATGGATGAGACCACGGGCTGGCTGGATGCACGCGAAGCGGCGCTTCTCGCCAAAGTGCACACACATGACGATAGCGGGAACCTTATCGTCGACACAGGCTTCTGGTCCGGCGACTACTACAGCCCTCCGGGCCTCTTTATGGGCGGCGCACAACTGATCTCGACCACGGATGACTACTGGCGCTTCGCCCAGATGCTGCTGAACGGCGGAACTTTCAACGGCACGCGCCTGCTCTCTCCATTGACAGTGGAGCTGATGACCTCCAATCGCCTGCCCGAATCTGTGCCCGGGCGCCGCATCGAACCGGGCGTCGGGTTCGGCATCGATCTCGGTGTCATCACGGATGCCACGCTGCTAAACAGACCCTCGAGCAATGGTGAATTTTCCTGGAGCGGTGCGGTGACGACACTGTTCTGGGTCGATCCGCAACAAGGACTAGTCGTACTACTGTTCACGCAGTACGCCCCATGGGATGTGCCGCGATACAGGGACCTCATGCACCGCCTGGTCCGGTCGGCAATCATCGACTGACAGTAGCGCTTCGTGCAATCGCACGCCGGTTACCAAAGCGCCTCTGACAGCGTGCCATAACCTTTTGTTATTTGCGCAAAAGCGCGGTGAACGCGTCCGGCCCGGATCGGTCTACGAAAACGCATTGCCGCAAAGTAACGAGGGGGATTGCCGTGAAACTCAATGTGAATGGCAAGCAAGTTCAGTACGACGGCGATCCGGAACAACCGCTGCTCTGGGCCTTGCGCGACGAAATGGGACTGACCGGCAGCAAGTTCGGTTGTGGAATCGGCGTTTGTGGCGCCTGCACAGTGCACATCGACGGCCGCGCGCAGCGGTCCTGCATGCTGCCAGTCCGCTCCATCGGAAACAGTGAGGTCATCACCATCGAGGGCCTGTCCCCCGATGCCACGAACGCGGTCCAGCGTGCCTGGATCGAGGAAGACGTCCCGCAATGTGGCTATTGCCAGGCCGGGCAGATCATGGCGGTGACCGATTTGCTGCACCAGGTGCCGAACCCCAGCGACGACGATATCGATCGGCTGCATACCAATATATGTCGCTGCGGCACGTATTACCGGATGCGCAAGGCCATCCATCGTGCCGCACGCTATCTTCGGAAGGAAAGCTGAGATGCCTGCCGTAACAGTACTGCCAATTTCGCGACGGCGGTTTCTGCAGGTCTCCGTGACCGCCGCAGGCGGACTGGTGCTGGGCTTCGATCCACGGCTCGTAGCCAGAGCGCGCACCCCGGCGGCACTGAACGCATTCGTCAGGATCGAGCCGGACGGCTCGACCATCATCGGCGTTTCCCAGCCCGACATGGGCCAGGGCATGTACACCACCATGAGCATGCTGGTTGCCGAGGAACTCGACGCCGACTGGTCCCGGGTGACGACCGAGCAGCTGCCGCTCATGATCATGCGCAACGACGACGGCACGATGGCATGGCGACATGTCCCGCAGGGTGCCGGCGGCAGTACGAGTGTTTCCGGGCTGTTTCAACCGCTCAGGCAGTTTGGGGCGGACGCACGCCGGCTGCTTGTTCGCGCAGCCGCTGATGCCTGGCAGGTGGACCCTGGCGAACTGGAAACCGATCTGGGCACGATAGTGCATGCGCCGAGCGGCCGTCGCGCCGCTTACGCAGAATTTGCCGCGCGCGCCGTGACATTGGAGCCGGAAGACCAGGCAGCAACCTTGAAATCGCCTGAGCATTTTCGCCTCATCGGGAAGGAAGTAGCGGCAAAGGCCGTCACTGATGTCGTGGGCGGAAAGGCTCGATACGGCATCGACGTCAGCATGCCCGGAATGAAGCATGCCGTGATTGCCCGCTGCCCATACTTCGACGGCAAACTGCTCGACTTTGACGATACCGACGCACGCAAAGTCGCCGGTGTGACCGATGTCGTTGCGCTGCCGGGACCCGAGCCCGGGGCGCCGGCAACGACCCTGGCGGCGGGCGTCGCCGTCATTGCAACCTCGACCTGGGCAGCAATACAGGGCCGTAACGCTCTGAAGATTCGCTGGGATGAAGGGCCGCATCGCGCTGAATCGACGGCATCGCTCGATGCCGCTTGCCAGGCCGCTCTCGAAGAAGGGACTGGCGAAGTCGTTCGCGACGACGGCGATTTCGATGCGGCGCTTGCAGCGAGTACAACGTTTTTGACGCGACGTTACCGTTTGCCATACATCCACCACGCGACGATGGAGCCACAGAACTGCTACGCCGACTGCCGGGAGGATCGCTGCACGGTCATCGGCCCGATGCAGATGCCGTCGGGCGCATCCAGACTCGTTGCCGAACTGACGGGTCTCGATCGCACGGCCATCGATATCCGCATGACCCGCCTGGGAGGTGGTTTCGGTCGTCGCCTCACCTCGGACTACGCCGCTGAAGCGGTGCTTGTTTCCAAAGCGGCCGGCGTGCCGGTCAAGGTGACCTGGACACGAGAAGACGACATGGCACACGACTTCCTGCGTCCGGGCGGCTGGCATGAATTGAGCGCCGGGCTCGATGCGAGCGGCAAACCGGTCGCCTGGCGTCATCGCGTTGCCAGTCCGTCGAAATACTATCGCCGCGCGGACGCGACCTTGTGGCAATCCGAAATTTTTACGGACGATTCGCCCGCTGCGTTGATCGACAACGTACGCTACGAGTACTTGAGCATGGCTTCCGGAGCCTGGCGTGGTTCGTGGCGCGCGCCGGCGCATACCGCCAATGCGTTCACGGTACAAAGCTTTATCGATGAACTGGCGCACGAAGCGAACCAGGACCCGCTGGAATTCCAGCTCAGGCTGCTGGGCGAGTCACGCGACCTGCCCTACTCGAATCATGGCGGACCGGTGTGGAACCCGGGGCGCCTGGCAATAGTGTTGCAGGTGGCTGCCGATAAGGCGGGCTGGGGTCGGCCTTTACCCGGCGGCGAGGGTCTCGGCATCGCCGGCCACTTTACGTTCGGCGGTTATGTTGCCTGGGTCGCGCACGTGCGCGTCGATGACAAAGGCGCGCTTCGCGTGCTTGGGCTGACTGGCGCAGTCGACTGCGGGCTGGCGGTGAACCCGAACGGTATTCGTGCCCAGATGGAAGGTGGCGCCTGTGACGCGCTGAGCACCGCACTCGGCGAAGAACTGAGTATTGACGGCGGCCGCCATCGCGAAACGAACTTTCACCAGTATCGATTGATGCGCATCGATCAGGCGCCGCGCAATATCGACGTGCATATCGTGCAGGGCGCTTCCGAACCCGCCGGCCTGGGCGAGCCGCCGGTGCCACCACTGGCACCGGCGATTACCAACGCGATTTTTGCTGCAACAGGCAGGCGCATTCGGCACCTGCCGGTCGGCGACCAGTTGCGGACCGACGGCTGAACCTTCGCTATCGATCAATTGAAGCGCCCGTAGAGCACAGTGTTGACGCGCGAGTGGCCAGCGCCGCAACGTTGCGGTAAGGTTTCGCCACTTTCACTGATCACGCCCGGAACAAGAATGAAGAAAAGCGCGTGCGTCCTGCAATTGCTTGTACCGGTAGCCCTCCGATCAGCTGCTGCTCTCGCGATCCTGGCCTTGACTCCCGTACCTGGCCTGGCCGACGACACCACCGCGTTTACCGGCGCCACCATTCTGCCAGTCA
>CAYVLL010000072.1:0-10595 GCA_964452235.1 uncultured Woeseiaceae bacterium
GCCCGATCAAAGTACCGAACCCGGTGCGACAGTCCGAAAAACCGCGCTGTGACGCCGCCGACAGTTTGACTGTGCGCTCCGTCACAATTTGAGAAGCCATTCGCCCCGTTCCCGCCTGTTGGCGGAATGCCCGTCCTATACTCCGGGGGCGCGCACCCTTGCCCGCGATTCGACATAAGCCGCCAAGGAGGACGGACGTGCCACTGGAGCATTTCAAGACGCAAGTACTGCTGCTGCATAGCCAGCAGAGTACCCTGGACGCATTGAGCGCCGGGTTTGGCGATCGCTACGCCGTGCATTTGGCGACGAGTGGCTCCGAGGCACTGAATACACTGGGTGAAACACCCATCCATGTAATCGTGTCGGCGCAGGACTTGCCGGGCATGAGTGGACTGGAAGCGTTGCGCGAGGCCAAGAAGCGGTCGCCGGAGACCATCGGTATACTTCTCGCCGGCAGCGCCCGGAACGACGGGCTCGAGGCTTTGGTCAGCGACCAGGAAGTTTTCCAGATTGTGCGTGGTGCTGTTACACCCGAATCGCTGATCCAGTTGATCGACCAGGCAACCAAGCGCGTACGACTCCTGACAATTGCCGAATCGGCAAATGATCACGCAGCCGATGTGGACGAACCGGCCGGTGAACATATTGTCATGGAGACGTCGGAGAACGGCGCCACCATAATCAGCGACGGCACCGGCAGGATGCGTGCGCTCAGGCCACAGAACATACAACTCTCGTCGCATGTCGGTGGACGTGAGGTCGATGTCCTGGTACTCACCAAGGACGAAGAGTTCCTGGCCACGATCCGGGAGTCGTCCCGTGGATTGCACAACGTGCATCACGCGAACACGCTCGCCCAGGCGGAAGGGCTTACGAAAACACACAAGGTGGGCATACTGGTTACCGATGCGGCCATGATCGGGTCCGACATCGAATCGATCGCCGGTCGCCTGCGCACCGTGGTTCCGCGGCTGGTCGCAATCGTCGCCGGGCGTCGTGACGACGGTGAATTGCTGATGGATCTCATAAACCGCGGACAGGTTTACCGGTTTCTCCTGAAGCCTGTATCGCCGGGCCGTGCTCGCCTCGCGATCGAGGCGTCGGTAAAGCACCACCTGGAAGCCGCCGACAGCGCATTCCGCGGCAAGTCGGGCGGAGCCGAGGCTGCGCCCGCAAGTGCCCGAACGGCGGCGCAGGCTGCGAAGTCGCAGGCACCGAAGCCGCCGGCAGCGAAAACACAGGCAGCAAAATCACCGATCGAAAGACCGACGGCCGCGAAGAAGTCCGCGGAGGCGATCAGTCCCGCAGAGCGGGTCGAGCCGGTCTTGCGCCCGGCAAGCACACCTCAATCCTCCGCGCCTCAATCGCCCGCTGAACAGACGGTGAGCGACGAACGCTTGACGGGTCTGGATTCGGCGTTCGGGGACAGCGGGCGCTTTACCCGCACCATGACGGGTCTCGCGGCGACTGCCGGCAAGTCCGTCAGTAGTGCATCCGGTACGGTGGCACATGCCGCGAAGGGTCTCCTGCAGCCGAGAGTACTGGCGATCGGCGCGACGGCGATCGCAACCGGCGCACTGATAGCCTGGTGGTTGTCACGACCGGATATCCCCGTGACTGAACCGACCGATGTCGCTGAAAGCGAGATCGAATCGCCACAGGCAGTGCCGTCGTTCGTGGAAATTGATGTGCCGCGCCGGGAATCGCAAACACTGCCCGACGTAGCGCTTGACGGTACCGGTGCTGCCCCGCCTTACCAGGCACTGCTTGAAGAAGCTCGTATAGCGCGCGAGGCCGGCGACATCATTGCGCCCTCCGGCAGCAATGCAATTGAACTGTATATGGCCGCCCTGCAACTGGCACCCGATGAACCGCTACTGGTTAGCGAACTCGGGGAAACAGTCGATGAAGCCCTGTCCCTGGTCGAACAGGCATTGCTCGAACAACGCGGCGCCGATGCCAACGCCGCCTTGCGCATGGTGCGCCTGGCCGATCCGCAAAATGCGCGGCTTGCGTTCCTTGGCGCCCAGGCAACGCAGCTCGAACTCCGGACTCGACTTGATGAGGCCAGGACCGCTATCCGCGACGCGCGTTTCGAAGACGCCGCGCGTGCAATTACCGCAGCCCGCTCCGCCGGTGCCGATGCAGCCGAAGTCAACGCGCTGTCAGAAGAACTGGGTCGTGTGCGCAGCGCGCAACGTGTCGATGATGTTCTTGCGCTTGCCGGACAACGGCTTGCCGAAGATGCCCTTATCAACCCGGCAAACGATAATGCCCGTTATTATTTCGAACTGGCGTTGAGCAACGATGCAGACAACACTGCCGCGCGCCAGGGTCTTGCGATCGTCGCCAGCAAACTTGTATTGCGCGCTCGCGAAGCCATTGACGGCGGCAGACTCGACGAAGCCGAACGCCTGTTACAGGATGCCGGCAACATCGATTCCGGAAGCAGCGAATTAGCGGCCTCTGCGGTGGCATTGACAAATGCGCGAGCCGCACAGGAAGAAGCCGCACGCCAGGCGCTGGCTGCAGAGCAGGCAGCCCGGGAACAACAGGCGGCGGCAACTGCCGATCACGGCGCCCTGGACGCAGCGCCCGAAACCGCCGCGCGTACCGATGCGGGTGTCGCCGCAACTGCGGACCCGGGCAGCGACGCAACGTTGCGTGACCGGTCCTTTGCGCAACCGGCAACGGCAATGCGCCGGAGCTCGCAGCCGGCAGCGGTCGAGCCTGCTGCTGAAGCGGATTCCAACGAGTTCGTGGCAATCAGCGCACTTCAACGAACCAACTACGTGGCGCCGCGTTATCCCCGGGTTGCGCAGCGCCGGGGCATCACCGGTTGGGTGGACGTAAGCTTTACCGTAACGGCCGATGGCAGTGTCACCGACATCGAGATCATGAATGCGGAGCCCGCTGAGTTGTTCAATAGTTCGGCCAGCGACGCGGTTGCGGAATGGCGCTTCGAGCCACCGATGCGAGATGGTAGGCCCGTGTCCCAGCGCGTCGCCGTGCGTATGATGTTCAGTCTGCAGTAAAAGCCCGGTCGATCACCAGTCGATCACGAGGGAATCTCTGCACCGTTATGCAGAGTTCACCGGCTCGAATCATCCCGCCGGCGGGGCCATACCACGCCCTGTTGGAGCCCATGCCACTATCCGGTAGGCTACACGCATGTGGATGCCGTTCGGAAATCGGGATTGAGCACCCAGGCTGCGCAGCATACTGAGAAGCCGTGCCGCAAACAGCAACTACGTTCTGTTCGCACGCAGCAGCGGCTCCTGGACGCAGCGGTCGAGGCGTTTGCGGAGAGCGGCTTCAAGGCTACGTCAACGCGCAACATTGCCCAGCGCGCCTCTGTGCATCATCCACTGATCGCCTATCACTTCAAAAGCAAGGAAGAACTGTGGCGCGCTGCTGCCGATCGCGTATTCGGTGGATTAAAGCAGGCCCTGGACGATGCCGCAGCGGACCCGGCCGACGCTACGCGCAAAGCGCGCCTGGCGGCGATGATCCGCGCCTACGTCCGTTACGCCGCTCTGCAGCCGGCTCTGCATCGCTTTCTTGTTGTGGAATCGGTTCGGCCCAGCCCGCGGCTAGACTGGCTCGTGCACCGGTACCTGCGGCCATTTATAACGACGGCGGTAGCGGATATGCGCGAGCTGCAGCAAACGGGCGTCGCAACCCGCGGCAATCCGGTCCTCCTGGTAAACATGATGCGCATTCTTGCCGGTGGCTTGCCCGCCCTCGGACATGAAATCAAACGCAGCAGCAACCTCGACCTGCACGCGACGGCGAACATGAATGCGCTGGTCGATCTGATCGTCGACATTTTCCTGCCGGGCGATCCGAGGGAAGAGGATTCCGGCACGCCGGCCTGAGATATCCGGGCTACAGCGCTGATCCGATCAGTTCGTCATGTATCTCGGCAACAATCGACAAGGCAATCGAGGCGGGACCATCGGCGCCGATATTCAGACCGGCCGGACCGTGCAGGCGGCCGACCAGTGATTTTCCCGACGGACCCAGATCGTCGAGGAGGCGTCGTCGGCGATCCGGCGGGCCCAGAAGTCCGATGTAAGGCACTGTGGTCCTCGCCAGTTGCTCGAGGTACGTGCGGTCGGTCGCCAGATGGTGACTCATTACGATAACGGCGTCGAAGCGGTCAACATCCAGTACTTCCGCCAATTGCTGTGCCGGTTTGCACAACACCCGTTCGGCGGCGGCAAACCCTCCGCTCGACAAGTACGCCGGCCGGTGATCCTGCACAGTCACTTTCCAGCCTAGCTCCGTCGCGAAATGCAACACGGGTCGCGCGTCGAGTCCGGCGCCGAGCAAGAGCACCCTCGGTGGCGGTTGCAACAGGGCGATCAGCACGTCGACTTCCTGGCCGTCAACGGCCAGAGAATGCATGCGGGATCGCCGCTCAACAATCGCCTGCTTTGCATGCGCGGAAAGCGTCTCCTGCCAGCTCTCCGGGACGCCGAAGGTCTGCACGTTACCCGACACCAACAACAGCGTCGCGCCTGCCTTTAGCTTGTCATCTGCCGATGCCACGACCGTGACCGCGAGTCCCGCTTCCTCACCGTCCAATATCGTATCCATGGCTGCAAATGGCTGGAAACCTTCAGTGGGTAAGAGCGGCTGCAGGAATATCTGCATGACTCCATCACAACCGACACCGAGTCCCCACAACTCCTCGTCATTTCTGCCGAGATCGTAGGTAACGGTCTGGGGTGCGCCTGTCTCCGTCACGACCCGCGCACGCTCGGCAAGGTCACCTTCCAGACACCCGCCGGACAGCATGCCCTGAAAACGTCCATCGCCGGTTATGAGCATGCGCGCACCGGCCTTGCTGTAGGTCGAGCCTGCCGTGTGATACACGCTTGCCAGTACCAAGGGCTTGCCCTCGGCGCTCCAGGTACGGAATGACTCTCGCAATTGCCGTATGGTCATGCTGCCGTTTCCAAACGCTGACCGACTGCCGCCGGCCGGTCCGGCAAAGCGCGCAGGATGCGCGACAACGCGCCAAGACTGTCGAGATTATGTGCCGGCAGAAACAGATCGACATACGGCAACATTTCGCGAATACCCAATGCTTTCGGCTCGAATTCACGATAGCGTAAAACCGGGTTAAGCCAGATTAACTGCCGGCATGAACGCCGCAAGCGCTGCATCTGCAATCCGAGATTGGATGCCGAATCCCGCTCGAGGCCGTCCGTCAGCAAGATGACGATGGCATTCTGTGCGAGCACTCGCCGGCTCCAAGCGAGATTGAACTGCGCGAGGCTATCCGCAATACGAGTGCCACCGTCCCAGTCAAGAACCTCCGTTGCAACATCGGCAAGCGCCAGATCAGTATCCGTGTCACGCATCGTCCGGCTGATGTTCGTCAAGCGGGTGCCAAAGACAAAAGTATGGACGCGTGGATTGACGATGCCCAGCGCATGCGAGAAATGCAGGAAAACCCGCGAATAGGCACTCATCGAGCCCGAAATATCACAGATTAATACGACGGGAGGCGGTCGTTCCTGCCGGCGTTTTCTTGCCAGCGTCATGAGCTGGCCGTTCTTTCGCAGCATAAGTTGTATCGAGCGCCGCAAGTCGTACCGGGTACCGGAAAATGCCGCCCGGTAGCGGCGGGTTTCCCGCGCACGAAGCACCGTGATGTGTTCTCGTATCATTTGCCGTGTCGCTGCCAGTTCCGCGAGCGTCATCTGCTCGAAGTCCTTTTTCCTCAAGACTTCAAGGTCCGACCACGTTTGTGACCGGTCAATGTCGGCTCGATCGTCGGCGGGCTCGCTGACTGTGTGTTCTTGCAATGCTTCCACTATTCGTCGCAGTGCCAGTGCCGACGGCAAGGCACTGTACGGCGCTTCGATTGACGGCAATAGCAATGACATCGCGCGCTCCAGGAGGCGCGGATCGCGGAAGTACAACCAGAAACCCTGGTGGAACAGCGTGAACTGGGCCGGGTCCCTGACCAGTACCGAGCGCAAGGCATAGTAGAGATCGTCGCGTCTCTGCAAGCCAACGGCTTCAGCGGCACGCAATGCATCGACGACTTGCCCCGGACCCAGTGGAATTCCGGCGCGACGCAGGGTACGACAGAAAAGCAGAAGATTGTCCGCCAGCCGGCCGGCCGCTGTCACTTGCAGGTCAGTTTTCGGCGCCATGACGTTCCGCCCTGATCTCGCCCAGAATCTGCGCAGCCTGGCTGCCGCGTACCCGGGCGATGTCATCCTGGTACTTGAGCAAAAGGCCCAGAGTGTCGTCGACAATTTCAGGCGTCAGGAGTACAGCATCCAGTTGCACCAGTGCCTGGGCCCATTCAATGGTTTCGGCGATTCCCGGACTCTTGAACAGATTGCCGTCTCGCAGCGCGTGCACAAACGCGATCAGCTCGGCGCGCAGGTCCTTTGCGACGTTGGGCACCTTCAATGCCACGATGCGGGATTCGGTCGCGAAGTCCGGATAGTTCATCCAGTGATAGAGACAGCGCCGGCGCAGCGCATCGTGCACTTCCCGCGTGCGGTTCGACGTGACGACGACGATGGGCGGGGCGGCGGCCTTGACCGTACCGAGTTCCGGAATACTGAGTTGATAGTCAGACAACAGTTCAAGCAGGAATGCCTCGAAAGGCTCGTCGGCACGATCAATCTCGTCAATCAGCAGCACCGGGGGGCCGTTCTCGTGCGTTTCGAGTGCCTTCAGCAACGGTCGCCCGATCAGGAACTCGCGACTGTACAGGCTCTTGCCAACGTCTACCGTTTGATCGCTTGCCTCGGCGAGGCGAATCGCGACCATCTGTCGCGGATAATTCCATTCGTACGCGGCCGTGGCGAGATCGAGTCCTTCGTAGCATTGCAGCCGGATGAGGTCGCGATCGAGCGCCGTTGCAAGGACTTTTGCCAGTTCGGTTTTTCCAACACCTGCCTCGCCTTCCAGCAGCAGTGGTTTGCGCATCGTCAGCGCAAGGTACACGACCGTCGCAAGATCGCGTCCCGCGACATAGTCGCCGCCGACGAGCAGGTCCTCTGCTTCCTGCACATCCCGCGGCAAGCGGCGGATGGCTCTATCGTCAGCCACCCGCGCCGGAAACCGCGCGTTGCGCCATGACGCGCACCAGGTGTGCGCGATATTCGGCACTGGCGTGCATGTCACTGTTCAGATCGTCGGCTCCGATCGACATGCCGTCGAGCGATGCAGCGCTAAACTTCTTGGTCAGCGCGTCTTCAAACTCCTTGACGCGAAACGCGCAGGCACCGGCACCGGTTACGGCAACGCGTACGCCATCGCTCGTTTCTGCAACCATGACACCGACGATCGCATAACGCGACGCAGGATTGCGAAACTTGGCATACGCAGCGCGCTTCGGAACAGGAAAGCGCACCGATTGCACAATCTCTCCGGGCTCCAATGCCGTCTCGAACAGGCCGAGAAAGTAGTCGTCGGCTGCGATCTCGCGCCGATCCGTTTTGATGCTCGCCACCAGCGCCAGGAGTGCTGCCGGGTAGTCGGCTGCAGGATCGCTGTTACTGACCGAACCGCCGAGCGTGCCGCGGTTGCGGACCTGCGCGTCACCGATCATTGCGGCCAGGTCGGCGAGCCCCGGGATGCGCGACTTGACGACTTCGCTTTCTGCCACGACGGCGTGACGAACCATGGCGCCGATGACGACTGCGGATTTTTCGTCGTCGATGCGCTGCATGGATTCGATGCCGGCCAGATCGACCAGGTGCGACGGGCGTGCGAGTCGCAACTTCATGGTCGGCAACAAAGTCATGCCACCGGCAAGGATTTTTGCCTCGTCGTGTTCCTGCAGAAGGCGCCGTGCTTCATCGAGCGACGACGGGCGGTGATAACTGAATTCGTACATATTCGCGACTCCGTGGCGATTCTGCTCAGGTGGCTGCAGACTGAATAGCCCGCCAGACTCGTTCCGGCGTGGCCGGGATTTCAATGTCGGTTACCCGGTACTTGGAAAGGGCATCGAGCACGGCATTGATCACGGCGGGCGTCGATCCGATCGTGCCCGCTTCGCCACAGCCCTTTACACCAAGCGCATTGTGCGTGCACAGGGTTACGTTGGTCGCGACCTTGAAGTCCGGGACATCGCCGGCTTTGGGCAGGCAGTAATCCATCAGTGAGCCGCTCAGCAATTGTCCGGAGTCCGGATCGTAAATGCATTGCTCATAAAGCGCCTGGCCGATTCCCTGCGTGACGCCACCGTGTACCTGTCCCTCTACAATCATCGGATTGATTATGCGACCGAAGTCATCCGCCGCCACGAAACTGACGACTTCGACCATCCCGGTATCGGGATCGACTTCGACTTCGCAGATATGACAGCCGGACGGATACGTGAAGTTCTTGGGATCGTAAAAGGCCGTTTCCTCGAGTCCCGGTTCGAGAACGTCGAGCGGATAGTTATGCGGCACATAGGCTGACAGTGCAACGTCAGCAAAGGGGACGGAGCGATCCGTTCCCGCCACAGTCAGTGTACCGTTGGCGAACTCGATGTCCGCTTCAGCAGCTTCCAGCAGGTGGGCCGCGATTTTCTTCGCTTTACGACGGATCTTGCCCAGCGCTGCCTGCAGCGCCATGCCGCCAACTGCCATGGACCTCGAACCATACGTGCCCATGCCGAACGGAATCTTGCCGGTATCGCCGTGCACCACTTCCACATTGTCGAAGTCGACGCCCAGTGCCTCGGTAACAAGCTGAGCAAAGGTCGTTTCGTGTCCCTGGCCGTGGCTGTGTGAACCGGTCAGAACCGTCACGGAGCCGGTAGGATTGACGCGAATAGTACCTGCTTCGTACAGGCCTGCGCGCGCACCCAACTGGCCGGCGAGATTGGACGGCGCCAGGCCGCAGGCCTCGATGTAGCTGGAAAAGCCGATGCCGCGCAGCTTGCCATTTTTCGCCGAAGCTTCCCGTCGCTTGCCGAAGTTGTCGTAGCCGGCCAACTCCAGCGCCTTGTCGAGGCAGGCATGGTAGTCGCCGCTGTCGTATTGCAGGGCGACCGGGGTCTGGTAGGGAAAGCTGTCCGGGGAAATAAAATTGCGGCGTCGCAGCTCAACCTTGTCGATACCCGTCACGCGCGCCGCAACGTCAACCAAACGCTCCAGCAGGTAACTTGCCTCCGGCCGCCCGGCGCCCCGGTACGCATCGACCGGCACGGTATGGGTGAACATGCCCTTGACTTCGCAATAGATCGCCGGCGTTTTATACGGACCTGCGAGGAGCGTTCCGTACAGGTACGTGGGTACCGACGGGCCGAACGTTGACAGATAGGCGCCGAGGTTGGCGCGGGTACTGACGCGCAAACCGAGGAAATCGCCCTCTTTGCTAAGGGCCAGTTCCGCGTGCGAGACATGATCGCGGCCGTGGGCGTCGCTCATGAAGGACTCACTGCGCTCTGCCGTCCATTTTACAGGTCGACCGGCGCGACGCGATGCCCAGGTTACGATCGCTTCCTCGGCATAGTGGAAGATTTTCGAACCGAAACCGCCCCCGACATCGGGCGCGATAACACGCAACTTGTGCTCCGGGATATGCAAGACGTAAGCGCCCATCAGCAGGCGAATAACGTGCGGGTTCTGGCTGGTCGTATAAAGGGTGTACTCGTCCTTGCCGCTGTCGTAATCGCCGATTGCCGCGCGCGGTTCCATTGCATTGGGTATCAGCCGTGTATTGACGACATCCAGCTTCGCGACGTGCGCAGCAGTGGCAAAGGCCTTGTCGACCGGCCCTGCATCGCCAATGTGCCAGTCGAAACAAATATTGCCGGGCGCGATATCCCAGACCTGTGGCGCATCGGCTTTGGAGGCCGCCGCCAGATCTGTCACCGCCGGTAGCTCTTCGTAATCGACCTCGACCAGTTCCGCAGCATCACGCGCGATTGCGCGCGACTCCGCCAACACGACCGCTACCTGGTCGCCAACGTAGCGCACAACATCAACAGCAAGCGGCGGGTGACCGGGTTCGGCCATTGCAGTGCCGTCCTTACTGGTAATTCCCCACCCGCATGGCAGACCGCCGACCCCATCCGCTGCCATGTCTTTTCCGGTCAGAACGGCGACGACTCCCCGCCTGTTTTCGGCGGCGTCAGTGGCGATGCCAAGTATACGGGCGTGTGGCAGCGGTGAGCGCACGATGGCCGCGTACAACTGCTGCGGCCGATTGATATCGTCCGTGTATTGCCCACCGCCCGTTATAAAGCGATGGTCCTCTTTGCGCCGTACCGATTCACCAATACCGTTCTTTGTCATCTCTGCCCCCTGGCTTATGCTTCCGGACCCGAAAACACCCGAAACTGAATTCCCGCAACCCATTTCGAGGATTCAACGCATTGCGCGGGCGCCTGCCTTAACTGCCTTGACGATGTTCTGGTAGCCGGTGCAACGGCACAGATTGCCTTCGAGCCAGGTGCGAATTTCCTTGTCATCCGGATCGGGGTTCTGCTGCACGAGGTCCAGGGCGCTCATGATCATTCCCGGCGTGCAGAAGCCACATTGCAGAGCATGGTGCTCGCGAAAGGCTTCCTGCATTGGATGCAGTTTTCCGTTCTTCGCAACGCCCTCGATCGTCACAAC
>CAYVLL010000073.1:0-10528 GCA_964452235.1 uncultured Woeseiaceae bacterium
CGATTTTCCAGTCAGCCGAACCGTGTTGCGTAAAATCGGTTCGACGCCTTTTTTTACTACGGCTCCAGCTCCGCCGACGCAAGGCCGGCCCCCTTTTCGCGTGCCCAGTCGGCGATCTCGCCATCGCGGTGAGGGAACGGATTGCAGGCGTCGATGACTACCTTGTCCTCGAACAGGTCTGCCAGGTCCTTGCCGACGTCGGGCAGCGCGCCATACGGAACGGCCACCAGTAACACTTCCCCGAAAGCGGCGGCTTCGCGCGGCGTGCCGGCAAGCGCACCGGCGCCGAGTCGGGCCGCGAGCGCGTTGTCGTGCTCGATGTCACGCGAGGAGAACATGACGTCGTGCCCGGCCTTGACCCAGACGGCGCCGATCGCGCTGCCTACGTTGCCCGAGCCGATAATGCCGATCTTCATCTTGTCTGCCGCGCTTGCTGGAAAAGACAGGGCGGCGGCCGCGATGGTAGTGCCGACAACGACAAGAAACTTGCGACGAAGCGCGTTCATGGCGATACCTCCATCGGTTGGATTGTTCGTATGCCGGGTCTGTGAGCATTTTTATATCAGTCCCGAGGACCTTTCGGCGATGCTGGCGCGACTTGGCGCAGGGAAGTGAGAAGCAGATAGCGCAAGACGACAAGCGCCGCCAGCCATGCGGCCGCACCGCCACCGCCAGACCCACCGGGAGGCTCCGGGGCCTGCAGGGCTGCCACAAAGTGCGTCGCGGTGATTGAGACCGGCAGGCAGTCAGCGCAGGTTCTCCTCGGTGTACAGCGACAGTTCAATCATGCGCTCGAGCAACTCGTCCGATGAGTACCCGGGGAAATTCCTCTGCACCATCTCCTTGGCGAATAGTCGGCAGATATAACGCAGTTTCAGCGAGCGGTTGCGGGAGGCGAACACGAAGTCTCGGTGGCCGTTGTTTATGACGATCACGTTTTGTTCGGCGTCGTAACGTGACCGCCACAGCTCGCCGGGCGCCTTGCGGAATGTGTAGCCCGGCAGTCCTTGCCGACCGTCCGCCGGGCCCTTCATTTCCGGCAGTAGTGAGTCCGTCACGGTGACCATGCCCTCGCCTTCGCACACGATGTCGCCCTGCATCGCCGTGACGGCGACGCGGGTGAGGCCGGGCTGCGCCGGTGCGATGAACGTCACGATTTCGGCGCGTTCGTTCTCGAGCCGGCCCTCGCCCTCGGCAATGCGCCACTCGAAAGAAACGTCGTGCTCGACGACTATGCGCGAGCGATCGCGCGCAACGGCACGGTAAGACCGGGATTCGCCGACCGGCACGACGCTCGACTGGGGCGAGACGCGCACGCTGAATAATGGGCCAGCGTATTCAAAGAACTGTTTCTGCGCAGTTGACGATGCAGCAGCGTTCGCAGCACCGGCCTCCTCGTCCACCGCCATCGGCTCGTCCGTGCCGGGCGCGCCGGCGTCTCGTCCCGGCCGCCGCTCGCGAATATCGAACCAGTCGTATTCCTCGGCTGGCAGCGCGAGCAGGGCCTCCCTGAACGCTTTGCGGATAGTGTTGAGCATCTTGCGGCTTGCACGTTCGTCTTCGGCGCGGCGCTGCTCGGCGATAGTCCGGACCAGCGCCGCCTCGACCTCGTGCAACGCGTTGATGAAGCGCTCGAGCCTGTCGTCCTGAATGACGCCGGTCCGGGTGCCGGGCGTCAGGTTCAGGAATGGTGCATCGACGATGCCCTGCAGGTAACCGCCGGTCCACGGCTCGCGCGCGAAGGCGTCGAGCTCCGCGATGTTGGCCAGCACCCGCGTGCCTGCGCGATAAAGGCCGACAGCGTGCGCGGCATCCTGCTCGGCGAGGTAAAGCTCGGTGTAGATTTCGCCGTCCGCTGTTCCTGCCGGCGGCAACTCGTGCAGCAGGCGGCCGGAGAACTGGCGGGGCTCGACCTTGTACTCCTTGCGCGCCGTCCGGTCGACGATCTTCACCTGCACGCCGGAGTGCCGGATGCGATCGCGCAGCTCGGAGGCCAGATACCATTGCATCTTGTCGCCGTTGAGCTGCCGCACTCCGGATAGCAGCGGTTTGATCATGAGCTCGGTGCCGGCGTCCGGGAACAACAGCGTGCGCTTCGCGCTCAGCGAGTAGTTCGGGCTGCCCTTCTGCATTTGCATCTGGTAGGTCTTGCCGTCGGCGCCGGCTGTCGTCATGGTCAGGTTCTTGCCGACTGTCCAGAAGCTCAAGAGCCCGATGCCGAACTCGCCCTGAATCCCGCGCGCGCCGTCGGCCTTGAGCTGCCGCTTGATGGAGTCGCAGATATGCGTGGCGACATAGCGGAAGTTCGGCTTGCCCTCATCGTCGACCGGTATGCCGTTACCGTCGTCACGGATCCTGAGGTAGGTCTCGCCCTTCTCGCGCCCGCGCGTAATGGTCACGTGTCGCGCGTTGGCATCGATGCTGTTCTCGACGAACTCGGCCACGGCCTTGAGCGGGTTCGACTGCGACAGGGCGATGATATTGATCGCGTTCCAGTCGTCGCCGATACGCAGCTTGCCGGTAGCTTTTTTCGGCTTTGGTTTACGTGCGGGTTTCGAGGGCACGGTCAGGTCCGGATTAGCAGCGGATTGGCATTATTGGTGGAACGGAGCCGCCAATCAAACCACGTAGCGGCAGGGGCCGGCGGCAACAATAACCCGAAGAACTGTTTCGCCCGTGATACGGGCTCCTACACCCACAGCCTCAGGGAAACACCGGGCTCGCTGCGTGGCGGCTGCCATCGTCGGAAAAACGCGAACCCGGACGGGCGCGGATGCGCAGCAGCGCCTCCTGATCCGGGAAGGCCGCAATGAGCGGCGCATCCGGTTGCGGCCATTCGCTGAACATCTGCCAGAGGCGTTCGCGCGCAGGGCGCGCTCCAACGGGGGGCTTTCCTCTCAATGCAGGAATGCCTCGATCTCGGCCATCACTTCCTGATCGTGACCGACCAGCAGATGCCCGCCCTCCGGGTAGGCGATGAATCGGCTGCCGGGTATTTCGGAAGCGGTGTAGCGCGCGACGTCGAATATGCCGAAAAGATCGTCCTCGGCGCTGACGATGAGCGTCGGCGCGCTCACCCGCTCGAGTTCGTAACGCGCTATGTTCTTCAGTACGGCCGCGTCGTTCATCAGGCCGAGTCGGCGCGGCGTCACCGGCAGGAGGTGCTCGAGGAACTTCGCGACACGCGCCTGCTCCGCGGCACTGGCCTCGGCGACACGCTCGGGCGGAGTGGCGAGAACGGTCTTCAGCATCGTGTCACGCGCGAGCCGAATCGCGGCCCAGAACAGGAAGTCGGATTTCAGTGCGGTCTCGAACAGAAACTCGAGGCCAGGCGGCGCGTGTACGGATGGCGCGTCATCGTCGCGCGGAACATAGAGGGCCGGCACGAGCAGCACGAGCGCGGTGAGCCGGTCGGGATGGCGAATGGCGAACTGCACGGAAGACGGCGATCCGGCGGAGGCGCCGAGGACGGCCGCGCGCGGAATATCGAGTGCATCCAGCAGGCAGGCGTATGCATCGGCCTGTGCAGCGGCGGACGCATCCGCCGGCAGCGGCGTTTGCAAATAGCCGAAGCGCGATACCGCGATGACACGGAAGCCCCGCTCGGCCAGCGCCCCGGCCAGGTCCAGGCCCTGGTCGAAACCGCCGCCGGCGCCGTGCGCCACGAGCAGCGGCGGTCCGTCGCCCGTGATGGCGTATTCAATCGGCCCGCATTGCGTCTCGGCGATGTGGCTGCCGGTGGCGATGCGCTCGCGGGCGTGCTGGATATCGCGGTGGTAGGTCATGCAGGTCCATCGGTTCGACCCCGTTTTACGGGATGCGGCGCGTGGTAAGCTTTCGCTGTCTCCGTGTACTAACCAAAACCAGAAATGGAGTGTGTCATGAAGAAGCTTCTCGCACGAATAATGCTGCCGTTGTCCGTCGTCGTCATGTGCACGGCGGCCAGTGCCGACTCGCGGACCCTGGAAGTGTGGTCCTGCTCATTGAATGAAGGCCAAACCATGGATGACGTCAAGGCAGAGAACCGCAACTGGCTGGGTTACGTGAACAGATCCGTTACCGATGGCGGCATCCAGAGTTACGTCGTCACGCCGTTGGTCGGCGATCATCGCACGTTCATGTATGTGGATTCGTTCCCGAGCATGGCGGCATGGGTTGCGACGAAAGACGCCTTGGCGAAAGAGGAAGGAGTCGCGATAGAGGAAGCCCTCGGCAAACTGGCGACCTGCACGTCGAACAGCCTGCACAGCGCTGAAGAGGCCTGACGGGCGGGCGGCAGCGCTGCTACTTGTGCTTGCGTATGTACGAGGCCAATTGGCTGGCGGCAAGCCGGACGGCTTCGGCCGGTACGGTCTCCGGCTCGCGCTCGATCCATTTGTAGAGGCGCTTGGGCGATAGCACCCAGGCGCCAGATTCCCGGGCGGTGTCGGTATGTTTGACGTACCAGCCGGGAAATAGGACCAGGGGTCGGACCTCGAAGCGGCGCCCGGTGATCTCCCTCAGCAGGCGCTTCAAGTGCGCGGCCTGCGCTCGCGCTTGAATGATCAGTGCAGATTCCGGCGCACCGCCGTTTACGGAGACGGTCTCGCCGTCGTACACGATCTTGTTGCGTCCTTTCGAGGGCTTGCTTCGCGTTTTCGTTTCGATCGTGTAAATGCCGCGCGTTGAAATAATGACATGATCGATGTTGCCGCCTTCGCCTGGCACATCGTGATACACGCGATAGCCGAACACGCGCAGCCGGTCGAGGTACTCGCCAACGGCTCGTTCGGCTTTGTAACCCGATCGAAGGTCGTCCAGTCGGCGAATGAGGGGGTACATGCGCACCAGCCCGTACAGCGTAATCAGCCCGGCAAATACAGTGAGATGAATTGGATCGGGCTTGACGCCGCGAAACATCCACATCCACTCGAAACCGGCGATGAGCCAGAGGACAAGCAGGATCGTGCCGAGCGGAAAAAGCTTGTCGAACAGGAGACTCATCTGCTGTTCACGCATCGATTGCCCTGGCTGCCGGAGAGGCTTCGCGTGTATCGGCGACTTGTTTCGAGCCATGGCGGACTCATCGTTCGGCTCTGAAGACCACAGATCTTAAAGCGCGCGACCTGCAGCTGGCTGCGCACACGGTCACAACTTCGCCCGCAACCTCGTAGGTAGTGCCGGGGTCGACTATTCGTAGGTATTGCTTCGTAGGTAGTGCCGGGGTCCGCAATTCGTGGTTATTGGCTTGTCCGGGAGGCGGACCGACACAGGGGTGCTGCGCAAGCGACGTGGGTGGTACCCTCGTCCTCGCATGAACAGCTCCCCTGAACGCATCAAGAACGATACCCCGGTCATGGGTTTTCGCGAATTCGTGACTCTCATGGCGGCGCTGATGGCGATCAACGCCCTGTCCATCGACGCGATGCTGCCGGTGCTGCCGCAGATCGGCGAATCGCTGAACCTCGCGGCGGAAAACGAGCAGCAGTGGGTGATCACCGCGTACCTGCTTGGCTTCGGGGTGGCGCAGCTCGTTTTCGGTCCGCTGGCCGACCACTTCGGCCGCAAGCCGGTGCTGCTGACGGGGCTCGCGATTTACCTCTTCTTCACAATCGCTGCGGTATTCGCGTCGTCACTGGCAACAATGATACTCGCCAGGGCGCTGCAAGGCGCAGGGGCTGCGTCCACCCGCGTACTCACCGTCGCGATGATCCGCGACCGCTTTTCGGGACGCACCATGGCGCGCGTGATGTCGCTCGTGTTTATCGTTTTCCTCGCCGCGCCGGTCATCGCGCCGTCTCTCGGCCAACTGATCGCACTGGTGGCGCCCTGGCAGTGGATCTTCGCGATGCTCGGCATCTTTGGCGCCGGGACGGCAATATGGACGTGGATACGGCTGCCCGAGACGATGCATCCGGAAGATCGGCGCGCGGTTTCGCCGGCGGGCATCGCACAGGCTTATCGGATCGTGTTCTCGAGCCGGATCGCAGTGGGTTACATGCTGGCACTGACCGCGATGCTCGGCGCGCTGTTCGGCTTCATCAACTCGGTGCAGCAGGTATTCGCGCACACCTTCAATGCACCCGGCCTGCTCGGCATTGTGTTCGCGCTGGCCGCCGGATGGATGGCTGTCGCGTCCTTGCTTAACTCCCGCATCGTTGTCGGACTCGGCACGCGCCGTGTATCTCACGCGGCGCTGTTCGGTTTCATCGCGATCGCCGCGCTGCACAGCGTGCTCGCGTATTCCGGCCACGAGACAATCTGGTTATTCGCCGTGCTGCAATCCGCGATGATGTTCTGCTTCGGCCTGGTCGGCGCCAACTTCAATTCCATCGCGATGGAACCGCTCGGCCACGTCGCCGGCACCGGCTCATCGATATTCGGTTTCGTGACGACAGTCGGCGGCGCGCTGTTCGGATTCTTCATTGGCCAGCAATTCGACGGCACGGTGGTACCGCTGACACTGGGTTTCGTGAGCTGTGGAATCGTGGCGCTTCTGATCGTAGTGGTCACAGAACGGGGCCGTTTGTTCCACCCCGTGCACCCGGACCCGCAGTAACCTGTTGGAGCGCGCCTCGCGCGCGATTAAGGCGAGCTAACTACTCTCATGTTGTCGCTGCGTTACTACAACCGACCATTCAGGACCTGATCATGACCGCAAAAAACATTTTCACCCACCCCATCCACCTGGGCCTCGGCGCTACAGCCATCGTCCAGCCGGCCTTCACGGGTGACCTGAGCTGGTACGAAGCTTACGGAACCCGCCACGCCGACGACGGCGCGGAAGGCCGGATCGTCGGCATGCACACGTTCACCGCCAATTGGGACGTGTGGGAAGTACATCCGCAAGGCAGCGAGGTGGTGCTATGTATCGACGGTGAAATGACGCTCCATCAGGAAAAGCCCGACGGTTCCCGGGCAACCGTCAAACTGACGTCAGGCGAGTACGCGATTAACGAAGCGGGAACATGGCACACAGCCGACATCGACAAGGAAGCGACCGCGTTGTTCATCACCGCCGGCATGGGCACAACCCACCGCCCTCGCTGAAAGCTTGGCTGGTGGGCGAACTCATACCCACGAATTGCGGACCCCGGCACTACCTACGACGTCATACCTACGAATAGTCGACCCCGGCACTACCTACGAAGCTACAGGGGCTTCAGGTGCTCATCCAGGAATTTCACGTACGCTTCGGAGGCTTCGATACGGTTTTCTCGCTTGCTGAAGCCGTGCCCTTCATCGTCGAACAGCACGTACTCCACCGGTACCTCGTTCGCGCGCACCGCGGCGACGATTTCATCGCTCTCCACTTGGAGCACGCGCGGATCGTTCGCACCTTGCACGACCAGCAACGGTTTCGTGATGTTTTGCGCGTGGAATAGCGGCGAGATGCGGCGATGGCGTTCGCCATCGGTTTCCGGATCGCCCATCTCGTCGTACAGCGCTTCCCTGAAGGATTCCCACCACGGCGGAATGGAAGTCAGCGTGCGTACCCAGTTCATGACGCCGAAGATGTTGATGCCCACGTCGAAAACTTCCGGCTCGAACGCGAGCGCAGCGCCGACCATGTAACCGCCATACGAACCGCCGATGATGCCGATGCGTTCGCTGTCCACCCAGTCGAGCGACGCGAGATAGGCTTTACCGTAAACGATGTCCTGCAAATCAACCTCGCCGTGTTTGCGGTCATCCATGTGGAAGAAGGTCTTGCCGTAGCCGGAGGAGCCGCGGTTGTTCGCGGCCAGGATCGCGTAGCCGTGATTCACAAGATGCTGCAACGTGGCGGAATAACCGGTGCGACTCTGTCCGCCGGGTCCGCCGTGCACCCACACCAGTGCGGGCACCTTGTTGTCTGTCGTTGCTTCTTTTGGGCGATACAGGATCGACGGGATCTCGAGACCGTCAAAGCTCTCGTAGCGCACGACCTCCGTCGCGACCAGGTCGTCCTCGTCGATCGCCGGGTTGAGCGCGTGCGTGAGACGCCGGCTCTCCCCTGCCCCGAGGTTGACGGTGTACACGTCGGCGGGCGACGTATCCGAACTCACCATGAGCGCGACGCGGTTCTCATCGCGCGAGAAACGGATCTGTGCGAGATCGCCCGGCGGCAATCCGGGGAGATCCAGTTCCTTGCCGGTTTCCGTGTCGGTGATACGAACTCTCGTGCGGGCGTCGTCGTTTGTAGCGGACACGCGATAGCGCCCGGACTCGGAAAAGAACACGAACATCACGTCCCAGTCGGCCGAAACCAGTGGTGCTTTTTCGCCGGTGTCGAGGTTATAGGTCCACGCCTGGTCGAACTCGCCGTGTTCGTTGGTCGAATACACGAGCGATTTGCTGTCCCGTGTGAAGTCGTGGACAGCGTGTGCGATGTTGCCCGTGTGCTGCGTGATGAGCTGCGGTTCGCCGTCCGCGACCCGCGTGTCAAGGAGATAAATGTCCGAATCCGCGCTGGTTCGCGGCTTGACGAGAGCAATGGTGCTGCCGTCGGGCGAGATCGCCGACACCTGCAGCGTCTCGGCGTTCTCGAAGACGAGCGTGCGCTCGTAATCGTCCGCTGCGTATCGGTAGACGTCGAACGCGGCGGGATCGCGTTCGTTCGTGACTGCGTAGAAGTATTCGCCGTCTGCTGACCAGCCGCCGAACTCCGCTTTGACCTCATCGCCCGGAGTCAGGTCGCGTGTCTCGCCGGATAGTTCGCGAACGTAAAGGTGATTGAGTTCGTTCCCGCCCTGGTCGGCGGTGAAGAGCACGCGTGCATCGTCAGGGAACCAGGACACGGCAAACGTCGAATCCGTGGTCGAGGCCGTCAGCGGCTCCTGCACGCCATCGGCTGCGGAGACAGAGTAGACGTTGAAGATGCCGCTTTCGTCCGAGCTGACCAGGAGTTCACGGTCGTCGGGCGACCATGCGTAACCGCTGGCGAGCGCATACGAAGTGGTGGTGAAGAACGCTTCGGCGTCGTAGCGGGTCGGCGCGGCCGGTGCAGGCGTGGTGTCGGTCATCGGGGTGGCATCCTTGTCGCCGGCATTGCATCCGGCAAAGAGCGTGAACAGGGTGAGAATGGCGACAGGCAGTCTTGGGCTGGACATGTGGGTGTTCTCCCCGGGCAAGCGGATTGGACAGCTTATAGGACGTAGAGGCGCCGTGTAAGTTTCGGGTGGTGGCCGCTCGCGATTGGTCGCCCGTTGTACGGGCTGCTACAGGGGTGCTAACGATGCGCCGGCGGTTCGAGAAACGTTGTAGCAGCCCGTATCACGGGCGAAATTCGTATTGGTACGAACGACCGGCTTTTCGCCCGTGATACGGGCTCGTACAGGTGGTTCTATCGGGCGTCGACTTCGGCGAGGAATTGGCGGACGGCATCGGCGTAGGCATCCGGTTCGTCCAGCATGGTCATGTGCGCGCTGTTTTCGAAGATCGCGATTTGCGAGTCGGACACCAGGTTTTGGTAGTGCTGTACAGTTTCCGGCCGCACTTCGTCATAACGGCCGGCGGTGAACAGCACGGGTACGTCGATTTGCGCGAGATACTCGTCCGACGTGTAGTCTTTAAGTGTTCCTGTAATCGCGAACTCGCTCGGTCCCCACATGAAATTGCGCAGCGACGAGTTCACTTTGCCGAAGGCGTCGGTTAGGTGCGTTGGCCAGGGCTCGGAGCGAGACAGGTATCGCCGGTAGTATTCCTGCAGGGCGGACTGGTACTGCGGATCGACGGTGGTGCCGGCTGCGGCATGTGTCGCGATGGCACGTTGCGCTTCCGGTGACAGTCGCGCGATGAGTCTCTCGGCATCCGCAGCCCAGTGCTCGGCGTTTAGCACCGGGCTGGCAAGCACGAGGCTCTGTACGCCTGCCGGGTTCGTCCGCATGTACTCGACCGCGAGCATGGCGCCCCAGCCGTGGCCGAGAATGTGCACTTCCGCGAGTCCGAGTGACCGCCGCACCGCGGCCAGTTCGCGAACAAAGCGATCCATTCGCCACAACGACCGGTCGGAATTGCGATCCGAATTGCCGGCGCCGAGTTGATCGTAGAACACCACCGGCCGATCCGCGGTAACCCTGCGCAGCGGCGTGAGGTAGCCGCTTGGCAGACCGGGGCCGCCATGCACAAGGAGCAGCGGCGTTGTGTGGCCATAGCCAACGGACCGGTACCAGACTCGCCCGCCCGGCACATCGATAAACCCTTCGCCGGGCGACCAGCCGCGATCCGTGCAGGATACGAGCACGAAGGCCAGACTGATAAGCACGAGCCGCCGCAGCATTTGTAGTTCCGTTGCCTTTCGAGACTCGATGGTACCGCAGCGAGCGCGGGCGGGTGCAGCAACGGCCGACCATCAGGCAGCCGCCGCTCACGCGGCCTGGCGGCTGGACTTGCGCTTCTCAGGTGAGCGCTGCGATGACCACAAAAAATGGGGACAAAAATGGGGACAGTGACCGTGGACTCAGTCCACGGTCACTGTCCCCATTTTTGTCCCTATTTTTTGTGTCGCTACTTTGCGGCGCGCAGCCTCAGGCTTGCGGCGCCCAGACGCTGCACCAGCCGTTGGCGT
>CAYVLL010000074.1:0-9076 GCA_964452235.1 uncultured Woeseiaceae bacterium
TTAAGACAAGCGTATGTCACGAGCCCGGCGGGGAATCCCCCGCCGGGCTTTTTTTATTTGGCCGGCTATCGCCCGTGATACGGGCTCCTACAACACCAGAATCACCCCCTGTAGGAGCCCGTATCACGGGCGATACAGCGGCCCTCTACAGACAGAAACGCAATGCACCACGCTTAGTGAAGCCTGACGATCGTGTCCACTTCATCCAGCACCGCAGCCAGGGTGGCCAGTGAAATCGGCTTTCGCAGGCACGCGATAACGCCCATACCGCGGATTTTCCTTCGCAGGTCTGACAGGGTATGAGCAGTAATGAAAATGACCTTTACGCCATAGCGCGATTGCAAATACTGTGCGACGTCGGTGCCGTCCCGTCTCCCACTTAACTTCCAGTCGCAGATCAGGATTTCGGGCTGCAGAGATTCTGCTTTGGCGAAGCTCTCGTCTACCGTCGCGGCTCCGGCAACTTCATGGCCACGAAACTGCAGGTACCGACAGGTAGCGGTAAGGGATGCCGCTTCATCTTCAACAACAAGTATACGGCGACGGATAAAGTCGGGCGGGACAGTACTCTGCAATTCGGTTCGAGTAGCCATTGTTTTGAACTCCGAACCATATAATGCAAGAACGGTGCCACCGCACCGATTCTCAGGATTCGCCGCCCTTCCCACCGTTCGGGGCGATGAACAACGCATGGGCCTGCTGCAGCAAGCCACTCAAACGCCGACTCTGGGCCATGATGGTTTGCAACGCCTCGTCAATTCGCACCACATCGTTACTTTCGGCATACAGCCGGCCCAACTCTGCCTGCATCGATATTGAATTGAGTGCGTTGTTCATGGCGTGAAACGCCTCGCGGAGCTGATCATTGTGTTCCTCGCTCAAAGGCGCAGCATTTCTTTGTTTCGGCATCACTGATTCCCGCTTCATCGAACGAACCCGAACAATCAGGCGAACTTTCGCGTGATCAACGGGTCCCCGGTCCCGGGGCCACCATTGTCCTCCCCGTCATCCACCAACTCCGCCGGATCGTACATCATCCAGCGATTTCGACCGCTGCGCTTGGCACTATAGAGAGCGTCGTCGGATTTCTTCATCCAGCTATAGACGGAATCAGCGTGGTCCGGGACCAGCGCGATCCCGATACTGATGCTGATCGGCGGCAGATCAGGTATTGGTTCGGCAAAGCAGTACAGCATCTTCGCCGCCATGGCGGGAACGCTGTCTGGTCCCGCAAAGCCATTCAGAATAACCAGGAACTCATCGCCGCCTATGCGTCCGAAAATATCGTTCTTGCGAACACAGTGAGATATTCTGCGGCTGGCCTCCACCAGAATCGCATCTCCGACCGGATGCCCGTGCGTGTCATTAAATTCCTTGAAATGATCGATATCGATCGTCAGCAATGCCGCCGAAATATTCAGGCGTATTGCGGAGTCGTAGGCTTCTTCGATGGCGGAGAGCAGGCCGCGCCTGTTCAGAGCACCGGTTAGCTGGTCGATATAGGCCATCTTCCGCAGTTTCTTCTCGCGTTGATGCCGTTCGCAGGCGAGGCGTACCGATCGAAGAACACTATGCGGGGATGCTTCGCTCTTCAGAATGTAGTCCTGTATGCCCTGTCGTATCAGGAGCAGTGCCGTTTCCGAGGAGCTGTTGCCGGTAATAACGACGATGGTCAAGTCGTCACGGATGGCCTTCAGCGATGTTGGCGCTTCGATGCCCGATGCATCCGGCAAACCAAGATCGACAAGCGCCACGTCTATATGCTGGCTACTGTTCAGTATCGCTCTTGCTGAGTTCAAGTCCGAAACCGAATGCACTGAAATGTCCGGATCCAGAAGCTGCAAAGCACGCCTCAAACCCAGTGCTACAGCGGCATCGTCTTCAACTATCAATACTTGCATGCGATTTCCTTCGGGTGCAGACGTTAATAAGCAATTCCTGTGCCAGAGAATCTGCATCTGCACAACGGCGTTTGGTACGGGACTTGCATTCTTTAACATCAATAGAATCGGCGCATGACGTCGTCATTTTGCACCGCGCAACACCTTTTCCCGTGCTGTTACGTGAGTTACTGAAAGACGGCAAACATCTTTACAAACCTGCGCAAATTTTACCGCTCAGACCAGCTGAGTGCGTGTCCAGGAGGACCCGGAAATGGACGATACAAGCAACGAATGGGGCATTCTCGCGACGATACTCGGGCTCGGGATGGTACTGCTGATATTCGGCAGCGCGCTCTGGTTTGTATACACGGCCGGCCGCACGAATCGCAGATTTCGCTGGCTGCAGCTGATAAGCCGGCGCTTCCGGCGGCAACAACCGGGCCGCGCGGAGGATACCGGGGAGGCAGGTAACCGCAGATACTGAATAAGATTGTATACTGGTCGGCTATGCCGGAGCCCAACTCTCGATGAAGCGTTTGACTCTCTCTGTTCTGACCGCCCTTTCAGTCTGCATCCTCACTGTGCTCGTCTGGAAAGCTTTGCATGATTACCAAACCGCGCAGATCGCGCGGATCGCGGAATCGGAATCGTACGCAGCGAGAAGTCGGGTGATTCGGCACGTCAACTCGATGCTCCACGCGTTTCGGGACGTGCGGGACTACTGGGCCCACTATGGCCATCTGCCACGCGATCAATGGGCGACGGACGCAGCAATCGAACAAGCGCATTTTGACGGGCTTGAAGTGGTGATCTGGAGCGATGCGGCACGCGGCACGCGCTACCTGCGTACCCGGGAGAACCCGGTGCTCGACTATCGGCCCACCAATGAGGAGTGGAAAAACTACGAAACGGTATTGACTGCCACCGGCCAGTTAGCCGGCGAGGGCATAGTAGGACCCGTCGTTCGCGACGATGCGGACGACAGCACAGCCGAGTTGCACGTTGTTACGACCACTCCCGACGGCAATGGCCGCCTGGTGGCGATCGTTGATTCACATAAGTTATTCGAGCACCTGTTGCAGGACCAATCACCGGGTTATGCGGTCTCGGTGCATTGGGGCGATGCCCTTTTATACCAGCGTGGTGAGCCCCCCGGCGATACCCCTGAACTCTGGGTGCGGGATGGCATGATCGAGACCATCATGGGACCGGTATGGCGTGTCGAGCATATACCTGCGCCGGCGCTGATAAAGACAATGAAGACACCGGCGGTGAACGGAATTCTGATCACCGGATTGGGCATGGCGTTGTTGGTAGGACTCTTGACGTTCGAGAATGACCGCGCACGCTCACGAGCACTTTCAGCGGAAGTAGCAGAACACAAACTCGCGGAACTGAACCGGCATCTGGAACGGCAGATCGCCGAACGAACCTCTGAGCTGGCCGATCGTTCGACAGATCTCGAGACCATAACGGACTCGGTGGCGCACGACCTGAGAAATCCCCTGAACTCGATTTCCGTAAACATACAGCTATTGCAGCAGCAGTACGCCAATGTGCTGGACCAGGCGGGCATGGATGCCTTGCAGCGTACATCGCGCGGCGTCGGCCGCATGACGGATATTCTGAATCGACTGTTAGGGTTGTCGGTGGTGTCGCATGCGACGTTCAATCCAGAGCCGATAGCAATGACCGAGGTCGTCAAGGATGTGTTCAACGAGCTGAGTGCGGCGGAACAGGAACCCGCGGTCGAGCTGGTTGTCGAGGATCTGCCACCGGCAACGGCAGACCTGGTCCTCGTGAGGACGCTGATTATGAATCTGCTGAGCAATGCCTTGAAGTATACAAGGAGCAAGGAAAGTCGCCTGATTGAGGTTCGATCGGAAACTCGTAACGGCGTAGCTATCTACAGTGTCCGCGATAACGGCGTCGGCTTCGACCGGAAATTGCGCGGACAGCTATTCCGGGCGTTCAGGCGCCTGGACAACAATGGAAATACGGAAGGCCTCGGACTCGGGCTTGATATTGCGGCCAGGGTCGTACGGCGACACGGTGGCAACATTTGGGCTGATGCCGAACCGGACAAGGGTGCGATATTCTGTTTTACACTCGAGCCCGGCTACGATGCACCGGATGAAAACGAGTCGATATCGTTAGTCTGAAATAGCCCTCTTCAGTTCTGTCAAACGCGCTGTCTGCAGGTCGTTCAGGCAGCGGTCTGCCCACGCGTCGCTCGAAGCGCGCGCAACGATAGCTCGCAACGCGGTCATGCGCCGAGCGCGCTGATCAGCGGGCATAAAGAGTGCCTTAACAATCCCGGCGACAACTTTGCGACGAATCCGCAGTGCTTCCTGCCTGACTCTGGCATCTCGAGTAAGACGTTCAAACATTGGTGCATTCACGCCTATCGGGCGTACCCTGACCCGGTTCCGACATCAGACTACGTTCCGTCAGTCTTCAGTCGCTCTTCTTCCGCCACTTGCCATCGGACTTCTCATACTTCTTCTTAACGGCTGACCATGCTACCTGGTGTCCGGTCTCTTCCCGGGACGAATCATTGCGGCGATCGTCCGGGTCCTTGTATTGCTCCCAGGCGCTATTAAAAGCCTCGCGATAGATATCTTGCGCGTGAGCGGGAATGTTGTCCTTCACACTGTCGGGTAATTCGGAATTCTTTGCATACGGCATCGTCGATCTCCTGAAGTCTGCGGTAATCGGCCGTGTACTTGTCCGCAGAACTTGCAAGAACCGTACCAGACGGCTTCAGTCGCCGGATTGTGAAAGGGAATTCAGGAGTTCGTTTGCCGCACGAGTTTGTGCAACGCTGGTGCCCACCGATTGGTCGCTATCGTGTCCGGCTACCTCCTGCAGGAGCTCCAGAAAAGCAGACTCTTCCTTTGCTAATCGGTCGCTGATGGCGTGCTCGTCGTCGGCGGTAAAGGCGCGCTTCAGGTCGGTAAATAATTCCAGCAACTTTTCGCGCTCCGGATCGGGTTCCGTCTGCAACAGGTCGAGCTGCGACAGCTTTTCCGACAGGAGATTCCGATCACGTCGCAACTCATTCAGGCGATTGCCAACGTTCAATCGTTCGATCAGCGTGCCCCTCTCGTCATCCGCAAGCTGCTCGTAAAGATGCAGCAGCAGTTGTGCTTGCGCATGGCCCTCGCGGCAGGCGCTCTGGTACTTTGTCAATACATGGTTTGGCATATCTGACCTTTCTGGATTACCGTCTCTCGGCATGAGCAAAAACTGTCAGGGCCTTGTGAAGGCAGCTGCATTCGACGGGAGTTCTTGTAACCTCCTCGCCATCGGCAGTAACGCTAGACTCGTAACGCGTCCGGACGATCACTTCACGACCGGCAAAGGTCAGCAAATTTTCATCGTCCTGGATATTGCCGGACTTGATTGCGGGGCCATAGGTTAGCAGGCTCGCAACGCTTTGCGGGCGGATGGCCAGAACCCGGAGAATACCGTCGTCGAGGCGCGCGGCGCTGGAAATCGTCATGCCCCCGCCATAGTGGATACCGTTGCCGATCGTTATCTGGATGCTGCGCACCGACACCGCTTCTCCGTCACACTCGATCACCGCTCGCATGCCTCGATAATTCGTCGCGTTGCGCAGTGCGTGAATGAGATAGCCAGCAACACCCAGTTTCGCCTTCGTTTCCGAGTCGAGATCGTTGTTGATGCGGGGCCCGAGTCCGATGCTGACCGCATTCAGGAAAAGGATGCCGTTTACCACACCGACATCGACCTGCCGCGTAGTTCCCGCAACGATCGCATCAATAGCATGCGGGACGTCGTTCAACCGGATCGAGCGGGCAAAGTCGTTGGCCGTGCCCAGCGGAAGTACGCCCACAGGCAGCTTGGTGGACATCAGGGCTGGCAGCGCGGCGTGCAATGTCCCGTCACCGCCGCCAATCACGATGCGGCCCACCGAGCCGGCATAGCGTCCAATGGCACGCTCCATCGAGCCCTGCTCGCTACACTCTGGCGCGACCACCGGCCCGATCTCCTGCAGCCTGGACACCAGCGCGTGCCGGTCGAGATCGCCCTGGCGGGCGTTGGGATTCGTCAACAGTAAAGTTCGATCGTTCGTTGTCATATCCTCGCAGCATCGTGCGCAGGAGCTGAAGGGTCGAGTTGGTCCCATGCAATCCGTATGCCAATCATGGGGGGTCCGGACGAGCCAGCTCAGCGCGCCATTGGCGGCAAATCGACGCGGGCGGGGTACCGCTGTCGGAAACAATTGCCATTCTGTGCAGAAACTACATCGGCTGATCGGTACTTCCGTGCCGCTGCGGCGGGCTTTCGGGCAGGTGCCACCGGCTCTCTCCACGCTACGGGTGGCACAGCAATTGCAGAGCATCTATCGATAGTACAGGCCCGACCGGGACCGCTGCTATCCGGTTCCGGAACCATCGATAAGGAGGAACGACCATGGACACGAAACGACATACCAGTGGTGCAGAACGTTTAACGCCGGTGTTATTGCTCGGGGTTAGCGCAGCGTTGACCGGCTGTGCAGGACAGGACTCGGAGCCGATAATGGACAAATCCACGACCGGTCAGGTTCTCGGCGGTGTGGCGGGTGCCGCGGCGGGTACGCAAGTCGGTGGCGGCAGCGGCCGCACCGTCGCGATCATCGCAGGCGCACTGCTTGGCAGCGTTGTCGGTGAGCGGATCGGTGCCCGTATGGAGCGGGATGACCTGCAGCAGACTGCCTGGGCGCTGGAAGAGAATCGCACCGGCGAAACGTCCGCCTGGGTAAATCCTGATACCGGCAACGAGTTCCGTGTGACACCGAGCGAAACGTATGACCGAAGTGGACGCCCGTGCCGGGAGTTCGAATTCCAGGTGGAGACAGCGCGAGGGTCGGAAGCTGAAGAACGCATCGCATGTCGCAATTCGGATGGCACCTGGGAAGTGATCGGCTGAGTGCCCGCCCGCAGTAGAGGCTCTTACCGGAGCCGGTTGGCGCTTACTCGGAGCTTGTTCCAAGGCTCCATCCCCACTGACCCCAAAAAAAGATCCAGGCACATTCCTGTGCCTGGATCTCAAGCGTTTCTTTCCAGATCCTGATCCCTTTCGGGACCGTTCGTTATCGGTTAGTAGCTGTCGTCGGCCGCTTCGTCATCCGCGGTAAAGTCAGACTCATCGAACTCCGGCAGTGCTTCGATCGATGTACGAGTCATGGATGTCCTCACGCTGTCTTCATCGGAAACCGACGACTGCAGCTCGGACAGCGGAATAGCGATGGTCTTTTCACCTATTCCCAGAAAACCACCGACGTCGACCGTTGCTACTCGTGCCTGCCGAGTGGCGCTTGTGCCGACGTCGTTAATCTCGCCGACTTCCTCGCCCGTCAAGGTTACTACTTTCTTGCCTTCGAGCTCTTCAGCAGTCTTTGCGGACAGGTCCTTGCCCATGCCACCGTGCTGGCCCGTTTTTGTCTTGTCCTGACCGTACTGACCTTGCGTATCGGTGGTTCCGCTTTGGGTCGTCTTGTCATGCCTTTCCTTGTCATAGTCGGACTGGACTGGCGAATCGTGCTGGCGTTCGCCCATCGACCGGTCAAGGTCGCGTTGCGACTCGGTCACGATGTCCCGGTTGGGTTCGTACGGCGTCGTTTCCTGATTCTGCGCATAAACCGCCATGCTGCCGGCCATTCCCAGGCTCGCCACAGTAAGAATAATTTTCTTCATATCTATCTCCATTTTGTTGCCACAAGAAGGTGCAATACACCCTGCCTTGCGGTCTGCAAGGTTTGTGCCAGACGAAGGAACGACAGGAATACTGGCCCTGGCAGGCTCCTGGAAGACGGAGACGGGTAATCCGGTGGCTTTATTGTAGATTTTGCACTTGCGGAAGCTTTAGCAAGTGCCTGCGGGGCTGGTGACTCCGTCAGAGACTGATCGCGCCACCGAGGGTCAGGAGATCGTGCGGTACGCGGCTCTCCGGGAGAGGCGCCGGGAACACGCGTGCGGACACATCGCCCTGCAGCAGTACGACGGCTGTGTCCAGTGCCGCAATGAGGGATTCAGCCAATGGATCATCGACTGCAAGACGCCCGGCTCCTTCTGCTTCCTTTAATATGCGTTCGAGCGTTGCGAGGGAGACATTTGTCTTCAGCTCGCCGCGGGCTTCCAGTTCGCTCCTGACAGCCTGGCGTGCCAGGCGAACGGAACGCATGATCGGACGGAGGCGGCGATGAACGTCTCTGACGTCACTGCGCTGGTATTCCAGAACCAGCGCCGGAACAGCGGTGTACGGACTCTCCCGCTCCAGGAGAAACATCGCCAACAATCGCGCGGCGAAAAGTGCATCGACTTCATCGGCAGCGCTGCCGTCACGCGGAATGGAGCGCACCAGGACAGATGCTTCGTAGTCCCCCAGCGCTTCGAGAATCGTACGCAGCTCGTGCGATTCGATCGACGACGGCAGAACGGTCGGTTGTACCAGCTCTCGCGCGATGAACCCGCAGTGCGAAACCTCGGTGAGGGCGAACAAGCGGTCGAAAAACCGGGCATCGCCCGTAACCTGCTCGAAATAGCTGGCCGGAAGGCTTGACGCGGTACCGAGCAGTTGAGAAACACTGGCGCTGCTTTGGCTGACGAACACCGGACACTCGCGTTGCGGGTACACGGTCTCTCCATAGCGCTTGAGGTAACGCACCCGGTCGGCGTCCGCCATGGCAACAAACGGCGTCTTCTGGATATACGCAGCAACGAAATAGGCAGGCATGGCGGCGGGCGTTGCGGCCTTGACGAAAGACACTGATGCGACGACGTCGTCGATCAACGCGAGCGGCACCTGCCTCGCATTGGTCATCGGTACCGTTAGCATGAACTCGCGAAAGGCCTGGGATACCCCATCGGCCTGCAGGTCGAACACCCGGATCGGCACGCCGGCGAGATCGAAAAGGCCCGGCGCCCGTCCGGACGCTCCGCCAGAGGGCACACACAGCAACGCCAGACAAACGGCGAGAATAATTCGCATCCAAGCTTCCCCAAGCAGGTCTTACGCAATGGTAACCTGAAGTTGCATCCTTTCAGATCCTTATTGGAGCGGTTGTGTCGGCAATCACAGTTTGGGGCGGCCGAGACGGATACCGGGTGGCCGTGTGACGGGTGCCCGCTGCACGGCGCCCGTTGCACGGCGCCCCGCCGCACGGCCGGGGAAAAATTTACAGC
>CAYVLL010000074.1:9176-10504 GCA_964452235.1 uncultured Woeseiaceae bacterium
TGCACGGCGCCCGTTGCACGGCGCCCCGCCGCACGGCCGGGGAAAAATTTACAGCCGGGCCTGTAATACCGCCCAAAAATCCCGCCAGAAACCCACCGATCGACTACGTTTGGCCAGCCGCGCCGGGTCTGGCCCGCTCTTTGCATGAGAGAAGGTTAAGACTCCGGCCAGCGAGACTCCTGCATGAAAGTGACTTACGCGATGCTCAACCCGCCCCAGCTATACCAGAACGAGCTACTCTCGGTGCTGTTGACAGAAATAAGCGACCGGATTGCAGGCGATCTCAAGCTGGTCGAACTGCCGCTTGGTTCCGTCGTGTATGAGGCCGGGTTTGCGGAGCGCTACGCTTATTTTCCCACTGACGCCCTGATCTCCCTGCTGTCCGTCATCGAGAACGGTAAATCAGCAGAGGTCGCTGTCGTGGGCAGCGAAGGAATGGTCGGTATCGATGCGCTTACCGGTGGCAGAAATCCTTGCAGCCAGGCGATGGTTCAATGTGCCGGGTCAGCTTACCGCGTGCCGACACGACTCCTGAAGGAGGAGTTCAATCGCCATGATGAGATGCGTTGGCTGATGCTGCGGTACATACAGTCGTTGTTCGCCCAGATCAGTCAGGCAGCGGTGTGCAATCGTCATCACTCGATTGAACAGCAATTCTGCCGAAAACTTCTCATTTCCGTTGATTGTCTCTCCGGTGACGAAATAGCACTGACTCACGGAAAGATCGCCAGCTTGTTGGGCGTGCGTCGCGAAGGCGTAACCGCGGCCGCAGGAGAGCTGAGAAAGCTCGGCGCAATCGATTATCAACGCGGGCACATAACAATTCTCGACCGGGAAAAGCTCGAGGAGTTGAGTTGTGAGTGCTACACAGTCGTGAAGACCGAATGCGATCGCCTGCGCGCGAGCGAATTTCGGGCGTCCACACTGAATGCGATGCCGTGGCCTGCCGCGGGTCGGCCGGCACACTTGGCGGCCGGACAAAGCAATGGATCCGGCAGATCGGCCACCTACCTGAATTGAGGCCGCACATGACTACGCAATATGAAACGCCAGACGACCTGCCGAAGAATATCAGGCAGGAACTTCCGGCGGAGGCACAGGAGTTATACGTCGCCGTATATCGCCGGACCTGGGAGGAATGCAATATGGGTGATGAGGGCTCGGTCGGCGACCTGGCAGAAACCGCACACGATGCGGCAATGCTTGCGGTCGAGTCAAAATTCGAGAAGCGTGACGGTCAATGGCGCGTTGCACCCGTCGGTAGCGAGATCGACTCCGACAAGCTCGGGCACTGACACGGCCGCAGACACGCACAGGAGCAAACCAGA
>CAYVLL010000075.1:0-10416 GCA_964452235.1 uncultured Woeseiaceae bacterium
GATGGCCAAACGCATTGCAATCGTCGAGGACGAAAGCGCGATCCGCGAAAACTATGCGGCGGCATTTCGTCGCGAGGGATACACAGTCGAGGGTTATGAAACGCGCCCGGCCGCAATCGCTGCATTTGAATCACGACTGCCGGATCTCGTTGTCATCGATGTGAATCTCAAGAACGACGTCGAAGGCGGTTTCGAGCTTTGCCGCGAGCTGCGCGGCAAGGCCGCCGACCTGCCGATCATTTTCCTGACTGCGCGCGACAGCGAACTCGATGCCGTCTCGGGCCTGCGTCTCGGCGCCGACGATTACCTGACAAAAGACATCAGCCTGCCGCACCTGATGGCGCGCGTCGCCGCCCTGTTTCGCCGCCTCGACGCCATGCAAAAACCGCAATCGGAAGCCAGTCGCCTGCAGCGTGGTCATCTCGAACTCGATGTCGACCGCATGACAGCGAGCTGGCGTGAACAACCGCTCGGATTGACGCTGACGGAGTTCTGGATCGTGCATTCCCTTGCGCGCTATCCGGGCCACGTCCGGAATCGCCAGCAACTCATGGATGCCGCACAGGCAGTCCTTGACGACAACACCATCACCTCCCACATCAAACGTATCCGCCGCAAGTTCTTCTCCATCGACGAAGGCTTCGAGGCCATCGAAACGGTTTATGGCATGGGCTACCGATGGCTCGACGCATAGCACTAACGTCGAGACACGGACCATCTGCAGGATGGTCCTCCAGGCGGCGCCAGTGCTGATCTCGCTGTAGGAAAGGGATGACGCTCCGGCGCCAGTTGCTGCTCGTCTGCCTGCTGACGCTGGTGCTGCCCTGGGCCGGCTGCCAGTTCATCCGCGAAACGGAATCCGCATTGCGCGAAGGTCAGCAGCAGATGCTGGCCGGCACCGCGCAGGCGATTGCCGATGCGCTGGCGCAATTCCAGGGAGAGTTTCCGCGCAGGCCTGCCAATATCGCGCAGGAAGGCGCCATATACGGACATCCTCTTGCGACGCCACCACTCATCGACGGCTATTTCGTCGACTGGGCAATGGGCGAAGACGCGCTGGTGCCCCTTGGGGGTGAAGACACGATCGCGCGTTACGCGGCAGGCGTGTACCGCGGATACTTCTATATCTATGTGGATGTGACGGATGAGACCGTGCAGTACGCGCAGCCGGACGACGTGACGCAACGCGATTCCGACCGTGTCGATCTCGTTACGGAGGACGGGCAAGGCCGGCCAACGACGTTCACGTTTGCGCCGGAAGCACCGGGAACTCTCGTCGCACTACGCCGCACGGCGGGTGAATCGGCGGTGGAATCGCGCATCTCCGCGCACTGGCAGGACACCGCTAACGGCTATCAGCTGGAAGCCCGCATCCCGCGACCGCTGCTCGGCGAGTTTGTCGGCCTGATCGTAACGAATGTCGACGATCCCCTGCAGCCCGCAACCCGAACGGCGACTTTCGAGGGACGATCCCCCGGGGTGTTTGTCAGCGCGTCGCCGATTCTCGAAAGCGTCGCGTCAGGCTACGTGCAACCGGGATTGCGCCTGATCGTTACCGACACGGCGGGATGGCGGCTCGCTGCGGCCGGCAACCTGACTGTGCAGGCTACGGCCAGCAGCGCGACCTCAGGCTGGTTGCGGATGATTTACGATGCCCTGCTCGAATCCGGTGCGGATGCGGCGTTGGCGGAGCCCGATCCGTCCGGTCGCGAGCAGCAGGACTATACCCGGCAGGCTTTGCAAGGCGACGTTGCCACCAGCTGGTTTCGCAGCCAGCGCTCCGGCCGCGCAGTCGTGGCTGTGGCCCAGCCGGTTTGGGCTGGCAACGTGCAGGCTGGCGTCGTGGTGCTGCAACAGGGTACCGATGCAATCCTGAGTCTCACCAACCGGGCGTTGATGCGACTGATGAACATCACCATCATCGCGACCCTTGTAGTCGCAGCGTCGTTGCTGGGTTATGCGAGCTGGTTGTCGTTTCGCATACGGCGGCTTTCCAGCGCCGCTCTGCGGGCGCTGGACGGCGACCGCGTGTACGCCGACCTGCCGAGTACCGGAGCGGCCGACGAGATCGGCGACCTGTCACGCAGCTTCTCGAGCGTGCTGAAACAACTCGGCGAATACAACGAGTACTTGCGAACGCTCGCGTCGAAGCTGTCGCATGAGATGCGCACGCCGCTGACCATTGTCATGTCGTCGCTCGAGAATCTGGAACACGAAGCATTGGGCGAGGAATCTGCGCAGTACACGGCACGCGCCCGCACTGGCGCTCTTCGCCTGCAGAATATTCTTACAGCGATGAGTGAGGCAAGCCGCGTTGAAGAACTGATCGAAAACGCCGAGCCGGAGCGATTCGATGTCGATGCGGTACTTGAAACTACCGTCTCTGCCTATGCAGATGCCTGGCCGGACAGACGGATTTCGTTCTCGGGCGCGGGTTCGGAAGTGCCGGTTGACGGCTCGCCGGAGCTGATTGTCCAGCTGCTCGACAAGCTGGTCGACAATGCCGTCGATTTCAGCGCGCCGGGCGACGAGATTGCAGTGCGCCTTACAACGGCCGATCGCAACGCTGTTATCACGGTGACCAATCCGGGCCCGCCGCTGCCGGCTCGCATGCGCTCGCAGCTGTTCGATTCCATGGTTTCTGTGCGCGGCGAAGAATCAGACCGCCATCTGGGTCTCGGCCTGTACATCGCCCGCCTCATTGCGGTCGGTCACGGCGGCTCCATCCATGCGTCCGACGTGGCAGGCGGCGTCACTTTCGAAGTCCGCCTCCCGGCAAATCATTCTAGAATGCAGAATACCCCGTAGTTGGTGCCGGGGTCGAAAATTCGTAGGTATCGATAAAGCGGGAATGCAGGGTATCCAGTCATAGTCAGGAGTACTGTTGATGTCGAACGAGGGCTATCACGAGCCGATTGAAGAGCTGAGCGACGAGACACGCGATATGCATCGGGCAATCACGTCTTTGATGGAGGAGCTGGAGGCAGTCGATTGGTACAACCAGCGCGTAGATGCGTGCAAGGACAGGGAGCTCGCCGCGATCCTGGCGCACAATCGAGATGAAGAAAAAGAGCATGCGGCCATGGTGCTGGAATGGATTCGCCGCAGGGATCCGCAATTCGATTCGGAATTGAAGGATTACCTGTTCACCGACAAGCCGATCGCGCACGGATAATTGGACAGATTTCGCCCGTGATACGGGCTCCTACAGGTGGCGGTCGACGCGTTGACGGATATCGCCCGTGATACGGGCTCCTACAGGTGGCGGTCGGCGCGTTGACGTGTGTTGGAGCGCGCCAACAGCGATTCTCAGACGCCGAGGTAGGCGGCGATGCCCTTGGCGGCTTCCCGTCCCTCGAAGACCGCCGTGACCACAAGGTCGGCGCCGCGCACCATGTCACCGCCTGCAAATACTTTCGGATTGGTGGTCTGGAACGGATAACGGCCCAGCGAGTCGACGCGTACACGACCGTTCGGCCAGGTCTCGATACCGGCGTCCGCAAACCACCCGGGCGGATTCGGCCGAAATCCGAAGGCGATAATCACGGCGTCGGCCGGCACGACCTGTTCGGTTCCGGGAACCGGCTCCGGTCTTCGCCGGCCGCTGCTATCGGGCGCACCCAGGCGCGTTTCGATCAGCCGCACGCCAGTGACCCGCTCATCCCCGAGAATCTCAAGCGGCTGGCGGTTGAACAGGAAGCGCACACCTTCTTCCTTGCTGTTCTCCACCTCGCGACGCGACCCGGGCATGTTTTCTGCATCGCGGCGATAGGCGCAGGTTACGCTCGCTGCACCCTGGCGGACCGCCGTGCGATTGCAATCCATGCCGGTGTCGCCGCCGCCGAGAACAACGACCTGCTTCCCCGCGAGGTTAACCCACGAATCGTCAGGCTCTGCGCCCATCGCGTGGCGCACGTTGGACACCAGGTAGGGTAAGGCCTTATGCACGCCGGACAGCTCCTCGCCACGAAACTCGCCGCGCACGGATTTATAGGTACCCATGCCGAGGAAAACGGCGTCGAAATCATCGATCAGGGAATCGAACGGGCGGTCTTCGCCGATGCGAATCCCCAGCACGAACTCGATACCCATGCCTTCGAGAATCGATCGTCGATTTTGCACCACCTTTTTTTCAAGCTTGAAAGGCGGAATACCGAAAGTCAGCAAACCGCCGATCTCAGGATAGGCATCGAACACTACGGAGCGAATTCCCGTTCGTGCGAGCACGTCGGCCGTGGCAAGCCCGGCCGGTCCTGCGCCGACAATCGCTACACGCTTGCCGGTGTCTACTACGTGTGTCATGTCCGGGCGCCAGCCTTGCTTGAACGCTTCGTCGGTAATGTATTTTTCGATGTTGCCGATGTTCACCGCACCGATGCCGTCGTTCAGCGTGCACGCACCTTCGCACAGGCGATCCTGTGGACAGATACGACCGCAAATTTCCGGCAGGGAATTCGTCTGGTGCGACAGTTCAGCCGCCTGGAACAGCTTGCCTTCCTCGATGAGCCGCAACCAGTCGGGAATGTAGTTATGCACCGGGCATTTCCATTCGCAATACGGATTGCCGCAGGAAATGCAGCGGCCTGCCTGGCTCGCGGCCTGCGCGCCGTCGTAGGAACCGTAAATTTCATCAAAGTGCTTGATGCGCACTTCGGCCGGCTCCTTTGCGGGGTCGCGTCGCGGGACCTCGAGAAATTGCAGCGGATGTTTAGGCATCGTGATTCTCGCTCAGGCCGCCTGGCGCAGTGATTCGATCAACGAACCGAGTTCCGCTGCTTTCGGCTTGACCAGCCAGAACTTTGGCAGGAACGTGCGGAAATCTTCCAGCAGCGTCATGCCCCAGGCGCTGCGTGTGAGGTTTACGTGTTCCGTCACCAGCGCTCGCAGGTGATGCAGGTGTGCTTCCATGCTTTCCGCGTTGATGCGGTGGATATCGATGAGTTCGTGGTTGTAGCGATCGACGAAATCGCGGTCGAGATCGAGCACGTAGGCAAAGCCGCCGGTGAAGCCCGCTCCGAAGTTGATCCCGCAGCGACCGAGCACGGCGACCACGCCGTCGGTCATATACTCACAACAGTGATCGCCGACACCTTCAATGACGGCGATGGCCCCTGAATTCCTGACGGCAAAACGTTCGCCGGCCCGCCCGGCGGCAAAAAATTGTCCGCCTGTCGCACCGTAAAGGCAGGTGTTGCCAACAATGACAGTCTCGTGCGCGTCGAACCCTGCCTCGTCCGGAGGCCGGATGACAATACGTCCGCCACCCATGCCCTTGCCGACGTAGTCGTTGGCGTCACCGACCAGCTCGAGGTTCAGCCCTGCGACGTTCCATGCACCGAAGCTTTGCCCCGCCGTGCCGGCGAGCTCTATAACCAGCGGGGATTCAGGCAATCCCGCGTTACCGTAGCGGCGGGCAATTTCGCCGGACAGCCGCGCGCCAATCGAACGGTTGTAGTTGCGAATCTCGTAGCGGAACCGCCCGCCTTCTGCCGATTCGATTGCCGGCAGCGTGTCGCGCACCATGGTTTCCGCGAGCTCTGCCTTGTCGAACGGCTCGTTGCGACTATCGGTGCAGAACTGCGGGGCGTCCGCGGCCAGGCCCATATCGGAAATGATCGGGCGCAGATCGAGCTGTTGCTGGCGTCGCGTTTCGCCCGCCTTCAGTGCGATGAGGTCGACCCGGCCGATCAGTTCTTCGAGGCGACGCACACCCAGCTCGGCCATGCGCATCCGCACCTCCTCGGCGACAAAGTGAAAGAAGTTGACGACCATTTCCGGCAGCCCGACAAAAAACTCACTGCGGAGCACGTTGTTCTGCGTGGCGATTCCGGTTGCGCAATTATTGAGATGACAAACCCGCAAATACTTGCAGCCGAGCGCCACCATCGGTGCCGTGCCGAAGCCGAAACTTTCTGCACCGAGCATCGCCGCCTTGATAACGTCGAGGCCGGTTTTGAGGCCGCCGTCTGTCTGCAGGCGCACGCGATGCCGCAGATCGTTGGCGCGCAGGACCTGGTGCACCTCCGACAGGCCAAGCTCCCACGGACTGCCGGCGTATTTCACGGAACTGAGCGGACTGGCGCCGGTGCCACCGTCATAACCGGAAATCGTGATCAGGTCGGCGTAAGCCTTCACCACTCCGGCGGCGATGGTTCCGACGCCCGGCTCAGCAACCAGCTTGACGGACACCAACGCCTCCGGATTGACCTGCTTGAGATCGAAGATCAGTTGCGCAAGGTCTTCGATCGAGTAGATGTCATGATGCGGCGGTGGCGAGATGAGGCCGACGCCCGGCTTCGCAAACCGCAATCGCGCGATCATGTCGTTAACCTTGTGACCGGGCAGCTGCCCGCCTTCACCCGGCTTCGCTCCCTGAGCAATCTTGATCTGGATAACTTCGGCATTGACGAGATACTCGGCAGTCACGCCGAATCGACCGGAGGCTATTTGCTTGATTTTCGAGCGGCGTTGACTGCGGTGGCGCGCCGGATCTTCACCGCCTTCGCCCGAATTCGACCGTGCACCCATTCGGTTCATGGCGATCGCGAGGGCTTCGTGCGCCTCCGGCGACAGCGCTCCCAGTGACATACCGGCACTGTCGAAGCGCGGCAGGATAGCTTCGACGGGTTCCACCTCGGACAACGGTACAGGCTTGCCGGCCGGACGCAGGTCGAACAGGTCGCGCAGCGTTGCCACCGGACGCGCGTTGACCAGTTGCGCATACTCCATGTAGCGCCCGATGTCGCCTGAGCGCACGGCAGCCTGCAGCGTCGCCACGACGTCCGGGTTGAAACAGTGATACTCGCCACCGTGGACGTATTTGAGCAAGCCGCCCTGCAACAACGGCTTGCGCGGCTCCCAGGCAGCTCGCGCAAGTTCCTTCTGGTCTTCCAGCAAATCGGCGAATTTCGCGCCCTGGATTCGACTTACGGTACCGCGGAAGCAGCGGGACACGATCTCCTCGTGCAGCCCGACAATCTCGAATAGTTGCGCACCGCGATAGCTGGACACCGATGAAATGCCCATCTTCGACATGATTTTGAACAGGCCCTTGCGCACCCCCCGTCGATAGCTGCGGCCCAGCTGCAGGTGACGATCGACATTACCGCGCTGCGCCAGATCGTGAAGACTCTGGTAGGCCAGGTACGGATACACGGCAGTCGCGCCGTAGCCGATCAGGCACGCGAAATGATGCGGATCACGCGCGACGCCGGTCTCCACGAGGATGTTGACCGAGCAGCGCAGCTCCTTGCGCACGAGGTGGTGGTGCACGGCGCCGGTTGCGAGAAGCGCATGCACCGGCAGCAAACCGGGTTTCAAATAGCGATCACTCAGCATGATAAGGAGCTTGCCTTCGCACGCCGCCCGCTCAGCCTCTTCACAAATTCGATCCAGGGCGCGTGGCAGAGAGTCGCTTTCCGCGGCATTGAGATCGATGAATGCGTGGCGATCGGCAAACATATCCGGCCCCAGCAACTGTCGCAGCTTTCGCTGCGACAGCACCGGCGAATTCATCACGACCTGCTCGGCATGTTCCGGACCGATGTCGAACAGATTGCGTTCACGGCCGATATTGGTTTGCAACGACATGACAATGCGCTCGCGCAACGAGTCGATGGGCGGATTCGTCACCTGGGCAAATTGCTGTCGAAAGAAATCGAACGGAGAGCGAATCATGCGTGACAGGACCGGCATGGGCGTGTCGTCACCCATCGAACCCACCGCTTCCTGCTCGCCCTTGGCCAGTGCGCTGACGATCTCGTTCAGTTCTTCGCGGGTCAGGTTGAACATCTTCTGGTAACTGGCAAGCGTGCCGGGATCCATCGGTTCCGCCGCCATGTGCCGGTCGACCAGTTCCGAGTCGAGGTAGCGCACGCCCTGCTTGAGCCATTTGCGGTACGGCGCACGGGACTTGAGTTCATCATGGATATCCGCGGTGTTCATCAGCCGCCCGTTACGCAAATCGACTGCCAGCATCTCGCCGGGGCCGAGACGACCCTTTTTTTCGACGTCCCGGATGTCGTAGTCATACACACCCGTCTCGGACGCGATGGTAATGTGCCGGTCCTTCGTCACCACGTAGCGTGCCGGCCGTAACCCGTTGCGATCGAGACAACAGACCGCGTAATGGCCGTCGGTGAGCACGATTCCGGCAGGACCGTCCCAGGGTTCCATGTGGAAATCGTAGAACTCGTAGAACGCGCGCACATCGGGATCGACCGAATCCACTGTTTGCCAGGCCGGCGGCATCAGGATGCGCATCGCCTGCAGCACGTCCATGCCGCCCGCGCGCAGCACTTCCAGCATGTTGTCGAGACTCGATGAATCCGAACCGGTCAAGGCAATGATCGGGTCGAGTTCGGAAATATCGTCCAGTTTCTCGGAACGAAAATTTCTTTTTCGTGCCACCGCCCAGTTGCGGTTTCCCTGGATGGTGTTGATTTCGCCGTTGTGTGCAAGAAAGCGGAACGGTTGAGCGAGGCGCCATTCCGGCAGCGTGTTGGTCGAAAATCGCTGATGGAAGACGCATACGGAACTCGCCAGTCGCCGATCCCTCAGATCGGGATAGAAACCGGCCAACCCCTCCGGCATTACCATGCCCTTGTAACTGAGCGTCGCCGACGACAGGCTGGCAATGTAAGCCGCCGCATCAATTGCCCCAATGCGCGTCTCGGCGCGCCGCCGGGCAAGAAACAGCCTCCGGTTAAAGGATGTTTGCTCCATACCGGATGGTGCATTGACAAAGACCTGTTCGATGCGCGGCAAAGTCGCGAGCGCCTGTGCACCGCATACCGACGGATCCACCGGAACTTCCCGCCACCCGGCCACTTCGAGTCCACCATCGACGATGGCTTGCTCAAGGCATCTTCGAACCTCGGCGGCGCAGTTCTCATCCTGACTCAGAAATACCATGCCCGCCGCAAATCGTTCGGCAACCGGGATCGCAGAATCGCTTGCGACGGCGCGCAGGAACGAAACGGGGAATTTGAGCAGCAGCCCACATCCGTCGCCAGTCCTGCCGTCGGCCGCGACCGCACCACGATGGGTCAGGCGTGTCAACGCAGTGATGGCCGTTTCGACCACCCAATGGCTCGCCGCGTCATCGAGATTGGCGATCAGGCCGAAGCCACAACTATCGCGCTCGAACGCAGCGTCGTAGAGCCCTTGTGAGGAAATCGCCGTCATCGCTACCCAGAGACTCCGCGGCCTGCCGCGGATCCCGCTTCAGAAGTCGTTGAAAGGGCGCCGTGGCGCCACGACGGGCTGCCACTCGCGCGCTGTCAGGCGATCAGTGCCGAATGATTATCGACACCTCATTTAGCGACAGCGGCAATTCGAATGAACCCGGGCCACTCAGTATAAGACACCGAATGGCATTTTGCCGGGCCACATTCGTTACCCGGGAAACTACCACGGCGCGACGAGAGGCAGTATCTCAGTAGCCGCCCGCGCCGAGTTGCACTGTGCCGGAGCGAACAAACGGCACGGGCCTGGCAAACGGAATATCGACGCCGAGGCTGCCGCGCAATTCGTAGGACACGATCTGGTCCAGGCCGCTTTTAAACAGGGAGTTGAGGCCGGATGCTGACTGCATGAGATCGAGCTCGACACTGATCGCAAAATTGCCGTCGCCGTTTGCCGCGACCAGGAAGTCGCTGGCTGTTGTTCCACTGGCGAATCGCGCATTGTCCAACAGCACTTCATACTGCACATTCTTTACCGGTAGCGGAAACGGGTTCGGATTGCTGACGGAGAATCCGAGCAGGAATGTCTGTCGATTGAAACGGAATTTGTCGATCGCGACACTGTCAAGACGCACCTCCGGTGTCCGCAGGACCGGTCCCGTCGAGCTGCAGGCACCGACCAACAGCGTCCCGGCCAGCACCAGGAGTGCGAAGCGCACTGACCCGGCGTTAAGCCGCTGTAGCGTCCTGTCGTCCATAGTTCAGCGCAACTCCTCGCCCAGTGCCCCCCATCGCGCACCGATCAGCTGCCAGGTATCGGCACGCTTTGCGAGTTCGAGTTCAAACCGATAGGCGTCTGCGCTGAATCCGAACAAGCCGGTATCGCTGCCTGCCATGCCGACTGTGAGCAGCACGTTGGCTGCCGAATCGTCGATCAGGTCAAGCTGATCGATCTTCGATGCCAGCACGATCTTCTGGCTGCGCAGGAAGTACAGGCGGAGAATCTTGTCGATGTCATCACGCCTGTTACCACGCGCATCGACATAGCTGTCAGAGATCATATCGATGAGCGAGTCGCGATCCCGCTCCTCCACGGCGGCCTGCGCCGTATCGATCCATTGCCGAACGGCTTCTTCCGGCCCGACTGGCGGCGCGCAGGCTGTCAGCAGGATAGTTGTCAGCAACAGTTTCAGATTCTTCATTCTGCCGACTCGAGAGGAGGAACTGACAC
>CAYVLL010000076.1:0-10402 GCA_964452235.1 uncultured Woeseiaceae bacterium
CCTCGTATCCCCAGTCCACGCGATATCTTTCAACCCGAACGAACGAATTCCCGGGGTTTCAACCTGGCGGACAGCCGAGTGAGTCGGGACTTGTTTGGCGCGATGAATAAGGGCGTTAAGTACCCTATAACGGTCATCGGATCACATGGCGGCCAACCGGAAGCGGGCACAGAGAACCGGTCCGTTAGTCCGGCCGATACGTCGCGCGTCATCGGACGCTGGCAGAGTGCCGATGCCGGTGCGGTCGACCGTGCCATAACGCGCGCAGTGGCGGCACAGCAGTCCTGGGATCGCACCGCCGCTGCGGATCGCGCCACTCTGCTTTGCAAGGCGGCCGATCTCTATGAGCAGCATGCACCTGAATTGATCGGGTTGTGCGTCGCGGAGGGCGGCAGGACCGTACCCGACAGCATTGCCGAGGTTCGGGAAGCAGTCGATTTCCTCCGCTATTATGCTGCGCAGTGTGCGCACGCTTTCGGCATGCCGGACCGCCTGCCGGGTCCGACCGGCGAACGCAACGTGCTTGGACTGCGGGGGCGGGGGGTCTTCGCCTGCATCAGTCCATGGAACTTCCCGCTGGCGATTTTCACCGGGCAAGTGACAGCGGCGCTGGCCGCGGGTAACGCCGTGATAGCGAAACCGGCAGAGCAGACGCCGCTCGTCGCGCACCGTGCCGTGGAGTTACTGCTGGAAGCCGGGATTCCCCCGGACGTGCTGCACTTTTTGCCGGGGGATGGCGCGACAACCGGCGCGCGCGTCGTTGCCGATCCGCGCATTGCCGGCGTGGCGTTTACCGGGTCCACCGAGACGGCGCGTTCGATCAATCGTGTCCTCGCAGCTCGTGACGGCACCATCGCCCAGCTCATTGCCGAGACGGGGGGGCAGAACGCCATGTTTGTCGACAGCTCTGCATTGCCGGAGCAGGTCGTTCTGGACGCGGTGTATTCAGCGTTCAACAGCGCCGGCCAGCGTTGTTCGGCATTGCGCATATTGTGTCTGCAGACGGATATCGCGCCGCGGGTTCTCGAATTGCTGAAGGGCTATATGGAGGAACTCACGATCGGCGATCCGGCTGAATTGGCAACCGACGTTGGTCCGGTCATCGATCGCGATGCACAGGAGAAACTCGGGACGCATGTCGAGCGACTGCGTGCCAAAGGAGCGAATATACATCAGTGCCGATTGCCGGAGGACACGACAGTCGGCACATTTTTCCCGCCCACGGTGATCGAGGTAAAGAACTTCGACGAATTGCAGCAGGAAGTGTTCGGTCCGGTCCTGCACGTCGTAACGTTTCAGGCGAACAGGCTGGATGCGACGGTCGACGCCGTAAACAATCTCGGCTATGGTCTGACCATGGGCTTGCAAAGCCGCATCGACAGCCGCGCGAGAGCCCTGGTCAGTCGCTCCGGTGCAGGCAATATCTATATCAATCGAAACATGATAGGTGCGGTTGTGGGCGTACAGCCTTTCGGTGGCCGGGGGCTGTCCGGCACAGGACCCAAGGCGGGCGGCCCGCATTACCTGCCGCGATTCGGCAGCGAATATTGTGTCAGCGACAATGTATCGGCGGTCGGTGGGAATGCCGGCCTGCTGTCGTTAACCGACAACTGAGTCGAATTCACCGGTACCAGCGACCACTATGCCCGCAATCAGCATTTTCGATATTTTCAAGATCGGTGTCGGACCCTCCAGTTCGCACACGGTTGGGCCTATGAAGGCGGCGCGCGAATTCGCAACGCAACTGACATCCGGCGTACATCGCATCGAAGTGCGTTTGTACGGCTCCCTCGCCTATACCGGCAAGGGGCATGGCACCGATTCCGCCGTTCTGCTCGGCTTGAGCGGTTGCGAGCCTGCTACCCTGGATCCGGACAGCGTGGAGGGGCGATTGCGCGCCATCCACGAAGAGAAGCGCCTGACCGTTCCCGGGGTCGGCACCATCGCATTCGATCCAGAAGCGGATTTGGTCTTTGACTTTGGCGAAGAGCTGCCCCGTCATACCAACGGCATGCGCTACGTCGCGTTAGACCCAGCGGGCAGCGTGCTGCGGCAGGAAGACTACTATTCGATCGGTGGTGGCTTCATCGTTCGTGGCGACGATCCGGAACCGCTGCCCCAGGAGGGAGAACCGCCGTTCGCGTTTACGAGCGCAGCCCAGCTGCTGGAACTTTCGGAACGGAACCGGCTTACCATCCCGGAACTGGTGTTGCACAACGAGACGCACTGGCGTGCGGACGATGAAGTTCGCCAGCGCATGGACGATCTTTGGCAGGCCATGCGTGCCTGTGTGCAACGCGGTCTCCACACCGAAGGCGTGTTGCCCGGCCGCATGTCGGTGACGCGGCGCGCGCCGAAACTGTACAAGCGCCTGGTCGAGAAAGGTGAACGCCTGGGTCTCGATACCATGGACTGGGTCAACGCCTACGCCATCGCCGTTAACGAGGAGAATGCTGCCGGCGGCCGTGTCGTGACCTCGCCGACCAACGGCGCTGCCGGAGTCATTCCTGCCGTCATGCATTATTACAGCGAACTGGTGCCGAGCTTTGAGCCTGCCGGGATTCATCGATTTCTTCTGACTGCCGGTGCGATTGGCATCCTCTACAAGGTCAACGCCTCGATCTCCGGTGCCGAAATGGGTTGTCAGGGCGAAGTAGGTGTGGCCTGTTCGATGGCGGCGGCAGGGCTCGCCTCGGCGCTCGGCGGCAGCAACGAGCAAATCGAGAATGCCGCTGAGATTGGCATGGAACACAATCTCGGCCTTACCTGCGATCCGGTCGGCGGCCTCGTACAAATACCGTGTATCGAGCGCAACGCGATGGGTGCCGTAAAGGCAATCAATGCGGCACGCCTGGCGTTGCAGGGCGATGGTTCGCACAAGGTGTCGCTCGACCAGGTAATCAACACCATGCGCCAGACCGGCCTCGACATGTCGACTATCTACAAGGAAACGTCGCGCGGTGGACTCGCGGTTAACGTGCCGGAATGCTAGCGAAAAGGTCCCGGCCGTTACGCCCGCTCACTTTTTGGATAATCGAATACCAGCAGCTCCGCCGGCGCGCGTTGCCGCAGGTTCCAGTCGTCCGTATCGATGTTCAACGAGACGACGCCGCCCGTCGGGATATTGTCCGTCAATTGCGGTAGCAGGTAGTTGGCGAATTCGGTCAGCCCGGGATTGTGGCCGACGATCATGATGCTGTTGAATTTGTTATCCTGGCGTTCCAGCAGTTCCAGCAGCTGCTCGACGTCAGCGAGGTACATGTCCCGCTCGCGTTGCAGAAACTCGATCGGGTAGGAAATTTCCTTCGCGATGACTTTCGCCGTTGTCCAGGCGCGGTTTGCCGGGCTGCTGATGATCAGGGAAGGCCGGATTCCTGCTTCGCGGATGCGCGTGGCCATAATCGGGGCGTCTTCTTTTCCCCGGCGACTCAAGGGCCGCTCGATATCCGGCAGGTTGGCATTTTTCCAGCTTGACTTGAGGTGACGGAGAATCGTAAGCGTTTTCATCGGTTGTCGTTGTTGTTGCGAATACGGATCCGGTCGGGTCTGCGATTTCCCGGGAGTTTACATCATTCCGGTTTGCAGCTTTGCCTCATCGCTCATCATGCCCTGGTTCCACGGTGGATCGAATACCAGTTCTACGGTGACGTCATTGACGGTCGGCACAATCGAGATCTTTTCGCGGGCATCCTGCACCAGCACATCGCCCATGCCGCAGCCAGGCGCCGTTAATGTCATGTCGACGCTGACCGCCCGGGAACCGTCGGGCTGCAGTGCGACGTCGCAGCGATACACAAGGCCCAGATCTACAATATTGATTGGAATTTCAGGATCATAGCAGGTACGAAGCTGCTGCCAGACAACCTCCTCGATGTCCCTGTCGGTTGCATTCTCGGGTATTTCAGGGCGCGGCAGCGGCTCTTTGCCAAGCGCATCGGCATCCTGACCGGTGATGCGGAAGAGGTTGCCTTCGACGTAAACCGTAAAGCTGCCGCCCAACGCCTGGGTAATGAAACCAGCGGTTCCTTCGCGCAGCGTTACCGATTCCCCCGCCGGAACGATCACGGCCTTGACGTCGCGCGCCAGTGAGAACGGTTCATTGGTATGGCCAAACATCCGGGTCTTACTCCGTAGATACCGGTTGCGATTTGCCTTGCAGCGCCGAGTTCAATGCATGCCAGGCGAGTGTTGCGCACTTTACCCGCGACGGAAATTCCTTGACACCCTCGAGGGCGCGCAGCTTGCCCAGATCAATGTCATCGAGCAGGTTCGTGTCTGCTTTTCGATGGCTGTCAGCCTGCGCCAGTCGCCCTACCATCGATGTAAAGTACTTCAGAGCCCGATCAGTATCGAGACCGATGACGGTATCAGTGAGGAGCGATGCGGATGCAACCGAAATTGCACAACCGGAGCCTTCGAAGCGAGCGTCAGCGATGCAGCTGGCGTGGTCTACCGAAAAATACAATCTCAGTTTGTCGCCGCACAGTGGATTAACGCCCTCGGCAACATGGGTAGCACCGTCCAATTTGCCGAAATGACGGGGATTCCTGGCGTGATCGAGAATGAGCTCCCGATACAGCTCGCGCAGTTCATCAGTAGTGCTGGTTTCAGCATTCATGCAAAAATTTCCCGGGCCCTCTGCAAACCTGCTACCAGGCGATCGACATCGTCGCGATTGTTGTACAGAGCCAGCGAGGCACGAGCAGTGCCCGGGACACCGAAGAAATCCATGACGGGCATTGCACAATGGTGGCCTGTCCGGATCGCTATGCCCTGATGATCCAGAATCGTTCCGAGATCGTGCGGGTGTATGGCATCGAGCATGAACGACTGCACACTGGCCTTATTGCCAGCCGTACCGATGAGGCGTATGCCCTCGACGGCAGCGAGGCTTTCCGTCAGGTAAGCGAGCAGCTCATGTTCGTGCCGGGCTACCCGCTCCATACCGATTTCCAGCAGATAAGTCACCGCCGCACCAAGACCCACGACGCCGGAAATATTCGGCGTGCCGGCTTCAAACTTGTATGGCAGCTCGTTCCAGGTGGAGCCGTCCATGCGCACTTCGAGAATCATGTCGCCACCGCCCTGGTACGGCGGCATGGCTTCCAGCAGCGATTCCCGGCCGTACAGCACGCCGGTGCCTGTCGGGCCAAACATCTTGTGTCCGGAGAAGGCATAGAAGTCGCAGTCCAACGCCTGTACATCGACCGGCAAATGCGGTACCGCCTGCGCTCCGTCAATGAGCACCGGAATGTCTCGCTCGTGTGCCGCGTTGATCAGATCTGCGACCGGCAGAATCGTGCCGAGCGCGTTGGAAACATGCGCGATCGCCAGCATGCGCACGTTGCGATCGAGCAAATCGATGAGCTTCTCGGCGTTGACTTTCCCGGACTGATCGATCGGTGCCACCAGCAGCTCTGCGCCGGTTTGCTGGCAGACCAGTTGCCAGGGAACGATATTCGAATGATGTTCGAGGTGCGTAATTAGAATGGCGTCGCCCGGCTGCAACCGCGGACGACAGTAACTTTGCGCAACGAGGTTTATCGCCCCGGTTGTGCCGCTCGTCAGGACAACCTCGGCCCGGCTGTTGGCGTTGATAAACCGCGTAATCGCGTCGCGGCTGGCCTCGTACGCTTCGGTGGCACGATGGCTCAGGGTATGCACCCCGCGGTGCACGTTGGCATGACTGTGGCGCTGGTAGGAAGCGACCGCATCAATAACGCATTCAGGTTGCTGTGCCGAGGCGGCACTATCCAGATAAACCAATGGATGCCCGCTGATGTTCTGGTCAAGGGCCGGAAAGTCCTTGCGGCAATTCTCCAGGGCGACGGCTTGCGAGGGCCGCTCGGCGAGCTTGCCGGTCAACGACGTGGTCATGCAGATTCTCCGTCAATCAACGAATGCAGTGTGCGATCGACAATGGCCTGCAGGTAGGGCCGCACTTCCACCACTGGCGTTCGTTCGACGATTGTCTCGGCGAACGCCCGGGTCAACGCGCGCGCTGCCTCACTCTGGTCCAGTCCCCGCGAACGCAAATAAAAAAGTGCATTGGCGTCGAGTTGCCCGACGGTCGCGCCATGACTGCATTTGACATCGTCGGCGTAGATTTCCAGCTCCGGCTTGGTATTGATTTCCGCACGGTCGGACAGAAGCAAATTATGATTGGACTGCTGGGCATCAGTCCCGTCAGCGCCGACATGGACGATTGCCTTGGCATTGAATACGCAGCGCGCCCGGTCGTTGAGAATGCCGCGGTACTCCTCGCGACTCGTCGCCGGGCCGACACAATGATCGACGCGAGTGTGGTTATCGATATGCTGCCGACCACTTGCGAGGTACAGGCCGAGCAACTCCACGGCGGCGCCCGGTTCGCGGATAGCGATATCGATATCGTTCCTGATCAATGCGCCGCCCAGATCAAATGCTGCATGTTTAAGTTCGGCACTGCGTTCGAGTTGTGCAGTAAGCCTGCCAACCTGATAATGCTGCAAACCGCGTTCCTGGATACGCACGTAGCAAGCCTTTGCGCCCTCGGCGAGTCGCATGTTACAGACGCAGTTGGCAAACTGTTCTTCGTCGCCGGCAGTTGCATGCAGTTCAATGAAGCTTGCACACGAATTCTCTTCGAGCTCGATTACGACACGAGTCTGGCTGACGCTCGTCTTATCACTTGCATCGTCAATGATCAGAATCCCGATCGGTTCATCGATTGCCTGATTTGCGGCAATCTCGATGTGTAGTACGTCACGAATCAGGGCCGCATTGAAACGACTCATCACGTCCTGGGTCACGACGCTCGCCAGGTGTGCCGATTCCGCGGCTGACCGGACAGTGAGTCCCGCTTGCGCTTCTAGATTACTCAGTGACGTTTTTTCGACGATGCCATTGGCTATGACAAGCCACCGGGCAGGAATTTTTGTCACGGTTTGATCGATCCGTTGCCGCAGCAAGGCACTGATTGGCTGCGGCGCCGAAAAGACAGGGCGTTCACGTAGCCAGGCGTTGCTGAGCTTTGCCGCCGGAGCAAGGTTCGTGTATTTCCAGTCTTCCTGGCGCTGATCCGGAAATCCCGATTGACTTAATGCCGCAAGCGCATTTTCCCGCACGGGATTCAACGCATCGCCCGGCAAATTGCGGACTGCCCGTTCGAGCAGGGCGAAATCGATCAGGTGCGCGCTCATCCCGCGGCGGCCTCGCGCAGCCAGTCGTACCCCTTGTCTTCGAGCTGGATTGCCAATGACTTGTCACCCGAGCGCATGATCTGTCCTTTTGACAGGACGTGCACGAAATCCGGTTCAACGTAGCCGAGCAGGCGCTGGTAGTGAGTCACCAGGATAATTGCCCGGTCCGGATGACGCATAGCGTTCACGCCTTTGGATACCGCTTTGAGCGCATCGATATCCAGTCCCGAGTCCGTTTCATCCAAAATGGCAAGAAGCGGCTCGAGTACCGCCATCTGCAGGATCTCGTTGCGTTTCTTTTCACCGCCGGAGAAGCCTTCATTGACCGAACGGTTGAGCAGTGCCGGATCCATATCGAGCAGCGTCATTTTCTCGCGCGCGAGCTGCAGAAATTCAAATGCGTCGATCTCCGTTTCGCCGCGTTCCTTGCGCCGTGCGTTGAGAGCCGCCTTTAGCAGGTAGGCGTTGTTCACACCGGGAATTTCGACCGGGTATTGGAAGCCGAGAAACAGGCCAAGGCGTGCACGTTGCTCCGGTTCGAGTTCCAGCAGATTGCGCCCGAGGAAAGTCACAGAGCCACTGGTAACCTGGTAATCCTCGTGGCCGGCGATGACCTGCGCCAGCGTGCTTTTGCCCGAGCCGTTCGGGCCCATAATGGCGTGGACTTCGCCCGCATTCACCGTCAGTGTCAGGCCGGTCAGAATGTCAGTGGTACCGATACGAACGTGCAGATCCTTGATTTCCAGCATTTTAATAATCCTTCCGCCGCTCAGCCGACCGCGCCTTCGAGGCTGACATTCATCAGGGCCTGTGCTTCAACGGCAAACTCCATCGGCAACTCGCGGAACACCTGTTTGCAAAAGCCGTTCACAATCATGTTGACAGCGTCCTCCTCTGAAACGCCTCGCTGACGGCAATAGAACAATTGATCGGCAGATATCTTCGACGTGGTGGCCTCGTGCTCGATCTTCGCCGTCGGGTTGCGGATTTCCATGTAGGGAAAAGTGTGAGCGCCACACTCTTTGCCGATGAGCAGGGAATCGCACTGGGTATGGTTGCGCGCGTTGGCGGCTTGTGGCATGACGCGCACCAGCCCGCGATACGCATTCTGTGCCCGTCCGGCGGAAATGCCCTTGGAGACAATGGTGCTTCTCGAGTTACGGCCGATATGTATCATTTTCGTGCCGGTATCGGCCTGTTGCATATTGTTTGCTACTGCCACCGAGTAGAACTCGCCGACTGAATTTTCGCCGCGCAGGATGCAGCTCGGGTATTTCCAGGTAATTGCGGACCCGGTTTCCACCTGTGTCCAGGAGATTTTCGAGTTGTCGCCGCGACAATCGCCGCGCTTGGTTACGAAGTTGTAGATGCCACCTTTGCCGTTTTCGTCGCCCGGGTACCAGTTCTGTACCGTGGAGTACTTGATCTGGGCTCCCTCGAGTGCCACCAGTTCCACCACGGCAGCATGCAACTGGTTTTCATCGCGCATCGGCGCGGTGCAACCTTCCAGGTAGCTGACGTGACTACCTTCGTCGGCAATGATCAGAGTGCGTTCGAACTGGCCCGTATTGGCGGCGTTGATACGAAAATAGGTCGATAACTCCATCGGACAGCGAACGCCTTTCGGCACGTAGACGAAAGAGCCATCACTGAACACGGCCGAGTTGAGCGTGGCGAAAAAATTGTCGCGATACGGCACGACACTGCCGAGATACTTGCGTACCAGCTCGGGGTGCTTCGTTACTGCCTCGGAGAACGGACAGAATATGACGCCAGCTTCACTCAGCTTCGCCTTGAAAGTCGTTGCCACAGAAACGCTGTCGAACACGGCGTCGACGGCGACACCGGCCAGCCTGGCCCGCTCATGCAGCGGAATGCCCAGCTTGTCGTACGTTTCCAGCAGCTTCGGGTCGACTTCGTCGAGGCTTTTTGGCCGGTCCTTGTCGGACCGTGGCGCTGAGAAATACGAAATGCTCTTGTAATCGATTTTAGGATAATGAACGTGAGCCCACTCCGGTTCCTGCATCGTCAGCCAGTGACGATATGCCTTGAGCCGCCATTGCAGCATGAATTCCGGTTCATTCTTACGCGCCGAGATTGCCAGGACGACCTCCTCGTCGAGGCCCGGCGGCAGGCTGTCCGAGTCGATGTCGGTGATAAACCCGTGCTTGTAGCGACGGTTTACCAGGGTTTCAATGTCATTCGGTTGCGTCGACATGCAAATAATCCTATCTCTTGCGCTCGATACTGATCGGCGTTGATGCGAAGCGAAAACGTGGCAACGGGCTGTTGGTTCGCAACAGGTCCGCCAGGCTTATTTCATCGAGCGCCTGGCGAATTGCCAGATTAATACGTTGCCAGGTTCCGCCCACGCTGCAGGTTGCTTCGAGGTCGCAATGGCGGTCGTGTGCGCTGCAGTCGGTGATTGAGACCGGTCCTTCGAGTGCATCGATAACCTGCGCGGCACTGATGTCACGGGCATCGCGAGACAGTCGATAGCCGCCATGCGAACCACGGGCCGAATCGACCAGCCCGGACCTGGCGAGGTTTTTCAGCAATTTGCTTACCGTAGGCAGACCTAGGCCGGTCGCTGCTGCAACTTCCGTGGCGCTGGCAAATCCGCTGCGACTGGACGCGAGCTGCGCCAGCACAACCGTTCCATAATCGGTCAAGCGGCTGATTCGCAACATGGATTCTCTCCGCCCGCTAAAAGAGGACCATTTTAGTACTATTTAAAGCCGAAAACCAGCAGGGGCGGGGACCGGCGCCCACGACAGGGCGGCAATTTTGCTATCCTACGCCGTCGTGCTCCGCACCCGGTCTTCTGCGGTGTCGGATTTTCGCTGCGCAACCCGAATGCTCCAAACCGTGCATCTTTCCGGAGAAAGTTGAATGAACCTGAACCAATTGAAATCCGTGGCCAAGGCGATGGTTGCCGACGGCAAAGGAATCCTCGCTGCCGATGAAAGCTCGCCGACCATCAAGAAGCGCTTCGACAAAATCGACACACAGTCGACCGAGGAAAACCGGCGTCGCTATCGCGAAATGCTGTTCACGACGCCCGGCCTTGCCGACTATATCGGCGGTGTGATCCTGTACGACGAGACGATTCGCCAAAGTACGGCAGACGGCGTTCCGTTCGCGAAATACCTTGCCGACCTCGGCATGGTTCCAGGCATCAAGGTTGACACGGGTGCAAAAGCGCTGGCGGGTTTCCCAGG
>CAYVLL010000077.1:0-10281 GCA_964452235.1 uncultured Woeseiaceae bacterium
TTGACCTCGGTCAGTCGCTCCGCCTTTTGTTCGTAGTCAAAGATACCTCCTCAACGCACTGGTGCGCTCGGTGAGGTCCGCAATCTGCGCTATGACCTGGTTGCTATCCATTTTCTCGCCCTGACTGGCAATGCAATTCTTCGGGGAACGGCTAACGTCGCCGCTTACGTCGTTTTCTTCGCAGCGTGCCTCGCGCACCGACGGGCGCGACGAAAAACGCGGCATGTTACCACGATGCCGCCGTCGCAGACGGGCGTCGCTGCGGGGTGTCAGCGGTGTTCGAGACTCGTTATCTGCTCGACGACCAACTGCGGAGACTCGACGCCTCGCCATTCGTTGACGTCGAGACGGTAGGCAAGCCGGACCGGGCCACGAAACACGGGACCGGCCTGGTTGAACGCAATCGCATCCACCACCGCTGGGCCCGCAAGCGGCCGCACCCGCAGTTTCAGATGCCGTTCCCCCACCGTGCGCTGTTCGAGCACTGCAAAATCACCCTGCCAGAGAGGTTCCGGGAAGCCGGCACCCCACGGCCCGGAGTCCCGCAACAGGCGTGCCACGGACAGGCTCAGGCTCGCGGCCGGCAACTCGCCGTCCGTTAGCAGGGCGCCGCTGAAATCGGCCTGCGGATACAGGCGGGTCAATTGGTCCGCGGCCGCGCTCGAGAACTGTGCAAAGTGCTGCTCCTTAAGCGACAGGCCGGCCGCCATTGCATGTCCGCCAAACTTGTCGACAATGCCCGGTTTCGCCGTCGCGACCGCTTCAAGCAAATCACGAATGTGAACCCCGGGTATCGACCGTGCCGAGCCCTTCAGGAACTGCCCGCTCTCGTCCCGCGCAAAGGCAATCACCGGTCTGTGGCAGCGCTCCCGGACGCGCGCGGCAATTAAACCGACAACGCCCTGATGCCAGCTGCGATCAAAAACGCACACGCACGGCGGCAGGCCGCGTTCGGACAGCGTGTCGACAAAAGCAAACGCCTGCTCACGCATGCCCGTCTCGATCTCACGCCGGTCATTGTTGATGCCGTCCAGTACGGCGGCCAGTCGGCCGGCGCTTGCAGGATCGTCGGCGAGCAGACACTCGATACCAACCGACATATCGTCGAGGCGCCCCGCCGCATTCAGGCGCGGCCCGACCGCATATCCCAGGTCCGCGCTGACGGCGCGCGCCGGATCGCGACCCGCCACCGACAGCAAAGCGAGGATTCCAGGCACGCTCTGTCGCGATCGCATACGCTGCAGTCCCTGGGCAACCAGGATGCGATTGGTGTGATCGAGCGGCACAACGTCGGCTACCGTGCCAAGCGCAACGAGATCGAGGTAGCGAGCCGGAATCCTGGCTGCGCCGGAATGACCGCGGTCCTGCAGGGTCTTGCCGAGTGCCGCCATCAGGTAGAACGCTACGCCGACGCCCGCCAGGTTTGATCCGGCTGCGCCTCGCTCACCCGACGTCGTCTGCGCGTTCGGGTTCACGATAGCCTGGGCGTCTGGCAACCGGCTACCTGGCAAGTGATGATCGGTAATGAGGACGTCAATGCCCAAAGCGGCGGCGGCCGCGACTCCATCGATGCTGGAAATACCGTTGTCCACGGTAATCAGCAGCGCCGGCGAGGATTGTGCCGCCACCCGCACGATTTCGGCGCTCAGTCCGTAGCCGTACTCAAAGCGGTTCGGTACCAGGTAATCAATATTTGCGAAACCGAAATCCCGCAGGCAGCGAACGACCAGCGCGCTGCTGGTTGCGCCGTCCGCATCGAAATCGCCGATCACAACGATGCGCTGACCACGGTGGTTCAGCAGTAACTCGACGGCCGGATATACGCCACGCAATGCGCCGACGGGAAGAATGCCCTTGAGATCCAGCAGCAATTCGTCCGGGGTGGTGATGCCGCGCGCCGCATACAATCGAGCGAGCAATGGGTCCAGTGCCGCAAGCCCGGAAGGCGGCCCCCTGCCACCGGGGTCGCGCAATTTCAGCGGGCGGTTGTGGATCGGCTTCATCGGTGGCTGCCGGGCGCCAACTGTGCGCTGCTGCGACGCCAGAAACGCAACCGGTCGCGGCGACGCATATCCGCCTGCAACCCGTCGCGAAAGAGCAACGTGAGCCGCGCGACGCGGCCACGTGCCAGGAGCATGCGCAATTCGTCCAGGTACGATTCCACTGCCTTATCAGCGTTGGCGTCGCATGGCGTAACCGCGACGAAGCTGTCGGCTTCCATTGCGCAGGCCGCAAGGCGACCGGGCCAGCGCCGGGTCGTCTGGTCCGACCGCAACCAGTAGCCGGTGAACAAGGAGTCATCGCCAAAAAGCGGCGGCAGCGCTTGCACCTGCAGCGCAGGCGCCTCGCCGCCGCCCCAGAACCACAGCGAGTTGACGGGCAATTGCCCGGCCATCGCCCTGTGGCGGTTGACGTCGCATTCGTGCAGGCACATTTGCAATTCGCTTTGCAGTGCGTCGTGCAGCCCGGGCGCCGGACCGGCCAGCGCGAAATCATCCGGCGAGTGCCCATGAGCGGTTGCCGCAGCGACCTGCATCGTTGCCATCGCATCCTCCCGTTGCAGGTAGCCTGACGAATCGACGTGGTGGAATGCATACGGTCTTTCGGCGGCCAGTGTGGTCTGCAAATAATGAAACAAGCCCTCAGTTTGCGGCGCGCTCACATCTCGCAAAGCATGCAGGTGCAAGTGATCCAGGCGAGCTTCCAGATAGACAGGGTCCGCGCCGCATTGCCAGCCGTCGGGCCGGCGACCCCGCTGACCCCATAAGCGTAACGCGGCCATTCCGTTCCGGACCGGCGGCAGCCCCAGCACGGAAAGCACCCGCGGCAGCGGTTCCGTGTGCGCATCGTCAACGTGCAATCGCGCTTTGCAGAGCCAGCGGCGAATACCCGCATCGGCAATTCGGCCGCCCCGCACAGCAGGAAGGACAACGACAGCGTGCGACCTGTTCAACATTGCGTAATGCCGGTTCCCTGAATTGATGTTGGAGAAGGCCGTCCGGACCTTTTTCAGCATCCTGTTACCAGACGTGAATGAATGCCGTTATTGTCAATGGCGGATGTTGTACTGATTGCACAAATTTGTATGATGTTTGCAATGAAAGTTACACGAGACCATATTTCCCCGCTGACGGTTCGCAAGGTAACACGCGGCGAACTTGTCATCGGCAATAACACTGTCCGGGAGCACGTGCTGTTGACGGCTGATCAGGAGATTCGCCGTTGGGAGGCCGCTGATGTCACGCAATTGCGTGAAAGCGATTTCGCATCGGTCATCGAATCGAGTCCGGAAATCATCGTACTGGGAACCGGATGGCAATCCGCTTTTGCACCACGTGAACTCACTTTCGCCCTGGCACGCCGGGGCATCGGCTTCGAAACGATGGACACACCGGCGGCTTGTCGCACGTTCAACATACTGCTGAACGACGGGCGCCGCGTGGCGGCAGTGCTGATGATGTCGACTTAGCGCCGGGGCAAATACTGCAGGGGATCCACAGGCTGGCCGTTTTCGCGGATTTCGAAATGCAGGCGCGGCGCGCGTCCGGGACCCTCCCCCATCGTCGCTATCGGCTGGCCTTTATGCACAGCGTCACCTTCGCGCACGAGTAGCGACGCATTGTGCCCGTAGGCACTGAGGTAGGTTTCGTTGTGCCGCAAAATAATGAGCTGGCCATAGCCGATCAGGCCGCTGCCGGAGTAAACCACGCGGCCGGATGCTGCGGCACGTACCGGCTGTCCGACTGCGCCACCGATGAGAATGCCGGTGCCGGTACCCGGCCTTTCGCCGAATTCGACGGCGACGCCGCCTGACGCAGGCCATTCCCATGGTGGCGGTGGTTCGGTCGGCAGCCGGGGCAAAGGGGCGGTTGATGGGGCTGGCCTTGGCGAGCCGGCCACCGGGCCGGCGGGGGCGCTTGCAGGGCTCGTGCCTCGCGATGCGGATCGCGGCGGCGCGTTGAGCCTGATCACCTGGCCCGGATAAATAAGCGATCCATCCCCGAGGTTGTTCCAGCGCGCCAGGTCGCGGTAATCACGGCCGTAACGCCAGGCGATCTTGAACAGTGTTTCACCCGAGCGCACCACGTGGGACTCCTGTGGGGAATGCTGCCAGCGGGTGGCCGGACCGCAACCAGCCAGCAGCAGGGCGATCACCAGCAATGCGATCCCGCGACTGCCCGCCGCAGCTTCGGAGCGAGGCCGCCGGTGGCGGCTGCCTGTCGCGGCTGCAGTCATCCCCTCAACATGAAGAAGCCGATGATGATAACCGCGAGAGCGACGACGGCCCAGCCGAGACGTTCAACGTAGCGCGGCAGGAGTTCGGCCATGCGTTCGCCTCCGGCAACGATGAGACCGGCCACAAGATAAAACCGTGCACCACGACCAATCAGTGAGGCGATCACGAAGCCGGGGAAGTTGAGCATCGTTGCACCGGCCGCAATGGTAAATATCTTGTAGGGAATGGGCGAAAAACCCGCAATCAGTACTGCCCACACGCCCCAGCGGTCAAACCAGTCGCGCGCCTGCAAATAGGCGGGCCAGTAGTGCGAAGTCCGCAGCCAGGGTTCAATCAGTTCAAACAGGAACACACCAATGAAATAGCCGGCGACGCCGCCTGCCAGCGACGTCACGGTGGTAATCGTGGCGAAGCGCCAGGCGCGCGCGCGATCGGCCAGGCACATCGGCGCGAGCATTACATCGGGCGGAATGGGAAAAAAGGATGACTCGGCAAATGACAGCGCCCCGAGATAGCGCTCCGCATGACGATGCCGCGACCAGCCGAGGACTCGATCGTATAACGGTCCGAAAAGGCGCATTGTCAGGCGACTCCCGCCGTGAGCGGCCCGCAACCGGATCGAGAAAACTGATTAATAATCAACTATATCTCCTTGTTTTAAAAAATTATTTTCCCTGTATCAAAGGCACAAAACTGACCGCGCCGAGCGATTCCTGCTCGAACCGGTCCGGCAGGCGCGTAATTCGCGTGAGGTTCTGACGCCCGCTGGGTCCCACCGGCATGACGAGACAACCGCCGGGGGCAAGTTGCTCCAGCAGCAAGGGTGGCAGTTCGCTCGCGGCCGCCGCCACGACGATGCCATCGTAGGGACCGTACTTGTTCCAACCCTGCCAGCCGTCACCCAACCGAAAACGCACATTGTAGATGTCGAGATCACGCAGGCGCTGCCGACTCTTTCGCAAAAGCTCGGGGATTCGCTCAACCGTGAAAATCTCCTTGACCAGGGGTGCGAGAACGGCCGTCTGGTAACCACAGCCGGTACCGATCTCCAAAACTCGTTGCCGGCTGTCCACCCCCTCGAGAAGGGATTCGGTCATACGCGCAACGACGTAGGGCTGGCTGATGGTCTGGCCCAACCCAATCGGCAGCGCGGTATCCTCGTAGGCGCGGCTGGACAGGGCCTCGTCGACAAACAGGTGCCGCGGCACGTTCCGGATCTGTTCCAGCACTCGCGGGTTGCGGATGCCCTGCTCTGCGAGCCGCTGGACCAGCCGGTCGCGAGTCCGTGCCGACGTCATGCCAATGCCCCGGAGGCCGGGATGTCGCGCCATCAGCCGCGCAACCAGTCGTCAATGCGAGGCAGTGACTCGTGCCGGGTCAGGTCGACCTTGAGCGGGGTAACGGCAACGGCGCCCTCTTCCAGGGCCGCAAAATCGGTGCCCTCGCCCGCATCCTGTCCGGGGCCGGCGGGTCCGATCCAGTAGATGTTCCGGCCATACGGATCGCTTGACCTGATCATCGGCTCGGCGCGGTGACGAAAGCCGAGCCGCGCGGCTCGCACGCCGTTCAGTTCGTCATACGGGCGATCCGGTACGTTGACGTTGAGCATGACATCGTTCGGCAAGGGAGAGCGCTGCAGGCGCTCGATCAGGTCACAGGCAACCCTGGCCGCGGTATCGAAATGGGTGGCGTGCGGCCCGACCAGCGACACGGCGATGGCCGGAAAGCCGAGAAAACGTCCCTCCATCGCCGCCGCAACCGTCCCCGAGTAGATGACGTCGTCGCCGAGGTTGGCACCGTGATTGATCCCCGATACCACGATATCCGGTTCGAACTCGAGAAATCCCGACAGTGCCAGGTGCACACAATCGGACGGTGTGCCATTCACGAAATAGTGGTTGTCGCTCACTTTGTGGATGCGCAGCGGCGCATGCAGGGTCAGGGAATTGCTGGCGCCGCTGTGATTGCGATCGGGCGCGACCACGACAATATCGGCAATTTCCGTTAAGGCATTGGCCAGCGCGTTAATACCGGTGGCAAGGTAGCCGTCATCGTTACTTACGAGAATTTTCAATCCAGTCCTCTGCTGTTGCGGCGGAACGGCGCGAGTGCGTACATTGTAGCCGCGACCGGCCATCAAAAATGCGGCGCACACTATACTCAATGTTGCGGCGGGATACTCCGGGGCTGTTACAATTTGCCGAAAAAGCGCCAGGGATTTTTTCCACCTGGTCGACCTCCGAACAGCGTCAGGAGCCAGCCCGCATGCCGCAAAGAAAGGGTGACGACGCGGCCTCCGGCGAAAACGACGGTGACGACGACGAAGAACGGGGACTTTTCCGTCGACTGTTGGCCGACGCGAAACCCCTGCAACATGACAAAGTGCCGCTGCCGACGCGCACTGCCCGCCCCAAAGCCACGTTTGCCCGCCAGGAAAAGCATGAGAGCCTGCGTGAAAGCCTCAAGTTCGAACCACCCGGTGGCGAATCGAGCGGTGGGTACAGCCTGCGCTTCCAGCGTCCGTCGCTGAGCCGCCACGCGATGCGACGCCTCGCGAGGGGCGGTTACAAAGTGCAGGCAGCCATCGACCTGCACGGCATGACCACTCCCGAAGCGCAAAAAGCGTTGCAGGGCTTTTTTGCCGAAGCATTGGACCGTGGCCTTACCTGTGTGCGTATCGTCCATGGCAAGGGACTCGGTTCCGGGCAACAAGGGCCGGTACTGAAACGCGCGATCGACCAGTGGCTGCGGCACTGGGAACCGGTATTGGCCTATGTCTCGGCACGCCCGGCCGACGGCGGTACCGGCGCAGTGTACGTCCTGTTGCGAGGCATTGACTGAGCTGCCCGGTCAGGCCGTCACGTCCCGGTAAAGCGCAATCTCCCGCAACACGGAGGTGGCGAATGCACCGCTGGTCAACAGAAACTCAACCGTCAGGGTTCGCTCACCGGACTCCCACTTCAGGTCACGCACCGCCAGGCGCAACGCGCGTCGCGCCGACTCGGCGCCGTGCCGCTCCAGTCCGCGCGCAAGCGTCTCGAACTGCCCGGCAACCGACAGCTCCAGGAGGGACCCCTCTCGGTTCGAGCCCGCAGCGTTCTTGCCCCACAATGGCCCTGTCGGGTGGATATCCATTGCCTGGAGGCGCAGGCGCAGCTCAGTGTCAACCTCGGACACGGGGAATACGCTGCCACTCCCATCCAGGTTGGCGCATTCGCCGGGCAGCAGCTGATTCCATGTGTCGTCGGCGACGCGCCGCTCGAGAACGCTGTTAAAGATCATTGCGCGTGCCGCGGAAAGCGCCAGGCTGCGCCGCGGCCGCGACAGGCGCCCACCGGCGAACAGGCGCTCCGCGAGCTGCAGGTTGCTCGCGTCACGCCCGAAGCGCTGCTCGCCGAAATAATTCGGTACGCCCTGTTGCGCCACCTTGGCGAGGCGTTCGTCGAGGTCGTGTCCAGGCGACTCCAGGTTTCGCAATACGATCCGAAACCGATTGCCACGGTGCGCACCACGCCGCAGTTTGCGGCGATTGCGAGTGGCATTGAGGATGTGCACACCGTCAAGCTCGAATCGGGACCAGTCGGCCGGCGCCCCCGCGGGTCGCCGAACACTGAACCACTGGCGCGTTACGGCGTGCCGGTCCTTCATTCCTGCGTAACCGACATCCCGGGCGTGGATCCCGGCGAAACCGGCGAGACGCTCTGCGACCCACGGCGTATTGGCCCCGGCTTTCTCCAGCCACAGGTAGTCGTGCTCGCCCTCACCGTCGGGTTCGAAGCCGAGTTCCTCAATGACCTGGAAGTCCTGCGGCGAGCAACGCAAGTCGCCGCGAACGCCGGGCTTACCGTGCGCGCGCTGCCATTCGGGCAGGGAGGTGCCAAGACCGGCTTCCATGGAAACAACAACGGGCTACGACGGCGCGTACTTCAGTTCGCCTCGCCCGGAACCACCTGGTAGAACGTTTCGGACGCGCCGATCATGCCAAGGTCTGAGCGTGCGCGTTCTTCCGCGGCGTCATGGCCCTGTTTGAGATTGATGACTTCGGCTTCGAGTGCTGAGTTGCGACTGTGGAGTTCGTCGTTCTGGTAACGCTGATCGATCACGGCGAGACGCAAGTTACGCGTCTTGCGATAACCGTCGTCGGACAGCCACAACTGCCCCTGCATGGCGATTGCTGCCAACGCGAGCGACACGATCAACCAGCGACTGTAGACCAACTTGACCCCCGAATGTCCTGTAACGCAATCGCGATGCTGCGCGGCGATACTACACCTTCCCGGCTAATTCCGCGCACCGGGAACCGCGACTGAAAATGCAGACCGGCCTGCATAGGTTGCCGCGCTACCCAATTCCTCCTCGATGCGCAGCAACTGGTTGTACTTTGCAACCCGATCGGATCGGGACAGCGATCCGGTCTTGATCTGGGTTGCTCGCGTGCCTACCGCTATATCGGCGATGGTGCTGTCAGATGTTTCGCCCGAACGGTGCGAAATAACGGCTGAGTATCCCGCATCCACTGCCATAGTAATTGCATCAAGAGTTTCGCTTAAGGTACCGATTTGGTTAGGTTTTATCAAGATCGAATTTGCTACTTTTTGCTCGATACCGCGCTTCAGGATAGCTGTGTTGGTAACGAAAAGGTCGTCCCCGACCAGTTGCACCCGCTGGCCCAGCCGCTCGGTCAACGCACGCCAGCCATCCCAGTCACTCTCGTCCATCCCGTCCTCGATGCTGATGATCGGATACGCGTCGACCAGTTCAGCAAGGAAATCCAGGAATTTGTCGGCTGTGAAATCACGGCTCTCACCCGCCAGGCGATAGCGGCTGTCGGCGTAAAACTCGGAACTGGCGACATCGAGGCTGAGAAGAATATCCCGTCCAGGCTTGAACCCCGCTTTGTCGATCGCAACCATAATCGTATCCAGCGCTGCCCGGTTCGAGGCCAGGTCGGGGGCAAACCCACCCTCGTCACCGACTGCGGTGCTGAGTCCGCGGCTCTTCAATACACTCTTCAATGCGTGGAATATTTCGGCACCGTAGCGCAATGCCTCCGCGAAACTCGGCGCAGCAACCGGCAGGATCATGAACTCCTGGATATCGACGTTATTGTCGGCATGCGCGCCACCGTTAATGATATTCATCATTGGTACCGGCATCACCGATTGCTCGCCGAGGTGACGGAACAGGGAGTGACCGGTGGATAGCGCCACGGCCTTCGCTGCAGCGAGCGATACCGCCAGCAGCGCGTTGGCGCCGAGCATGCCCTTGTTGTCACTGCCGTCGAGCTCGATCAATTTGTTGTCCAATGCGCGTTGATCCGTGAAAGCCTGTCCGGCCAGCGCATCACGAATGACACCGTTGACGTTCGCGACGGCTTTGCGAACGCCCTTGCCCAGGTAGCGGGACTTGTCGCCGTCGCGTAACTCGACGGCCTCCCGGGTACCGGTTGAGGCACCGGAGGGTACGGCGGCACGCCCGAAACTGCCGTCTTCCAGCCACAGGTCCGCCTCGATCGTTGGATTACCACGCGAGTCGAGAATTTCACGTGCACGAAATGTCTTTATCTTTATCATCCTGACCTCACTGAAACCTGCCATGGCACCCCGGGGTACGCGCCGGCTGGACTACCCGGCGGCTCAGCCGCCGAGACCGAACTCGCTTTCCTGATACGGTGTTTTCTTGACGCTCCGGTCAATAGCCTGCAGAACTTCGAGCAACGCTCGCATTCGATCGAGTGGCCATGCATTGGGACCGTCACTGAGAGCCTTCGCCGGGTCCGGGTGCGTTTCCATGAACAAGCCCGCGATACCGGCGGCTGTCGCTGCCCGTGCCAGCACAGGAATGAACTCGCGCTGCCCGCCGGAGGCCGAGCCCTTGCCGCCGGGCAACTGTACCGAGTGGGTTGCATCGAATACCACCGGACAACCCGTGCCGCGCATGACTGCGAGGCTGCGCATGTCCGACACAAGATTGTTGTAACCAAACGAAAAGCCGCGCTCGCAAACCATGATTTGCTGGTTGCCGGTCGAACGTGCCTTGTCGAC
>CAYVLL010000078.1:0-10246 GCA_964452235.1 uncultured Woeseiaceae bacterium
ATACGGGCTCCTACAGGGAGCTTTGATCCGTTGGGGTTGTCGCCCGTGATACGGGCTCCCACGGCGATTCTTTTGCCCCCTGTAGGAGCCCGTATCACGGGCGAAAAAATTATGGGTTAGCGCGAGCCGGCACTGCCCGCGCGCGAGGCCGAACGTCCGTTCGCGGCAATCCTTTCCCGCCAACGGGCGGCGGCCGGGTCCGTTCGTGTAATGGCGGTGCGTATATGCGCGAGTTCGCCGCTTTTTTGCAAGCGTACCTCGTTACCCGAAATTGCCAGGCCGAGGCGCGCGAACAGCGGGCGCGTATCCGGGAATCCGGCCGTATCGGCGTACCGCCGATACAGCGCCATGAACACCGGGGTGCTTGCCAGCGAATCGAGTGTTTCAAAAAGTTCCGTTCCGCTCCAGACACGATCCGACGGCAGGCAGCAGGACTGCAGTCGACCCATGACGTCATCCAGCGTTTCGCTGCCGCCGGAGTGTTCGCGCAATGCGACGTCGGCCATCAGAGCCAGCGCGGCACCGCTCCAATAGGTTTTCATGCGGGCTTCGCGATGATTGCCGGCGGTGGCCTCGTTAGGCGACAACTCCGGTCTCGATCGACGCCCGCGTTCGAAGCCCTCGAACAATTCCTGCCAGGCTTTCTGTCGATCGTAAGCGCCGGAGCGTGCGAGCAGCACGTTCTGGTAATACTGTGCGAAACCTTCGGACACCCAGCGATGCCGCTGTTCCACATACGGCAGCAACAGGTGACTGAACTCGTGGGTCGCTGTCCAGTCGCTCAGCAAGGCATCCAGGGATTGTCGCTTGTCCACGTACATTTCGACGGACTCACCGCCATCGCGAATAACACGTCCGTAAGGCACGGCATCCGAGCTGCGTCGCCCACCCTCTACCGGAACGATGACTACTTGCGGCGACGGATGCGGAAAGCGCCCATACGCAAGGGACACATCAGTCGCCGTGGCGCGAATCCACTCTGCAATCGTATCCGCATCGAGGTCTGATTCATCCGTCGCGTGACTGCGCAGGACGGCAACCCGGAGCCTGGCACCCGGGACGTCTACCTTGCGGAAGTGGAAGGTGCCGAATACGGCCGGTGCATGTGAGCTTTCCGGCGATTGAGGCAAACGGAAGTCGAACGGTCCTGAGTCCTGCTGCAGCCATGGCACACTGATCTGCATGTTCTCCGGCAGATGGAAACGTACGTCGATTTCGCTGCCATCCGTCAGTCGCGGTCGCCAAAGCCACAGCGAAGGCGAGATGACCCTGTTGCCTTCTGCGAGCGTGCGGTTCTGGCGTTCGTGGCGGGCAGCCTTCGCGAGGTCCACCGTGTAATTCATGCATTGCACACCCTCGACCGGCAGCATCATGCGACGGTTCCGGAGCCTTATTGGATTGTCGTTGCCGCAATCCCATGCCGCGATCAGGAATTCGCCGGCGGCGCTTGACCGGGCAGTAACAGAGTCTACGGGTTCGCGAAAGCGAGCCTCGACCCACATCCGCTCCATCCCGGCGTCGATTTCTACCCGGTATTCATGATTGCCGGTTAAACCGCCTGCCTGCGAAATGCCGGGCAAGCAAGCGCAAACGGCTGCGAGGACCGGCATGCCGAGCGCCTGACGCAGAAATTTCCGCAGAATCAAGTGCATATTCAAAAAATCACTCATGTCAAACAATCACGGCTCCGGAAGGGACGGTGGCTCCGCCGCGGCCATGGCGGCGAGTACGCTCAGTGCGAAGCATTATGCGGTGGCCGCGAATTCATGGAATACTTCGCGGTGCCGATTGTGAAAAAGTTCACATTCTGGGAAAAAAACAGTGCGGCAGTGCTTGTTTCGGCTCATTCGCCAGCGACCGGAGAGCATCCGTTACTCGTTGTGTTGCCGTTCAGGAAGTCGCACGCAAAATCGGGTGTTCGCCGCGGTTGTGACGGCCGCGGGAAGCTGCCTGTCGGCGGACAGTCTGGCAGGCAGTTCGCCAGAGACGGAAATGATGGAATCCAAACGGAAGGAGATTGAAGTGAGCAAAATTGCAAGACGCCAGTTCATACAGCTGTCCGCGGTTGCGGCCGCCGGTTGTTTTGTGCGCCCCGGAAATCCGGCACAAGCCGAGGAGCAACCGAAACTTGCTGAAGACGATCCCATGGCGCAATCACTGAAATACGTGCACGACGCCAGCAAGGTCGATCCGGCATCGCGGCCGAATCCCGCAGAGGTGCAGGATTGTGCCAACTGCGCGCTGATACAGGGCGATGAGGGCGAGCAATGGCGGCCTTGCCAGATATTTCCCGGCAAGCTGGTCAACAACGACGGCTGGTGCTCGGTGTGGGCACCGCAGGCCTGATCCCGGCCGGCTGACACGCTTCAGCCCCGGTGCGCCCGGGGCTGAAGCCTTGCCAGGCAACGCCACCCCGTGACTTGAAGCCACTCGTCCGGCATTTCTATCACGAACCGACCGGCACGCTGTCGTACGTCGTCAGCGATCCGCAAAGCCGTGCGGCGGCTGTTATCGATCCGGTGCTGGATTTCTCCATCGTCAGCGGAGGCACCAATTCGGGTCCGGCGCAGGCGATCATTGATTACGTGCGCAACGAATCGCTCGCGGTTGAGTGGATTCTCGAAACCCACGCGCATGCGGATCACCTGAGTTCCGCGCAATTCCTGCAACGCGAACTGGGTGCACCGATCGCTATCGGGCGCGGCATTCGCGTTGTGCAGTCGCATTTTGCCGGCGTGTTTAACCTGAAGCCGCCGTTCGTGCCCGATGGAAGCCAGTTCGATCGGCTCTTCGACGAGGACGATACGTTTCGCATCGGCGATCTGCAGTGCCGGGTAATCAATACGCCGGGCCATACCAGTGACAGTATCACCTACCTGATCGGCGATGCCGCATTCGTTGGTGACAGCCTGTTCATGCCGGACTACGGCACTGCACGCTGCGATTTTCCGGGTGGCGACGCCGGTCTGCTTTACGATTCCATCCAGACCCTGTTTGCATTGCCGGACGACACGCGCCTGTTCATGTGCCATGACTATCCCCCCGATGGTCGTTCCCTGCGCTTCGAAGTGCCGCTGGCCGAGCAGAAAGCCGACAATATCCATGTGAAGCAGGGCACGACCAGGGCCGGGTTCGTCGCGATGCGGGAACAGCGTGATGCAACGCTGTCACTGCCGAAGCTGCTGCTACCTGCCATCCAGGTCAATATTCGCGCCGGCCACCTGCCGGATGCGGAAGACAACAACGTCGCCTACCTGAAAATCCCCCTCGATCGGTTCTGAAGTTCGCGTTCGGCATTGTGTACAATGCCGCGCGCTATTCCAGGCCACATTCCGGAATCGCCGATACTCTTGCCGCAGCATGGGAGACGTCCGTTGTTCGAAAACCTGAAGGCTCTGCCCCCGGATGCAATACTTAAGCTCATCAATGAGCATCGGGACGACCCGCGCGATACCAAGATCGACCTCGGGGTGGGTGTCTACCGCGATGAGGAAGGGCGCACGCCGATCCTCGCGACCGTAAAGAAGGCGGAGCGATGGCTTGTCGCGGGGCAATCGACGAAAGCCTACCTGGGATCCGGCGGCGATCCCCAATTCAATGCCGCCATGCAGGACCTGATCTTTGGCGCCGAAAGCACGGCGAACAATCGCCTGACGACATTGCAGACTACCGGCGGTTCGGGTTCATTGCGGGTTGCGGCGGGGCTCATTCTGCGCGCGCGGCCGGATGCCTCGGTCTGGGCCAGTGACCCTACCTGGGCCAACCATGTGCCGCTGCTGGGCGGCGCCGGTATCACCCTGCAGACCTACCCGTACTACGACAGCGAGCGGAATACCGTTCGCTTCGACCAGATGCTTGAGACGCTCGCCAACGCGCCGCGAGGCGACATCGTTCTTTTGCACGGTTGCTGCCACAACCCCACCGGCATGGACCTGATGCGCGAACAGTGGCAGGAACTTGCAGGTGTCATGACGGAGCGGGATCTCCTGCCGTTCATCGATATTGCCTACCAGGGCTTTGCTGAAAGCCTGGATGCGGATGCAATTGCTCCGCGGCATTTTGTCGACCGCTTCCCGGAAATGCTCGTGTCTGCTTCATGTTCAAAGAACTTCGGCCTCTATCGCGAGCGGGTAGGCACGTTGTCGATTCTTGCCGACAGTGCGGCGACCGTGAGCCGGGTGCACAGCCAGGCCATGAATATCGTCAGGACGATGTATTCCATGCCGCCCGATCATGGGGCAGCGATCGTTGGTCGAATTTTGTGCGAACCGGAGCTCCGCACGGAATGGCAGGCGGAAGTGGATGACATGCGCAGTCGCTTGAAGGGCATGCGCACATTGCTCTCGGGAGCGCTTCGCGAGAAGGGAGTCGAACGGGATTTTTCGCACCTGGAACGCGCCAATGGCATGTTCTCGTTTCTCGGCGTGTCGCCGGCGCAGGTGGAACGCTTGAAGAAGGATTTCGGCGTTTACATGGTGGACTCGAGTCGCATCAATGTCGCCGGCATTACTCGCGACAACGTCGAGTACCTGGCGGAATCGATCGCCGCGGTATTGTAGGAGCGCGCCCTGCGCGCGAACGGGACGAAGTTTGTCGCCGGTGCATTCGCCCGCAGGCGGGCTCCTACGGGGTTTCGTTTCGCGTTATTGACAACATTGCCGGCAACAACACTCTGCTGGCCGTATCGATTCGCAGGGCTTCGCCGATACCGCCATTCAACTCGAGTACGAAGTTCACGGCTTCCCTCGATGCAATGGACTGCAGTGACAATGGTTCCGTGCGCGCCGCAACGGACGAGACGGTACCGTCTGCGCGAATAAAGAATATATCGAGCGGTATAAACGTATTCTTCATCCACATCGAGCGCGGTGCTGCGTCGTCATACACGAAAAGCATGCCGGTAAACGCGGGCAGGCTTCTCACGTGCATGAGTCCCCGCCGCTGTTGTTCAATGGTCAGTGCGAGATAGACGTCGAAAAGATAGCAGGCGCTACCGCTGCTCTCGATAACAATCGCATCGCGCTCGAAAGCGCTATCGAGATCGCTGACGGCATTGGCGGCGTGGGCCGCAAACAGCAAAAGCGCGACTGACGACAGGCGAGTTCGTACTCTCATTACGGCGGATCGGTCCAGTCGAGACGGCCGCTGAACTCGAGGTCGCGCAATGACACACCGGCGGTTCCGTTCAGTTCGGCGAGCGGTGACACGCAATAGAGGAGGCCGGAGATACGATATTCACTGCTGCCGTTTGTACCCCCCGAGCCGCCAGCCGGCTCGTGACCATCGATGTCCGCCCAGCAACCCGCCTGTTCAGGCGAGCTGTAAAAGCGGCCGGTATCCTCCAGTATCAACGTGACACTGGCTTCCAGTCCGCTTCCCGTCTGGCCTTTCTCGAGGGTTGGCAGTGCGATGATGAACGCCAGTCCCTCTGCCTCACTGCCGGCAAGCGCAGGCCCGGCAAAGCGCAATCTTGCTCCCTCGCCGTGCGGGCGCGGCATGCCCTCGCATTCGAGTTCGTCGCCACCCCATTCGAGCTTGCCCTCGAGACTGCCGAAGACGTTCACGACCAGCGCGCCGCCCACAGGACATCCAGCCGCCACCGATACAGGCGACTCCGGGGGCTCCGGTGCGCAGGCCGCGAGCATCGGCAACGCGAGGAGCCCTACAAAGGTTAAATGGCCACCGGGCATGCCGAATCCTGCACGCCTTCCTTCAGGATTTTTTCGAATTGCTTGCAATGTATTGCACCGGAGCGGGTCGTAGTCACGGATTATCACTGTCCCAGCAAAACAAAGGTACCCGCAAAACAACGATGAACCGACCCTTGCCCGGCCACAAACGACCGGTTGCCGGGTCGAGCTTCGTGTTGGCGTACTGTCGCCGGGTCACTACAATGGCCCGCTATTTTGCACGGCGGAGCGGCCGATGAGCGTTATCGAACAATTCCAGCACCTGGAAGCCCATGTGGGTCGACTGATTATCGGCCAGGCGCATTTGATCAATCGCATGCTGATTGCGCTGCTGTGTGATGGGCACCTGCTGGTCGAAGGTGCACCGGGTCTCGCCAAGACGCGCGCGATCAAAGTGCTTGCCGACAGCATTGAGGGTGATTTTCATCGACTGCAATTTACGCCGGACCTGTTACCGGCCGACCTGACCGGGACGGATATCTACCGGCCGCAGGACGGCACGTTCGAGTTCCGCCGCGGGCCGCTTTTCCATAACCTGATTCTTGCCGACGAAATCAACCGCGCGCCCGCCAAGGTGCAATCGGCGCTGCTTGAAGCGATGGAAGAGCGCCAGATTACTGTCGGCGAAAACAGTTACACGCTGCCCGGACTGTTCATGGTGATGGCGACACAGAACCCGATCGAACAGGAAGGCACCTATCCGTTGCCGGAGGCGCAACTCGATCGCTTTCTCCTGCACGTGAAGGTAGGTTACCCGTCGGTCGACGATGAACGCCGCATCCTGGTGCTGAACCGCCAGGAAGCGAAAGCCGGAGAGCGCGATGCCTTCCGGCCGCCGGAATTGTTACCGTTGATCGCAATCATGGAAGCGCGCCAGGCGATCCTTGGCCTGCATCTTGCCGACGAACTCGAGCAGTACATCGTCAATGTCGTTGTTGCGACGCGCAATCCGGGCGTCGTGGACAGCTCATTGGCGGGCCAGATCATGTACGGCGCAAGTCCGCGTGCCTGCATGGGCATCGACCGTGCCGCGCGTGCGCGCGCCTGGCTGGCCGGGCGCGATTACGTCGGCCCGGAAGACATACAGAACGTCGCACCGGATGTGCTGCGGCACCGCCTCGTGTTGAGCTTCGAGGCCGAAGCGGACGGCGTATCGGCGGATTCCATTATCGAACGGGTATTGAACGGCGTCGGCGTGCCGTAACGCGGCCTACCGCAGCAGGATTCCGTATTGCGCCACGACAAATTACAGGCAGATGCTTCGCCCGTCAGCGTGAGCCAGGCAGAGATGATACGGCTTGCGGGCCCTGCTCGTGTCATCGCGCTCGACGTCCTGCGCGTCAATTCGCTGCAAACCGGCGCCTACGTGTCGCATTTTCGCGGACGCGGCATGGAGTTCGATGAATCGCGGCCGTATCAGCCCGGTGACGACCCGCGCAACATTGACTGGCGCGTCACCGCCCGCAGCAGCACCGCATATACCAAACTCTTTCGCGAGGAACGGGAACGGCCGGTACTGGTCGTAGTTGATCTGAGAAGTAACATGCATTTTGCGACTCAAGGAGCATTCAAATCCGTCAGCGCGAGCCGCGCCGGAGCGTTGCTCGCGTGGGCGGCGCATCATCGCGGCGACCGGCTCGGCGGACTGATTTTTGGCGACATGACCCACCGCGAAATCAAACCGCGACTCGGCCGCCAGGCGGCGTTACGGTTCGTACACGAACTCGTGAACCATCCGGATTGGCACAGAGATTCCGGCGCTCCGGCCGCCGGAACGCCGGCCGCCGGGTCGCCGGCCGAAAGCCCTGAAGGGCCCATGACGCAGGCAATGGCATCGTTGCGGCGAGTGGCGCGGCCGGGAAGCCTGGTCGTGATACTGTCTGATTTCATTGCGTTCTCGCGCGCTGCGCAGTCGTACCTCGCCGGTGTCGCCCGGCACAATGAGGTAATGGCCGTGTTCCTGAGCGATCCGCTGGAACGGCAACTGCCGCCGCCGGGTCGTTACCGGCTGGTGAGCCATCACGACGAAATGGCTATCGATACACACGCACGCGGGGCGCGTGCGGACTACGAACAAGCCTTTGCCACGCGCTGTGAGGGTCTCGAACGATTCTGCCAGCGCTACGGCGTGCACCTGATGCCGATGTCCACCGAAGACGACCCGGTGCAAAGTCTGCAACAGGCGCTCGGCAAGAAAACATACTAGGGCGAATCGGCAAAATGGATCCGGAACAGATTCCGCTGCGAGACCTGCACCTGCCGGAGGCGATCGACTGGTGGCCGCCCGCGCCCGGCTGGTGGCTGCTCGCAGCTTTCCTCATGCTTGCGCTCGGCTACCGGCTGTATCGCGCGTGGCAGGTATGGCAACGCAATGCGCCGCGCCGTGCGGCGCTGGCGGAACTGGCCCGAGTGCAACGGGACTGGCAGGACGAGCGTAATGCGGCGACCCTCGGTACCCGCCTGTCGGAGCTGTTGCGGCGCGCAATGATTGCCTATGCGCCGCGGCACGAGGTGGCGGGGCTTACCGGCAGTCGCTGGCTCGAATGGCTGGATCAGGGGCTGGAAGACCGGCCGTTTACCGCAGGGCCGGGCCGGGTCATCGCCGATCTGCCCTACCAGCGTCCAGCGGCGACAACCGGCGACATCGATGTCGACAGGCTCCTCGATGCAGTGCGCCGCCGGCTGGCAACGCCAGTGCCGGAGTCCGGCTGATGTGGACGCTCGCGTGGCCGTGGATGTTGCTGGCACTGCCATTGCCGTGGCTCGTCCGGCGCCTGCTGCCTCCCGCGACCGCGGCGCAGGAAGCGGGTCTCCGGGTGCCGAGTCTTGGCGGGTTTGCGCTGCTGGCCGAGCGCCCGAAAGTCGAGTCGCTGCTCAACTGGCGCATCTGGGTTGCCATGCTCGCCTGGCTGCTGCTGGTGCTGGCGGCCGCGCGGCCGGAACGTGTCGGCGATGAGCTCGAGGTGCCGGTGTCCGGACGCAATCTCATGCTCGCGGTCGATCTCTCGGGCAGCATGGACGCCAAGGATTTCGAACTCGGCAACCGGCGGGTGGACAGGCTCACCGCGACCAAGGCGGTGGCCAGCGACTTTATCAGCCGTCGCGAAGGTGACCGGCTCGGACTGATCCTGTTCGGGGAACGCGCCTACCTGCAAGTGCCGCTGACGCTCGATCGGGAAACGGTCAACGTCCTGTTAATGGAAGCATTCATCGGGCTCGCCGGCGAGAAAACCGCCATCGGCGATGCCATAACGCTGGCCGTCAAGCGCATTCACGACCAGGGCACGGCGGCCGACGAACAGGTATTGATACTGTTGACCGATGGTGCCAACACCGCCGGGCAGATCGACCCGTTGAAAGCGGCCGAACTGGCCAGCCAGATCGGCCTGCGCATTTACACGATTGGCATCGGCGCAGAGCAAATGGTCATCCCGTCACTGACCGGCGGAATGCGGCGGGTCAATCCGTCGGCGGACCTCGACGAGGAAACCCTGACGCGCATCGCCGAGATGACCGGCGGCCGTTATTTCCGCGCCGTAGATACGGCCGGGTTGCAACAGATCTACCGGCTGCTCGACGAAATGGAGCCGGTGGCAGAACCGGAAGCCGGCTTTCGACCAGTGACCGCACTCTTTCACTGGCCGCTGGGCGGCGGGTTCATTCTTGCCGCGCTGCTCGTGCTCGGCAACTTGCTGTCGGGTTGGCAGCCGCTGCGACGCCTGAAGGCGAGACCGCATGCCGGCTGATTTTCACTGGTTGCGGCCGGAATGGCTGCTGGCCATACCGCTCATTGCCGCGGCGGTCTGGATGCTGGCGCATCGCCGGCTTGCGCCCGGTAGCTGGCAACGCGTTGTTGATCCTGCACTCGCACCGCACGTCCTGTCGCGCGCAGCCGTGAAGGGCTTTGATCATCGCTGGTGGCTCTTGCTGCTCGGTGGCACGCTGGCGGCAATGGCGCTGGCCGGGCCGAGCTGGAACCGCGTGGAACAGCCGGTGTTCCGTTCCGCACAGGCCATGGTGATCGCGCTGGACCTGTCCCAATCGATGGACGCGCAGGACCTCACGCCGAGCCGGTTAACGCGTGCCCGTCTCAAGATTCTCGACATTCTTGCGGCGCGTACCAGCGGCCAGACCGCGCTGGTCGTCTACTCGGCGAATGCGTTTACGGTAACGCCGCTGACCACTGACAGCGATACGGTGGCCGCGCTTATCAACAGTCTCAGCACGGATATCATGCCGAGCCGTGGCAGTAATCCGGCCGCTGCTATAAATAAGGCCAGGGACTTGCTGCAACAGGCCGGCGTGCGCGATGGCGAAGTGCTGCTGGTGACCGATGGCGGAACGTCCCCCAACGCGGAGCGGGCAGCCGAAGAACTGCGCGCCGCCGGCTATCGGCTGTCGGTTCTCGGTGTCGGCACGGTGGATGGTGCCCCGATTCCGGAACCCGGCGGTGGTTTCGTCACGGACCGGGCGGGACGTATCGTCGTACCGCGACTCGAAGCGGAACAACTGCGCGCGCTGGCTGCCAGCGGCGGCGGCAGCTACTCGCCGCTGAC
>CAYVLL010000079.1:0-10196 GCA_964452235.1 uncultured Woeseiaceae bacterium
GCGCGGACCAGGGTCAATTATCGCCTCCGCCAGCCTGAGACTCAATGCGCGCCGCCGCGATGAAATTGTTATTCTCGCGCTTTGTGGGGTGCAGATGCGTTTGCCGCCGGAGCTGGCAGCCGGCGCTGCTGCCCGACCACCCGATTCGGAGTATCCATGCAGGATTTAGCAGGTTTTGCGACTGTCGACCCGTTTGACGGCATGACCGGTGACCAACCCGGAAAGGTCTGCAATTTGCTCGCTGGCGCCTGGAGCGCAAGCGATTCGGTGCGCGCGGACATCATTGACCCATTGAACGGCGAGTTGTTTCTGCACGTTCCGGAGACGCAGGACTTCGCGGGATACGTTGCAAGCTTGCGAGCTTGCCCGAAAACGGGCTTGCACAACCCGTTAAAGAATCCTCAGCGCTATGTGTTGTTGGGCCAGGTATGTGCCCGCGCGGCCGCGAAACTCGTGCAACCGCCCGTGCAGGACTATTTCGCCCGACTGATCCAGCGCGTCATGCCGAAAAGCTGGCAACAATGCGTCGGCGAGGTGCAGGTCACGAGGATTTTCCTGGAGAACTTCGCCGGTGACGGCGTACGCTTTCTTGCGCGCGGCTTTTCCAACCCGGGCGATCACCGCGGGCAGGAGTCGCGTGGCTATCGCTGGCCTTACGGACCGGTCGCCGTGATCGCACCGTTCAATTTCCCGCTGGAGATCCCGGCCCTGCAGGTGCTGGGCGCCCTGTTCATGGGCAACAAGCCGCTGGTGAAGGTCGATTCCAAGGTCAGTGTCGTATTCGAGCAATTCTTGCGCCTGCTGATCGATTGCGGGCTGCCGGCCGGGGACGTCGACCTGGTGCACTGTCGCGGCAGCGAGATGGGCAAACTGCTGGAAGCTGCCAAGGGCATCCTGCGCATGGTGCAGTTCACCGGCTCGAGCACGGTTGCCGAGCGCATCGCGACGCAATTCAACGGGACGGTGCGGCTGGAGGACGCCGGTTTTGACTGGAAGGTCATCGGCCCCGATTTCGACCCGGATTGGCTCGACTATGTCGCGTGGCAGTCGGATCAGGACGCCTACAATGCGACCGGTCAAAAATGCTCTGCACAAAGTATGCTCTTCGTGCATCGCAACTGGTACGAGGCGCTCGTGCCGAAACTGCGGGAACTCGCGGCTCGCCGCAAACTGGACGACCTGACGTTGGGCCCGGTGCTGAGTTGGACAACGGAACAGATGCTCGCGCACGTCCGGAGGACCTGCGCTATTCCCGGGGCCAGTCTGCTGTTCGGCGGTGAGCCACTCAGCGGCCATACGATTCCGGAACGCTACGGGGCCATGCTGCCGACCGCGGTACAGGTGCCGATGTCCGCCTTGTCGGGCGAGTATTTTGAACTGGTGACTACGGAGCTTTTCGGCCCTTTCCAGCTTGTTGTCGAATACGACAACGATGATCTCGCGGATGTCCTGCAATTCCTGGAGCGCATGTCGCAACACCTGACGGCCGCTGTCGTCAGCCGGGATATCGAATTCCAGAATCGGCTTCTCGCCAACACGATCAACGGCACGACCTATTGCGGCATGCGCGCCCGTACGACCGGCGCGCCGCAGAACCATTGGTTTGGGCCTTGTGGTGACCCGCGTGCGGCGGGCATCGGCACGCCGGAAGCCATCATCAATACCTGGAGCGGACATCGCGAGATCATCATGGACCAGGGACCGCAGCCCGCAGGCTGGACCGTGCCAGAGTCCTCCTGAGAGGAGGCAGGCGGCATGAATAAATGACTATCAGGGTTACCAGCAAGTTGCCGCAGGTCGGCACGACGATCTTCACGCTGATGAGCCAGCTCGCGGTCGATTGCCAGGCGGTCAATCTGTCACAGGGCTTTCCCAGCTTCGACCCCCCCGAGGACCTGTTGCAGTCGATCAACCATTATTTGCATTCCGGGGCCAATCAATACGCGCCCATGCCCGGCGTGCCGGCCCTGCGACAGGCGATCGCCGACAAGACAGAACGCCTGTATGGCCGCCGGGTAAACGCGGACACCGAAGTGACGATCAGCACGGGCGCGACGGAAGGCTTGTTCAGTGCAGTCCAGGCGCTTGTAAGCCCCGGTGACGAAGTCGTCGTCTTCGACCCGGCCTACGATTCCTATGAACCCGCTGTGACGCTGGCTGGCGGCGTAACACGACACGTGCCGCTGACCGAGGCCGAACCCGGCGCCGACTTCTCTATCGACTGGCAACGTCTCAAAGACATCATCAGCGACCGGACGCGGCTGATCATTCTCAATTTCCCGCAGAATCCGACCGGCGCCGTGCTGCGGCCGGACGACCTTGACCGACTGGCCGATGCGGTGCGCAATACGGCGGCCTTCCTGCTGTCGGATGAGGTGTATGAGCACATCATCTTTGACGGCGTTGCCCACCAGAGCCTGCTCCGCCACGATGAGTTGTGGGAGCGGTCGCTGGTTCTGTCGTCGTTCGGCAAGACTTATCACGCGACGGGCTGGAAAGTCGGCTATTGCATCGCACCGCCGGCGCTTACAACCGAATTTCGCAAAGTCCACCAGTTCACTACCTTTGCGGTCGTGACACCGATCCAGCACGCGCTGGCAGACTTCATGAATAACAGACCGGAACACTTTGCAGAGCTGCCGAAGTTCTACCAGGCGAAACGGGATTTTTTCTGTGCGCAGGTGCATCGCTCCCGTTTCCGCTTTCGCCGTGCAGCGGGAACGTTCTTCCAGATCCTGGATTATTCAGAAATCTCGGATGAAGACGACGTCGACTACGCACGACGCCTCACCCGGGAGATCGGCGTCGCCTCGATTCCGGTATCTGTATTTTGCGAGGCGCCCTTCCCAGGCCGCAAGCTGCGCTTTTGCTTTGCAAAGGACGATGACATTCTTGAGCAGGCCGCGGAGAAGCTATGTCAGCTCTGAATGTGGCCATCGTGCAGTCATACCTGCACTGGCACGACCCGATGCGCAATCGCGAGGAGTTCTCGAGCGTCTTGCTGGCGCACGACGAGCCTGTGGACCTGTTTATATTGCCCGAGATGTTTACGACGGGATTCTCGATGCACGCAACGACGCATGCCGAGCGCATGGACGGTCGCAGTGTCAGATGGATGGCGGATACGGCAAGTTCGCTAGAGTCCGCCTTATGCGGCAGCCTGATCATCGAGGAGGACGGGCATTACTACAATCGTTTCATTCTTATGCGGCCGGATGGCGAGTTCGCGTGTTACGACAAACGCCACCGCTTTCGCCTCGCCGGAGAACACGAACATTATTCGGCGGGAAACGACGTGGTGTCCATTGAACTGAACGGTTGGCAAATTCGTCCGATGGTCTGCTACGACCTGCGGTTTCCCGTGTGGAGCCGCAATCGCAACGACTATGACCTGCTGATTTATGTCGCCAACTGGCCGGATCGGCGCCATCTCGCCTGGGAAACCCTCATCCGCGCGCGTGCCATCGAAAATCTCGCATACGTCGCGGCCGTGAATCGTGTCGGGAGCGATGGCAACGGCATCGATTACCTGGGTGGCAGCGCGATCATCGACTTTGTCGGTAAAGATCTGGTAGCCGCCTCGACTGAATCAACCGTTATGTCAGCGACACTGGAGAAGTCACAGCTCGAGACTTTTCGCGAGAAATTTCCGTTTCACCTCGATGCGGATACATTCACCATTACTGATCAAAAAGCGCGCTGAAAACCAAACCGATTCCCTGCAGCTCGCCGTCCGAACTGAAACGATACGACAGGCCGAGGCGATCGAATTCGAAGCGCCAGATTGAAATCGGTGAATCTTCCCGGCTGAACGCGAGGGCGAATTCCCACTGGTCGCTGATTGGTTCCGTCCCGGCCGTCTGGCGAACGAGATCGAGGTCATCCTGAAACCAGGTATAGGCGAGATGCCAGTGCAATTGCCAATCGGCTTCGGCCTCGCGAAACACCGGATGACCGAGTTCCAGTGCCGTGGTCATCGGCCAGAAACTTTCTGAAGGACCCCTGTTCGGCGAATAGCCGACGAAGCCTATCGAGTTAAACAGGGAAACTTGCGGTACCCGGTCAACCAGAACCAGCTGGCTTCGCACGCCCGTCCAGTACGTCCAGGCCGATTCATCACCGTTCAGAAGTGTGCCCCATCCCAGTGCCGCTATCGGCCGCAGCGTCCAGCGCTCGTTGACGGGCCAGGTCAGGTAGACCGACGGCGTAACGCTGACATTGGCGAAATTCTCCGGATTGACGGAGCCGGCAAGATCGTCGAGAGGAAAATTATTCAGGCCGAGGGTAACCGGAAAACGCAGCTCGATGCCCCATTGGCGGTTGCCCGCATCATCAATCGTCGCCTGCGATTGTCTCTTGCGCGGCACATAACGCAGCGAAAACGCGTTGCTTTCAGCACCGATCTGGTACCAGCCCGAACCGAAATAGGTGGCATACGCCCAATGCAGTGCGTTGACGTCCTGTGTTTGCGCGTCCGCACCCATCGTGCAGGTCAGGAGGGCAACCGCCAGTGCGGATTTGCGCAAGCGCGAGAACAGTGGGTCAATCCGTACGATCTTCCAGTTCTCCTACAGTAAGTTCCAGGCCGATCTGCATGCGTTTGGTTGCGATGCCAACTTCACGCAAAAACATCAGCAATGCAACAAAAATAAGAGTTAGCGATGAAACGAACAAAAGCGCCACGAAATCGGCGATTCGTACGTCAGCGTACTCACCAACGAAAAGGGAAATAATCACCAGGCAGATCAGCAGCGCGCTACCCGCACAAAGGCGCAGCGCCCAGTTGATGATGCGGATGCGATTCCAAAGCACCGCGGTCTCGTCGGTGAGCAGAGACCTGTGCTCCTCGGAACGCGTTGTGGCGATACGCCGTTCCAGTACGCGGGCACGATCGGTGATTCGGCCGAGCCGATTTGACAAAACGGTCAACAAAGCGCCGATACCGGCGAGTAAAAAGACCGGGGCGACAGAGAGTTGTATGACGGCGGCTATCGCGTCCACGTGGGCAGGTTTCCTCGCTGCAATTCGTCGCCTGTATGCGACATAAGCTGACGGTTCCATTGTAGCGTGTCCGGCGCCATGCGTTAGTTCCTGCGGCGGTGGTACAAGGTCCTCCGTCGAAATACAATAGGCAGCATCAGGCGACGGCCTACAGGCCTTCGATCAGGCAAAACATTCGATCAGGGAAAACATAGGAGTAGGCAAGTGGACACAGCATGGATTCAGGTATTTGTCCTGTCGTTAGCCGAATGTGTCGCGCCTGCCGGAAAAACCGTGTGCCAGGAGCAGGTCGTGCAGTACCAGTTTTACGACCAGGCCGAGTGTGAGGCGGTACTCGAGCAGTTTATCAAGTACAGCTCCGGTGCCGAGAACATCATCATCAATGCAGAAAAATCTCAGTGTCTCGCCACCGTGCGGCAAAGTCAGACGTTCCGGACGCTGCAACAGGCCAACCAGGAACTGGGTGCTATCGAAAACCTGCAAACTCTGCCCGTGGAACAGGCGGCCCCGCCCGAGTCCTCAAGCGAGCACGCGGCACGGCTCGAAAAGCTGCCGGACTGCAACAGTAATTACAGCGTAACCCCATGCAAGGTAGGCCAGATCATCGTAGAAACCGACGCGAGCCGAGAGATACCGGTGTGGCGGCGAGATAATTGACGAGCGTCAATGCCGCGACGTTTGCCGCGGATGTCAGGTTTCACAAATGACGTAATGCTTGCGAACTCTGGTTATCGATTCCCATACCCCATCGAAGCCGGGTTCGACCACAAAGGCGTCGCCCGTCCTGAATAACTGGCTGGCACCCTGGCTGTCGGTGAGTTTGACTTCACCTTCCAGAATAAAACAGTACTCCATTGACGTCGGGTGCAATTTTATTTTGCTGAATGCCTCCGATTCCCAGATGCCACAGTTTACTCGCGCATTGGAAAATGCTTCCCAGCTATGAGTTGTTGCAACTCCCGACAGCAAGAGCTCGGGCGGTGTTTCGCTGGCCTCGCCGGTTCCTTCGGCGATGTCCTGGAAACGAGTTATGTGGTTGATGATCATGCGGACCAGAGCCCTTTTGGTTGTTGTTGGTATCGAAAATCGCTACTTGACTTTATGGCGGAGAGGGCGGGATTCGAACCCGCGGTACGGCGTTACCGTACACTTGCTTTCCAAGCAAGCGCCTTCGACCGCTCGGCCACCTCTCCACATTCTTAATGCACCGGCCCCGCAATCTTGCCACATCCACCAGGAGAATTGACGGTGAGACAACGGCGACCCGTCAATGCCGTTCCGGAACGGCAACGGCGTCAGTTGTCTTCGGACCGATAAACCGGCGGGGTTTCCAGGCAGGGACCACCCTCCGGTCGCGGCGGTCTCGGCGAGGCATCCGGGATGGTCAGCTCTCTGTGAGCCGGCAATGAATTCAGGCCGTCCGGCGCCTCGATGCGCTTGCCGGGCTCGCTTGCCTGGTACCGTCGTGGCTGGTCACAGACGGAGGACGCGCCGCAGGCACCCAGAAGAAACGGCACGAGAACAAGCCCCGTCAATTTCAGTTGCTTCATAATCCCTGCCCTGCTGCGGTTTCTGCAGCATTCCCTGTGGCATTCCCTGCATTCGTCCCTGCAACTTTCAATGCATCTCTCATTTGTTCGTGAAACCTGTCGGAAAAAGTGGTCAATGGTAAGCGAATGCCGCCTGAAATGAGACCCATTTCAGCCAGCGCCCATTTGACCGGTATCGGGTTCGACTCCAGGAACATGGCTGTGTTCAACGGTTGCAAGGATTCGTCGAGTTCCATGGCACGATCCCGGTCGCCGGCCAGTTGTGCGCGGCACAGATCTGCCATCAGGGCAGGTGCGACATTGCCGGTTACCGTCACGACCCCGTGACCACCACCCTCAATAAACTCACGAACCGTAAAATCGTCGCCGCTGTAAAACCTGAAATCGTCACTGACCAGTTCGCCAATGGCTTGCAGACGCTGCATATCGCCAGTCGCCTCCTTGATGCCGAAAATTCTCGGGTGCTTCGACAGTCGGGCAACAGTCTCAGGCAAGGTATCGGCGACAGTGCGTCCTGGTACGTTGTACAGCATCACCGGCTTCTCGACGGCGTCGGCTACGGCCTTGAAGTGCTGATAGATGCCCTCCTGCACGGGCTTGTTATAGTAGGGCGTAACCAGCAAATAAGCATCGATCGCTACCTCGCCAACCGCAACCGAGAGATCTATGGTCTGTTTGGTTGAATTTGATCCGGTCCCGGCAATAATCGGCAAGCGGCCCCGCGCAATCTCGACAGCGCGAAAAACCAACTCAATATGCTCGTCCTTCTCAAGCGTGGCCGACTCCCCGGTCGTACCGGCTATCACCAGGCCATCACTGCCTTCCGCTACGTGGAACTCGATCAGTCGCTCGAGAGCGGCATAGTCGATGCGATTGTGCTCATCAAACGGAGTTACCAGCGCCACCAGGCTACCTGTAAACACAATAACTCCTCGCCTCGAATAAGGCGGCGATGTTACTGTTCACGGCCGGGAGTGACAAGGCCGCACGACCTTCCCCTATTACTCGAAAAGAAATTAAATAAATGAAGCAACTAATTGTTTTATCAGCTATTGGGAACGACCGTTCAGGAGTCGTGCAGGATATCAGCAAGGTCATACTCGATTGCAGCGGCAACATAGAGGAAAGTCGCATGTCGGCACTCGGTAACGAATTCGCCATGCTGCTCCTGATCTCCGGCAACTGGCATACGTTGACACGACTCGAAACGGAGCTGGACAAACTGACACAAGACCACTCACTCACCTACACCATAAGAAAGACCGGCGAACGCGCCGACAAGGTGGATTGCATGCCCTATGGGGTGGATGTGGTCGCCCTGGATCAGCCAGGCATCGTCTTCAATCTCGCCAATTTTTTCGCCAGCCAGAAGATCGATATAGCCGAGTTAGCCACCCGACGTTACGCAGCAGCGCATACCGGGGCGCCGATGTTCGCTGTGCAAATGACTGTCAACATTCCGTCCTCGCTGCACCTGTCGCAGTTGCGCGACGACTTCATGGAAATTTGCGACCAGTTGAATCTCGATGCGATACTCGAACCGGTCAAGTCCTGACGAGCGAAAGGCGGGAGCAGCAGCGTGAGCAGACCAGCATTGAATCGGGTGGTGGCCGATTTCAAGTGTGCAGCGACCGGCGACCAGACAATCCAATTGAAAGCATTGCGCGGTGAGAAAGTCGTGCTGTACTTCTACCCGAAGGACAACACGCCCGGATGCACCACCGAGAGCGAGCAGTTTCGAGACCTGCACGCGAAGTTCCGGCGGGCCGGAGCCGTCGTTCTTGGCGTATCGCGTGACAGCATCCAGTCGCATGAGAAATTTCGCCAGAAACTGGACTTGCCGTTCGACCTGCTGTCGGACCCGGACGAAAAGATCTGCCGGCAATTCGACGTCATCCAGGAAAAATCGTTGTACGGTCGGAAGTTTATGGGGATCGAGCGCAGCACGTTCCTGCTTGATGAGAATGGCAAGCTGCGACAGGAGTGGCGCAAGGTGCGGGTAAAAGGACATGCGGCCGAGGTATTGGAGGCGGTCAAGGCACTCTGACCGCCAGGAAGCGGTTCGCCGGCCGAAGGTGTCGCCCCAAGACTGTCGTACGTTGCGCCTTCACTCCTTTTTCCATAACGTAATCAACAGGATCAGCCGTTTCCAGCGCCTGGCCCCGGGCCTTTATTTGCAACCAACCGGGCGCACAGGGAGTATTATCCGGGAACGCAACTGCCGGGCGGCAGTCGGAGATTGCAGTCCCTGGAGAGTGGCTGATTCTGTGATATCCACGTTCAAACGACCAATCCTTGCATTTGCTGCGACAGCGTTTCTCACGCTTGCGGTCGGGTCACCCTGTGCCCATGCGCAGGTCGATCTGCCGGATATCGGCAGTCCGGCGGACGCCATCCTGTCCAAGTCCGAGGAGGCCCGTATCGGGCGAGCCATCATGCGCAGCCTCCGGGCCAGCGGCCAGCTTGTCGAGGATCCGCAGGTCAACGAATACATTAACGAGATTGGTCACCGCATTGCCGCGCATACCAATGACGGCGACTATTCTTTTACGTTCTTCGTAGTAGACGACCCGAATATCAACGCATTCGCCATGCCAGGCGGATATATCGGCGTGCACACCGGGCTTCTTGATGCCACCCGCAGCGAACACGAGCTGGCAGGTGTTCTCGCCCACGAAATTGCACACGTGACGCAACGACACATTGCCCGGGCTGTGCACGCCAACCAGCGGCAGAGCATATTGAGTACGGCGATAATGCTCGGCGCCGTACTCGCGGGTGCAGCCGGCGCCGGTAGCGATGCCATGCAGGGCGCCATAGCTGTCGCTCAAGGTACTGCTGCCCAGCAACAGATCAATTTCACACGCAGTAATGAATATGAAGCAGATCGCGTCGGTATCGCGGCGTTGGCCGCTGCCGGCTTCGACCCGAACGGTATGGCATCGTTCTTTGAAGTGATTTCCCGGGACACACGGCCGCATGAGTATCGCCTGCCGGAGTTCCTGCGAACTCACCCCGTCACCAGCGCCCGTATCGCCGAGGCGCGCGGTCGTGCGCGTGAATACGCGACGGCGCCAACAGACGACTCCATCGGTTACGGCCTGGCGCGGGCGCGACTCAGAGTCGCCAGTCAGGATTCAGCGGAGAAGGCGGTTGCCTTGTACGAACGGCAAAACTATGACCGGCAGTCGGACGTAGAGCGTTATGGCCGCGCTATTGCTTATTTGCGCGCCGGCCGCAACAACGAAGCGAATCGCATTTTCGAGGAACTGGCCAACAAGGACCCGAAAGTGATCGCCTACCACATCGGGCTCGCTCAATCACAGATGGCCCTCGACCAGGTCGACTCTGCCCGCTCGACGTTCGATCGGGCACGCAGCCTTTTCCCCCGCAACGTGCCACTGACCGTCCACTACGCGGAAGCCCTGCTGCAATTGGGCGAGCCGGCTCCCGCGCATCGCATGCTGCTCGACCTGCTCAATAACGTACCGCCCACCCCCGAGCAGGTTCGTCTGATCGCCCGTGCCGCTATCGAGGAAGGCAACGTTGCGGAGGCCCATTACTACATGGCGGAGTACAATTTCATGATCGGAGATCTCGTGCAGGGCGTCAATTTTCTGCGACAGGCCCTGCGAGTTCCGGAGA
>CAYVLL010000080.1:0-10143 GCA_964452235.1 uncultured Woeseiaceae bacterium
TGCCTGAAACGGCAAGCGACCGGAAACGCTCGGAACCCCGCCTGCAAGCGTGAAAGCGATCCGACGTTCACTCGTGCGCTATGGTTGTTCGTCCGTGATACGGGCTCCTACACGGGTGCCCCCGTAGGAGCCCGCCCTGCGGGCGATCCGACATTCCATCGTGCGCTATGGTTGGTCGCCCGTGATACGGGCTCCTACACGGGTGCCCCTGTAGGAGCCCGCCTTGCGGGCGATTACGCTGAATCAACTCGCGTGAGATGTTTGCGATAGCGCCGTGCATTATCAACGTAAACCTGCGCCGTCCAGCGCAAGCGTTCGATCTCCTGGTTGTTAAGGTCACGCACGACTTTGGCGGGTGCGCCGAGAATCAAAACGCCGTCCGGAAATTCCTTGCCTTCGGTGATCAGCGCGTGTGCGCCGACCAGGCAGTTCGAGCCGATACATGCGCTGTTGAGTACACTGCTGCCGATGCCGATGAGAGAGTTGTCGCCAATGGTGCAGCCGTGTACCAGCGCATTGTGACCGATCGTCACGCGTTCGCCGATGGTCGCAGGCTGTCCGGGATCCACATGCAAAATCGCGCCATCCTGAACATTGCTGAAAGCGCCGATTTCAATCCAGTCGTTGTCGCCGCGAACGACGGCGTTGAACCATACACTGCTGCCGGCGCCAAGCCGGACGCTGCCAATCACTGTCGCATTGTCCGCGATGAAGTGATCGTCACCCTGCAGAACGGGTGAGCGATCCCCCAGCGCAAAAATCATCCCGATTTTGCCTGGTTGGCGACTGCTGCGGCAGCCTTTGCAACTGCCGCGGGATCCCCGAGAAATTCCCGACTTACTGGTTCCAGTGATGCGTCCAGCTCGTACGCGATCGGTATGCCGGTCGGTATGTTGAATCCCGTAATGTCGTCTTCGGAGAGTCCGTCCAGCATCTTGACCAGGGCACGCAGGCTGTTGCCATGGGCGGCAATGAGTACGTTTTTGCCGGCAGCGAGGTCCGGTGCGATACGCTCCTCCCAGCAGGGCTTGACGCGCGCGAGCGTCGATTTGAGCGACTCAGTCGCCGGCAGATCCGGAATACCGGCGTAGCGTTTGTCATGCGACGGATGCCGGTCGTCGTCCGGTGCAAGCGGGGGCGGCTCTGTGCTATAGCTGCGCCGCCAGATATGCACTTGCTCATCACCGTACCTGGCTGCCGTTTCAGCCTTGTTGAGTCCTTGCAGGTCGCCGTAATGTCTTTCGTTAAGGCGCCAGTCCCGGATTACAGGAATCCACATTCGATCCATCTCGTCCAGCATCAGCCACAAGGTGCGAATGGCGCGCTTCAAAACGGACGTGTAGGCGATATCAAAATCGTAGCCGCGCTCGCGCAGGGACCGACCGGCATCGATTGCTTCCCTGCATCCCAATTCGGTCAGGTCGACGTCCGTCCAGCCGGTAAACAGATTCTTTAGGTTCCAGTCGCTTTGGCCATGACGGCAGAGGACGAGTTTTCCAGGCATTAGTTCTCCACTTGATGCAGTCGTCAGTCAATTGCTGATAAGTTTGCGTAGTTCCTGCGCAGCCACCGACAAGGTAGCAAAATCGATCTCCTGACGTCTCTTCATCTCGTCGAGGATGGTATCGAGCTTCCTGATTCCGGTGGCATTTGCTTCTTGCCATTTCTCGAATCGTTTTTCAAGGCTGGACTGCCCGTCTGCGCGCAGCAGGCTTGTCGTCAGATCACGGCGTACACGGTAGAATTCATCTCGCAAGTTGCTGCGAGCCATCGCCTGCCAGCGTCCGCTGACGGCCAGGTTCTCAATCGAGCGATGCAACCAGATGATGCCGAGTCGATCACTAAGGGCGGTATACACCCTTGCGGTGTCGACAACGTCCTGGTTGTGTTGTTGCGAAAGGTCTGCAATATCCAGGCCGCCGCGCGTCAACAGCAGTGCTGCCATCTTGCGCGCCAGTTTCTCGGGTACACCCTGCTGCATTTTCTCGTCGCTCACCCGTTTCTGACGTTCTTTGGAGGTACCCGAGACAATTCGGTAAACGCGCGCGTAGATGGTATCCATGCCCGGCTTCAGATGCTGGACAGACGCGACGATATTGAGCTCGTCACCATAACGATCAATAAGCCAGTAGCAGGCGTGCCGCAGGATTCGACTTACCTCGAACATCATTGACTGTTGAACGGTGGCCGGTATTTCGTTGTCAAGCGCTTCAATGGACTGCCAGATTTCACTTGCGTCCGTCAGCTCTCTTGCTACGACGTACGCACGAGCGATCGTGACGGCTTGTGCGCCAGTATCCTGTTGCAGGCGCTGGACGAACGCCGGACCCATGCGATTGACAATGTTGTTGGCGATCAGCGTCGCCAGAATCTCGCGACTCAGGCGATGATGCGGTATGAGATCTGAATAGCGACGCCGCAGGACCGGCGGAAAGTAACGCTGCGGATCGGTGGTAAGGAAGTCCTCGAGCGTCTGCCCGGAAGCATTGAGGCCGTTATACAAGTCGATCTTCGCGTAGCTCAGGATAATGGCGAATTCCGGTCGGGTCAGCCCCTGGCCTTTCTGCCGTCGCTCCTCGATGACGCCATCGTCAGGCAGAAATTCCAGGTGACGATCCAGAAGGCCGGTTCGCTCCAGGTTGCTGATGAGTCGAGCCGACTCATCGAGGCGCTCCGGGGATTGCGCTTCCATCATGCTGATTGCCTGGGTCTGAAGGTAGTTACTGCGCAATACGAATGCAGCTACCTCATCCGTCATTTCCACCAGCAGGGCGTTCCGCTGTGTTCGCGTCATGCCTTTTTGCTTTTCGACTGCACCTAACAGAATTTTGATATTCACTTCACGGTCGGAACTGTCGACGCCAGCCGAATTATCGATGAAATCCGTGTTGACCCGACCGCCGTTCAGGCTGTACTCGATACGAGCTCGCTGCGTCATCCCCAGGTTGCCGCCCTCGGCGATGACCTTGCAACGCAGCTGGTTCGAATTGACGCGCACACTGTCATTACTCTTGTCGCCGACATCCGCATGGCTCTCGGTGCTGGCTTTTACGTAGGTGCCGATTCCGCCGTTCCAGAGCAGGTCGACCGGCATCTTCAGAATTGCGCGAATGAGTTCGAGAGGCTGCATGGAGGCTTGCTCGACGTCGAGAAGTCGGCGCGCCTCCTTGGAGAGACGAATCTGCTTTGCCTGCCGCGAAAAAACGCCCCCGCCCTTGGATATCAATTCTTCCCGGTAATCCAGCCAGCTCGAACGTGGCAGGGCGAACAGTCGTTGGCGTTCCTTGAAGCTTCCGGCCATGTCGGGGTCAGGATCAATGAAGATGTGCTGGTGGTTAAATGCGGCAACCAGGCAGATCTTGTCCGAGAGCAGCATACCGTTGCCGAACACGTCGCCGCTCATGTCACCGATGCCTGCAACCGTGAAGGGATCGGTCTGCACATTGATACCGCGTTCGCGGAAATGCCGTTTGACCGCTTCCCAGGCACCGCGCGCCGTGATGCCCATCTTCTTGTGGTCATAACCTGCCGAGCCGCCCGATGCGAACGCATCGTCCAGCCAGAATTTGTACTCCAGCGAAATGCTGTTGGCGATGTCCGAAAAGGTTGCCGTGCCTTTGTCCGCCGCAACAACAAGGTACGGGTCGTCCCCATCCCGACGCACAACCTGCTTTGGGGGCCGGACTTTGCCGTCGATCACATTGTCCGTAATGTCGAGCAGACCGCGAATAAAGGTCTTGTAACAGGCAATCACTTCCTGCATGACGACGTCGCGATCACCGACAGGCAGTCGCTTGGGCACAAAGCCGCCCTTGGCGCCGGTCGGGACGATTACCGTATTCTTGACGATCTGGGCTTTCATAAGACCCAGAACCTCGGTACGAAAATCTTCGCGACGGTCCGACCAGCGGATACCGCCGCGTGCAATATCTCCGCCGCGAAGATGGGTGCCTTCGACATCCGGCGAATAGACAAAAATTTCGAATCGTGGCTTTGGCAGCGGCGCTTCAGGCAGTTTGGCCGGCTCGAGCTTGATGGAAATATAACTTTTTGCAGCGCCGTTGGCGTCCGTCTGGAAGTAATTGCTGCGCACGGTTGCACTGACCGCGCCGGAGAAAGCCGATAGAATCCTGTCTTCGTCCAGGCTCACGGCGCGAGCGACACCGCGTTCGATGCCGGAGATGCAGGCTTTGAGTTGTTCATCGCGATCGGACTGGCGCATGCCTGGGCGAAACTGTATTTCGAACTGTTCAACGAGGCTTTCAGCCAGACTTGCGTGCTGGACAAGCACGTCCTCCATGTAATTCTGGCTGAACGGCAAGCCGAGTTGCAGCAGGTATTTCGCGTAGCAGCGAATAAGTGCGACCTGTCGCCAGTCGAGACCTGCGCTGAGAACGAGTCGATTGAACCCGTCATTCTCGACGTTGCCATCGAGAACCTGGCGAAAACTTTCCTCGAAGCGTCCCGCCGCCGTCGCCAGGTCCAGGTCTTCCGTGTAAGGGATACGCAGTTCGAAATCCTGGATCCAGAATGTCTCGCCGTTCTTCAGCAGAATCCTGTACGGCCGCTCGCTGTAAACTTCGGTGCCCAGATCTTCCAGAATGGGCATGACGCTGGACAGCAGCAGTGGGTCACCCGCACGGAAGGTTCGAAAGTGCAGTTGCCCGGGACTGCCGTCCGGAGGCTGGTAAAGCAGCAGGTAGTGTTCATGCTCGCCTTTCAGCAAGCCGTCGATGCGCTTGGCGTCGAGGCAGGCGACAGCCGGTGCCACATCGCCTTCGTAAGCCGCGGAAAAGCTCTCACCGAATTCGCGGAATAGCGCAAGTCCTTCGTCCGATCCGAACTTCTCGACAAGCTCGACGCGAAGTCGGTCGCGCCAGGTCACAACTGCATCCGCAACCTGTTGCTCAATGTCCCGGATGCTGATCCGCGGCCGATCTTCGGCACTGGTGCGCACGATAATATGTACACGAGCCAGCGGCGAATCCGTGATCTGTACGCTGGAGTCGATGGAAGTGCCTCTGAAAGCCTCCAGTAGTATCTGCTCGGCTCGTCGGCGTATTGCCGTAGTGTATTTTTCCCGTGGTATGAACACGAGGCAGGAAAAAAAACGGTGAAAGGTGTCGCGACGTACAAAGAAACGAACCTTTCGGCGATCCTGCAGGTTGAGGATGCCTGTTGTCGTGCGCACCAAATCACGCACGGAACTCTGAAATAACTCCTCTCGCGGGAAAGAGTCGAGGATATGAAGGAGTGACTTGCCTCGATGGCCGGACGGGTCGAACTGCGCGCGCTCGAGCACACGCTGTACCTTCAGTCGCAGAAACGGGATGCCCCTGGGATTCTCACTGTAAGCAGCCGAAGTAAACAGGCCGATAAAGCGCTTTTCTCCAACGGCATTACCGTCATCGTCAAAAATCTTGATGCCGACGTAGTCAAGGTAACTGCGACGGTGCACGGTCGAGCGCGAATTCGCCTTGGTGATAATCAGCCAATCCTTGCGACGCGTGTACCGTTGCAATTCCTTGCTCAGTTCGACTGCCCGACCACCGCGCTCGTCGCGTGTCAGCAGTCCGAGGCCCGATCCCTTGACCGGTCGCAGATAGACCTTGTCGCCGCGTGGAGCGACGCGGTATTCACGATAGCCGAGAAACGTAAAGTGGTCGTCTGCCATCCATTTGAGCAACGCCTTGCTTTCTTCCCTGAGTTCCTCGTCCGCCCCCGGGGGTGCGGTGTCGATGCCGGCGATGGCGCCAAGCATCTTCTTGCGCATCTTTTTCCAGTCGCGAACTGCAATTCGAACATCGGCGAGGACTTTCGCAATTTCATTCTCGAGAACCTTGAGGTGTTGCTGATCAGGTTCTCGGTCGATTGCCAACCGGATGAATGACTCCATCTGGCCTTGCGAGTCCTTGCGAGGCAGGATTTCCAGGAGGCGTCCACGGGAATCGCGCCGTACCCGGAGGACCGGATGGATGGTGATATGGATGGTCAGGTTCTGGCGATCGATCGCGGCAGATACGGAATCGACGAGAAACGGCATGTCATCGTTGACCATTTCGACAATCGTGTATGCGGACTGGTATCCGTGCTCGACATCGGACGGATTGAAAATCCGCAACAACACCTCACCCGGTTTGCGTTTGCTTGCAAACTCGAGGTGGGACATTGCTGCCTGGCCAAGAATGACCGGAGACCGGCCCTGCATGTCCTCCGAAGGCACGTTGCCAAAATACTGGCGCAGGAAATCGTTGCGTTGCTTGTCGTGGTTAAGGGTTGTCGATTCGGGTTTCGTCGCAACGATTTCGTCCACCATGTGTTCGGAAATATCAGCTGCGCGACGTTGTTTCTTCTTTGGCACTGCGAACGCTCCGACCGCGGCGCGAAATGGCGCGGACTTCAATAAATTGTCAGGCAACCCGGCTTACTGAGGTTTTTCGAGGTCCTGAATCATGGCTGCTAGGAAACGACAGGCTTCGCCACCGGTAATACAACGATGGTCGAAACTCAGGGAAAGCGGAATGCGACGGTGGACTTCAATGCCCCCCATAACCGCCACTACGTCATGCTGCAATTTTCCCGTGCCGACAATTGCAACTGTCGGCGGTACCATGAGCGGCGTTGCGTAGCGTCCGGCAAGCATGCCGAAATTCGACAACGTAATCGTGTAGTCACGCATATCCTGGGGCGCCACCTTGCGTTGCAGAGTCGCCTGTTTGACTTCGGCGACCGCACTACGAATGCCATCGATATCCAGTTTGCCGACATTTCGGATGACCGGAACGATCAGTCCATCCTCCGTGTCCACCGCCATGGCGATGTCAATACGCGATTCCGACCGGTGGCTCATGGTCTCCGGATCGAAAAAGCCATTCAGCCCGGGTTCGGCGCGGCAACCGGCGACCAGTGCGCGCAGGATGCGCGGCGTAAAGTCGCGCTTGTTGAGCCACTCGTGAATGTCCGCGTCGTCGAAGATTGTGCATAGCGCGACCTGATCGCGGGACAGTGTCATGCTCTGCGCCATCGCGCGTCGTGGTCCCCGTAACGGCACGCTGTCGCCTTTCGGCATTGTCTGCCGGGCCTCCTGACGGCGTGCCGACACCTTGTTGTCATTCTGGAATCGTTCCAGATCGGCGAGCGTTACCTGGCCGTTCTTGCCGCTGGGAGTAACGGCGGACAGGTCGACGCCCGCACGTTTCGCCTTTGCGCGCACGGCCGGAGTTGCCTTCACCCGGCCTTTACCGCGGCGCCGGCTGCCGCCGGCGATAGCAGTTTCCTGGACCAGGTCTGTTCCCGAGGGCATATTGCCGACCACGGTGCCTGAGTCCGGCCGTGGTTCGGACGCTTCCGGCGCTGCGGCGGGCCGCTTCCCTGCGGCGCTGCCTTCCGAGGCGTCACGCGAGGTGTCACCCGAGGTTTCACCCGAGGTTTCACCCGAGGTTTCCGAAAAATCGACCAGCGCGGCGCCGGTCGGGACGATGTCGCCGGCCTTGGCGTGCAAGTGCGCAATCCTGCCCGTGTAGGGGGAGGGTACCTCGACGACCGCCTTGGCAGTCTCGACGGATAGCAACGGCTCATCGGTCCTGACCGAATCGCCTTCGGCAACGTGCCACTCGACGATTTCAGCGTCCTGCAATCCTTCGCCCAGATCGGGGAGATTAAAGGTGGTCATGAATTCTGCCCTGAAGGACACCATGCTTTTCAGTCATCGAGCGCCTCCCTGATGGTGTCGGTAATTTTCGCCACACTCGGCATGTAATCCATCTCGCGCCGGAACAGCGGCATGACAACGTCGTACCCGGTCACTCGTCGTATCGGACCCTTGAGGTTGTAAATGCCTTTTTCGGCAACGATCGCTGCCACCTCCGCGCCCACTCCGCAGGTCCGGGCTGCCTCATGGATAATCACCAGACGGCCGGTTTTTTCGACGGATTCAAGAATGGTTTCGTAGTCGATCGGGCTGATTGTCGCCAGGTCGATGACTTCGCAACTGATGTCATTTTTCGCCAGCTGTTCAGCGGCTTTCAGTGTTTCGTAAGTCATTGCACCCCAGGTTACCAGCGTGACGTCGCTGCCTTCGCGCAGAATGTAGCAAACGTCGAGGGGCAATGCCTTGCCGTTGTCTTCAAGGCTCTGTTTGTTCAGCCGGTATATGCGCTTGGGCTCGAGAAAAACCACCGGGTCCGGATCGCGTATGGCGGCCAGCAGCAAGCCGTAGGCCCGTGCCGGCGACGAGGGGATAACCACCCGAACGCCGGGCATGTGGGCAAAGATCGCTTCCGTACTTTCAGAATGGTGCTCTGGCGCATGGATACCTCCGCCGTACGGGGCACGCAACACCATCGGGCAGCTCAGTCGGCCGCGCGTGCGGTTGCGCAGTCGCCCGGCGTGATTGATCATCTGGTCGACGGTCGGATAGATGAAACCCATAAACTGGATTTCGGCCACCGGCCGCATGCCTTGCGCGGCCATCCCGATCGATACGCCCGCAATCATGCCTTCCGCGAGCGGCGTATCCTGTACGCGATCTGCCCCGAATCGTTGCTGCAAGCCGGCCGTGGCGCGGAAAACGCCGCCATTGACACCCACGTCCTCGCCGAGAACGATGACAGACGGGTCGTGGTCCAGTTCCCAGGCCATCGCCATGGTAACGGCATCGATCATGGATACATCAGCCATGCGCGCCACCGTTCCGGCCCGCGTAGTAGACGGCGTGTTCGCGCTGCTCTTCGAGGAATTCCGGCAAATCCTGGTACATGTAGTCGAACATCGCCTCGGCCGGGGCTTTCGCCGTATTCAGGTAAAGCTGCACCGCTCCGTCGACCTTCGCTGCAGCCTCCTCGAGGAGGTCCGCTTCCTTTTGCTCGTCCCAGACGCCTGTGTCAGTGAGGAATTTCCGAATCCGGATCAATGGTTCAAGCTTGCGCGCCGCTTCGACTTCTTCTTTCTTGCGATAGCGCGACGCATCGTCGGCCGTAGTGTGATCGCTCAACCGATAAGTGACTGCTTCAATCAGGGTCGCACCATCACCTTTGCGACCGCGCGCCAGCGCACGCTCGACCCAATGCCGAACAGCTATGACGTCATTGCCGTCTACCTGGATGCCCGGAATGCCTGCAGCGACGGCTTTCTGCGCGAGCGTCTTCGATGCGGTTTGCAGCTCGATCGGAACCGATATGGCCCACTTGTTATTGACGACCATGAAAACAACCGGCAGCTTGCGCGCACCGGCGATGTTCATCGCTTCGTAAAAGGCGCCTTCCGAAGTGCCGCCGTCGCCATTGACTGAAACTGCGCAATTTTTTTCGCCGCGCAGTTGAAACGCCATGGCGGCGCCAGCCGCGTGCAGGCATTGCGTCGCAATCGGCACACAAAACGGAAAGTCTTTGCGAGGTCCCTGGAAATCACTGCCGCGCTCATCGCCACCCCAGTAGAGCAATACGTCCGACATCGAGACACCGCGGTAAAACATCGCGCCGTATTCGCGATAACTCGGCGCAAGAACATCATCCTCTTGCATGGCTGCAGCGAGACCGACGTGAGTCGCTTCGTGTCCCAGGCACGATGCATAGGTGCCGAGCTTGCCTGTGCGTTGTAAATTGACCGCTTTGGTGTCGAATACGCGGGTTTCCGTCATGCTGCGATACATCTTGATGAGCTCGTCGGTATCGCGCGCCAGCTCGGGAATATCGGCGCTGGCGTTGCCGTCCGGGTCAAGAAACTGACTGTACTGGATCTCGAAATCCGCAATGGTTTCCAAGGACTGCTCCCTTGATCGTAGTGGCAGGATTTTCGTAGTGTTGTCGCGCCCGGGGGTCCCGCCCGGGAAGGGCCCGCGTGGGCCCGAGTCGGCGGGCCGGGATTATACAGCATGGCCAATCGGCCTGCCCTTATACCGCAATTGTGGTAGCTGTCGTCGCGCACCAGCGCACAATTCGCGCATGATTGCCGTTTCGAGACGCGAGCAAATGAGCATACAATGCGAGCATCCTGGTTGACTGCGCTCCGTCATGAAGAAACGCAAGCTGGAATCGACGATTCACACAGAACTCGACCGCGAGAGTGACTACACCGCGTACCTGCAACTCGACCGCTTGCTCGATTCGCAGCACACGCTGAGTGATCCTCCTCATCACGATGAAA
>CAYVLL010000081.1:0-8057 GCA_964452235.1 uncultured Woeseiaceae bacterium
AGCCGGACATGCACAAGCCGAGCGGCGATCTCGAACGCCTGCAGGCGGCCCTCTCCCGTGACTGGCAGCTCGAAGGCCTTACTGCAGCGTTGCCGGTTCGGCAGACGTTGCAATCCACGCTGCGCAAAGGCAACTGGCAAGTCACTGCGGCTGTTCGCGACGGCGGAGAAATCATTGCGGTGTGGCCCGGCTTCAGGGGCCGACTGTTCGGTGTGGCGATTGACGTTGGTTCGACGACAATTGCCGCGCACCTTTGTGACCTCACGAGCGGCGAAGTTCTCGCAAGCGCCGGTCGCATGAACCCGCAAATACGTTTCGGTGAAGATCTCATGAGCCGCGTCTCCTACGTGATGATGAACCCGGGCGGCGACATCGAGTTGACATCCGCCGTGCGCCAGGCAATCGATCAGCTGATTGCCGAGGTTGCCGGAGACTGTGAGCTGACCCCGGACGAAATCGTCGAGGTCACCTTCGTCGGCAATCCGATCATGATGCATCTGCTTATGGGTATTAATCCGGTTGAGCTTGGTACAGCGCCGTTCGCGCTGGCGAGTGATTCGGCCGTCACCGTGCCGGTGCGCGAGATCGGCCTGTCCATCAACCCGGGCGGCTACGCCTACGCCCTGCCCTGTATCGCTGGCCATGTCGGCGCGGATACCGCGGGTGTGCTGTTGGCGGAAGCGCCGTATGAGCGCGAAGAAATAAGCCTGATCGTCGACGTCGGCACTAACGCCGAAATGCTTCTGGGCAATCGCGATCGCTTGCTGGCTGCCTCGAGTCCGACCGGTCCGGCGTTCGAAGGCGCACAGATCAGTTCCGGGCAACGCGCGGCGCCCGGGGCGATCGAGCGCGTTCGGATCGATCCCGAAACGCTTGAACCACGTTATCGCATCATCGGCTGCGACCTCTGGTCGAACGATGCTGAATTCGATCGGCTGAAACCGGCCTGCGGGGTAACCGGAATCTGCGGATCCGGGATCATTGAGGCCATCGCAGAACTCTACCTTGCCGGCGTAATCAAGTCTGACGGCACCGTAAACGGTGAATTCGCTGAACGTTCCGACCGTATTCGCATCGACGGCCGCACTTTTTCCTATCTGCTGAACCGCAGTGAGCCGGAAATTACCATCCAGCAGAACGACGTTCGTGCGATTCAGCTTGCAAAAGCCGCCCTGTATGCCGGAGCCCGATTGCTGATGGAGAAGCTTGCTGTCGATCGGGTCGACCGCATTCGGCTGGCCGGCGCATTCGGTGCACACATAGACGTCAAATACGCGATGGTCCTCGGGATGATCCCGGATTGCCGGCTCGACCAGGTTTCCTCGGCTGGCAATGCGGCAGGAACGGGCGCGCGAATTGCACTGCTGAACAAGCGCGCACGCGGCCATATCGAGCAACAGGCCCGTGCCGTTGAAAAGATCGAAACGGCGGTCGAGAGCCGCTTTCAGCATCACTTCGTCGCCGCCATGAGTATCCCACATGATTCGGATCCGTTTGACGAACTAAGACAGGTGGTAGAGCTGCCCGTACGCACGGCATCGGCAACGGGCACAACTCGCCGAAGAAGGCGACGATGACTGTCGCGCTATCAGAAACGGATGGCAGCGTTCTTGCACACCATCTTCACGAAGCTTACATGGAGATTTTTCCAGCACCCGGTATCGAGAAAAAGCTGGGCGTGCTGGAAAAAAATGCCTATGTCGCGGTCACCTGTTCGCCAACCAAAGGCGTCGACGAAACTCTCGATTTGACGGAAAAACTTGTTCGCGGTGGCTATCGGGTTGTACCGCACATCGCGGCACGAAATGTGCGTAACCGGCGACACCTCGCAGATATCATGGCAACACTCGCCAATCTCGGTATCGAAAGCCTGTTCGTGCCTGGCGGCGATCGTGCGGAACCGCTGGGCGAATTCGGCACGGCGCTTGATTTGCTGCGGGCGGTTGGCGAATTCGATCATCAACTGAGGTATATCGGAGTCGGTGCGCACCCGGAGGGCCATCCGAAAGTTGATGGCAAGACGCTGTTAAACCAGTTGCTGCAGAAACAACAGTACGCCAACTACATGGTCACGCAGATGTGCTTTGATGCAACGGCCCTTGGCCTGTGGTTGGATGAGGTACGCCCGTTGGGAATCACGCTACCGGTCTGGATCGGCCTGCCGGGCGTCATCGAACGCAGTCAGTTGTTAAAAACCTCGCTGCGTATCGGTGTTGGAGATTCCCTGCGATTTCTGCGCCGTAACACACGCGCGGCAACCGAGATGATGCGCTCGGCAATTTATGAGCCGGATGAGCTGCTGCGCCAGATCGCCCCGCTTGCCGCGCATCCGGCCAGCGGAGTAGTCGGGTATCATCTGTTTTGCTTTAACCAGGTCCAGGCCACCGAAGTCTGGCGACATGCAACCATCCGGGCATTGAGATGACCCGACGTACCCATAGGCCGAAACGCCAGGTAGCAACCATTCACCAGTTGCCCTGGCAACAGGTAACAAATCCGTACCCGCCGATTGAAATCCTGAGCAGCGACCAGGTGGAGGCGATTCTCGGCGCTGCACTGACGATTCTCGAAACCAAGGGCTTCCGTTTCCTGGAAAGCGACAGCCGGCTGCGACTGAAGCAGGCTGGCGCCGACGTCAATGAATCGGATCGCATGGTGCGTTTTGACCGCGCACTGGTATTGGAAAGAATTGCGGAAGCACCGGGTGAATTCCCGTTGCGCGCCCGCAATCCCGCGCACGATCTGGTCATCGGTGGCAACCATATCGTTTTTTCATCGGTGGGCGGCCCCGCATTTGTCAGTGATCTCGACAAGGGCCGGCGACCTGGCAAGTATGATGAACTGTGCGATTACTTTCGACTGATTCAAAGCCTCAATATCATTCATCAGGAAGGTGGCTGCGCGTTCGAGCCCATGGACTTGCCGCCGGAATCACGACACCTCGACCTGTATCTCGCACAACTCACCCTCCTGGACAAGAATGCCCAGGCCTATGCCCTGGGTCGTGAGCGGACCGTCGACTGCCTGGAGATGACCTGTATCGCTCTCGGCATCACGCGCGAAGAACTCCAGCGTGAGCCGGCGTTACTGGCCATCGTCAATACCAACTCACCGATGCAGCTCGATATACCAATGACGGAAGCCACCATCGAACTGGCAGAGGCCATGCAGGTCAATTGCATCACTCCGTTTACTCTCGCAGGTTCGATGAGCCCGGCAACACTCGCCGGCACGTTGGCGCAGCAGACCGCTGAAGTCCTGGCAGTCGCAACACTGGCGCAAATTATCCGTCCCGGCGCGCCCATCATGTACGGGGCGTTTGCCTCAAACGTCGATATGCAATCCGGGGCGCCGGCACTCGGCACGCCGGAATACACTAAAATGGCGATGGCAAGCGGTCAGATGGCCCGCCGGCTCGGCATTCCATTTCGTTCGAGCAACACCACGACATCCAATTGCGTCGACGCGCAGGCTGCGTATGAAAGCGAGATGTCATTGTGGGGCGCAATGATGGGCCACGCCAACCTCGTCAATCATGCGGCCGGATGGCTCGAAGGCGGCCTTACGGCTTCGTTCGAGAAACTCATCGTAGATGCAGAAATGTTGCAAATGATGACCGAGTCACTAAAGCCGATTGTCGTGAACGAGGATGAACTGGCGCTTGGTACGATCACTGAGATTCCGCCCGGCGGCCATCATTTCGGCACGGCGCACACGCTCGCACGCTACGAAACTGCTTTCTATACGTCCATTCTGTCAGATCGACAGAATTTTGAGCGCTGGCAGGAGGGCGGCAGCCAGGATACAGCCAGGCGCGCCAATGCCGTCTGGAAAAAACTGCTCAGTGAGTACCGGAAACCCGCAATTGACCCGGCGATCGAGGAAGCATTGAACGACTATGTCGCGAAACGCAAGGAAGAAATCGCCATGCGCCATGGTTAGCAACCCGGAGAGACTCTCATGTACCTGACTTCAGGGAAACAAACACTGCCAAGCAAGAGGGGATAACGATGCGTCCCACACTGAACATCCTGAGCGAAGAACTGATCGAGAAAATCCTGGACGAGGCCAAGAGGCTGATGGCCGAAGTGGGCATGGAAATCCGTGGCCCCGCGATGAAGAAGCGGCTGCTGGACCACGGTCTCAAAACCGATGCGTCTGGCAAACGGGTCCTCTTTCCGCGCGATACAGTCGAAAGCGCGATTGAAAGCGCCCCATCCAGTTTTACGCTCCATACACGCGAGGGTGAGCCCTACACTGAAATCGGTGGTAACAACGTTCATTACGTACCGGGATCCAGCGGACTCAAGATCCTCGATCATCGCACCGGAGAAACGCGCCTTGCCAATTCAACCGACTTTATAGAGTACGCACGTATTTGCGACGGCCTGGAACACATCGCCTATCTGGCGACAGCGTTCTCGACAAACAAGGACATCGAGTCCCAGATCTCGGACGCATGGCGCCTTTACATGACACTGACGACATCCAGGAAGCCTGTTGTTACCGGAGCCTTCAGCGAGCACGGTGTCCCGCGGATGGTGGAAATGATGCAGATGTTCCGTGAAAGCCACACGGATCTGATTGCGAAACCAATGTCGATATTTACGATCACGGCAACAGGCAATTTTCGCTACGGCGAAGACTCTTGCCAGAATATGCTGGACTGTGTAGACGCAGGAATCCCGATCGAAATCGTACCCGTGACGCTGATGGGCCTCATCGCGCCGGTCACGCTGGTAGGCGCGCTGGTTTTTCATTGCGTCGATGTACTGACCGGAATCACCATGGCGCAGGTCGTGCGACCGGGAACTCCTGTGCTGTTCGGCGGCGCACCGGCCACCTTTCATATGAAGGCCGCGAGTTCGCCGATGGCGGCTATCGAAGCACAACACCTGAACGTTGCCTATGTCGCGATCGCGAAGCATCTGAAGTTACCGACGCAGGCCTATATGGCGTTGTCCGACGGTAAGTTCCTGGATGCACAGGCCGGCGGCGAGACGTTTTCCAGCGCTTTGCTGGCTGCCATTGCCGGCGTCAATTCCGTGTCCGGGCCGGGCATGCTGGATTTCGTTCTCACCTTCAGCCTGCCGAAGCTCGTTTTCGACAACGAGATTTGTGGCCAATCGCTGCATTTCATTCGTCCGATTGAAATCCTGGACGATCTACCGGCCACCAACCTCGTCGATGACATCATGAAAAATGATCACCTCATCACGAGCCCGCATACACTGGACCATTGGCCGAAGGAACTCTATCTGACTGACGAGGTGATCGATCGCGAGAATCGTGAAACCTGGCAAAAGGCGGGCTCACGGGACCTGAACCAGCGCGCGACCGAGGAAGTGGAGCGCCGTCTCGCAGCGTATCAGCCGATCGAGACCGACCCCGCAATCGATACTGCCATGCGCGAGCTCATTATCGACGGCATGCAAAATAAAGCGGACCTGCCGGAGATTCCGCCTGCCGCGGTGCCGGTTGCAGTGGCGGCGGCCGGCCGGCGTGCCAGAGCCGGCCGACGGCGCCGCTGACTGAGCGGTCAATAAACACGTTGTTTACCTGCCCGGTCCGATCGGCAGTGTCCCTGCAACTTCAAATAGTCCGACCATTTTTTTCCACGTATTGGCTGCAAGCTCGGGTCGCCGTCAACGCCAATAGTGATATGGAGTTCCGCGTTCCTGTACAGTACCGGAGCCCGGCGATAACAGTAGCGAGGAGAAGTTATGCGAACTGGCCACTTGCATTTGGCCCTGGTGTTGGTCCTGGTGGTCGCATGTGCAGACCCAACCGACTTTGCGAAGGATTCGGCGGTCGCCGGTACTGGCGATCCCGTTGACCCCTGCCACCTGCTCACGGGAGCACAAGTAGCAACCGTATTGCACGACCCCGACTCGGGCTTCGCGACGGCCCGCGGGCGCTCGTTGTTGCCCGGCGTGCGCAATTTCCAGTGCAGTTGGTCCAACCCGGCGGATGACGCTTTTCACCTGGTCTTTGAGATAGCAGCCGACGATGCGGCGTTCGATGCAATCAAGCCAACTGAGCGGGCGGCATACGTGCGCGACCTCGGAGCCCGGGAACCCGGCATCGGCGAGGAGAGCTGGATTTATGAAGACAGGGACGGCTCGCTCAGGTTCAGGATTGTGCAGAACCGGAAAGTAATCGACCTCCACCTCGAGTCGGCTGACGCGCCGTTACGAGAGTCTGCATTGATCGACCTCGGTCGTATTGTCGCTGAACGCCTGAACTGAAACGTCTCGATAATTTCACGTGACTGTCGAGATCGGGATTGTATTCGTCGTCGTTGCAGCCGCGTTGTATCTGTTCGCGAGCGAGAAGCTGCCGCTCGACATCACGGCGCTGCTGATACTCACCACGCTGATCGCCATTCCGCTCGTATTTCACTCGCAGTGGCTGCTGGATAGAGGTATCGACCTCAGGGCAGCGTTCCCGACGATTCCGGAGGGTCTGTCCGGCCTGTCGAGCACGGCCACCGTTACCGTGCTATGCATGTTCATCCTGTCCGCGGGCATCCAGCGCTCGGGTCTCGTTCACGTGCTCGGCAAGCTGTTATTTCCCCTGGTCGGCAAATCCGAACTGCGCCAGTTGCTGATCGTGGCATTGCTGGTGGGCCCCATTTCCGGGTTCATCAACAACACCGCGGCGGTTGCGATGGCGATTCCGCTGATCCTTGACATGGCACGTCGCAGCGGATTCAAGGCATCGCGGATGCTGCTGCCGGTTAGCTTCTTCGGCATGCTCGGCGGCACGCTTACTGTGATCGGCACGTCCACCAATATTCTCGCCTCGAGCATTCTCAAAGACGATCCGGGTTTTGGACGTGAAATCGGCATGTTCGAATTCACCCACCTTGGCCTGATTGTGCTGGCCACTGGCCTGATCTATTTCCTGACCGTCGGTCGCTGGCTGCTGCCCAAGCACGACGCGAACCCGCTCGACCACGACGTGGAGGAAAATTTCGTCATCGAGCTTCGCATCACCAAAGGCAGTAAATACATCGGGCAAACTCTGAAGGACAGCGGGTTCGTCGCCAGCAGCGGAGCCAAGGTGCTGAAGCTGATCCGGGGTGACAAGGTTCATATCAAACGGGCTGAGGAAATGCCTGTCGAAGAGGAGGATCTCCTTGTCGTGTGCGCCACGCTGCGACAAATCATGGACCTGATCAAGGCAGACGATATCGAAGTACTGTCGGAGTTCGGCGAACCGCGCAGTGTCCGCAAGGATGGCTTGCTGGTACCTGTTTTGTTGCGCAGCCGAATGGTATTCACCGGCAGGACCGCTGCAAAGGTAGACTTCTGGGAACGCTACCAGGGCCGGTTGATCGGACTCGACACGGAGACATTAAAAGGCCGCCGGCTGGCAGATGAAAAACTGCACGTGGGCGAGATCGTGTTGTTGGAAATCTCGCAAACGGCGCTGAAAAAATTGCGCCAGCATCTCGACGTCGTCGTGCTGGGGGAGTTCGAAGATGACTTCGATCGGCGTCGCATGTGGCTTGCCGGCGGGATCGTTGTCGGCGTGGTAGCCGCTGCTACATTGACGCCGCTGCCGATTGTCGTGACTGCCATTCTCGGCGTGGTCGCGATGGTCGTTACCGGTTGCATTCCCAAGGAAGAGCTTTACACAGGAGTCTCCTGGGACGTCATCATTCTGCTGGCCGGCGTCATTCCGCTCGGTATCGCAATGACGAAATCCGGAGGTGCCGCCTGGATCGGCGAACTGCTCGGCATGTACGCAGAGGGCTGGCATCCCGTTTTCGTGCTGATGGCACTGTACCTGGTCACCACGCTATTGACGGAACTGGTCAGCAACAATGCGTCGGTCGTCATACTCGTGCCGGTTGCCATTTCCCTCGCCACCGTACTGGAGCTGGCGCCTCTGCCACTCGTGCTGGCAGTGATGTTCGCAGCGTCAACCAGCTTCCTCTCGCCGGTGGGTTACCAGACCAACACCATGATTTTCGGTACCGGCGTCTTGCGGTTTACCGATTTTGCGCGGGTCGGAGCGCCATTGAACCTGTTGCTGATGGTTGTGACCAG
>CAYVLL010000081.1:8157-10084 GCA_964452235.1 uncultured Woeseiaceae bacterium
GGGTTATCCTTGGGGTACCGCCTGAATCACGCCGCAGCCCACAGGATCACCGGCATCACCGTCCGGTTGCGTCTCGAAATCGTCCTGCCCGGCATGGACGATGACCGCCCTGCCGATTATCGAGTCTGCGCCGTCCAGCCGGATCTCTGCGTCCTCGACTACGATTTCGGCGACACCGTTTTCTTCGGCGATCGCATTGCCGAGATCACCGACGTGACGGGCGTGCGGCAAATCTCTCGGCGAACCGTGCGGTGCGTCGTTGGGCGAGAAATGGTCGCCGGCAGATGATGCGTCCGGTGCGCTGCAGTCGCCTTTCTCGTGGATATGGAATCCGTGAGCGCCTGGTGTCAGCCCTCTCAGCGTAGCTTCGATCCGGACCGTGCCGTTCTGCTCGGCAAATTGCACCACGCCGCTGGCCTGGTTGCCCTCTGTCGCTTCGATTTGCGCCCGAGCCGTGCGCGCCGGAGTCGACTCTCGATCCGCAACCTGCGGCGGAGCGGCGCCGCTATCGTTGCGTGCAGGATCGTCGCCGTCAGGCTGGCATGCCACCAGCGCCAGTATCGGCAGGAATGTCAAAAAAGATGAGTTTTTCATGGGTGGCACCTGTGTTGCTTGAACCTGAAAGGTTTCGCGTCGTAGACGAATACCTCTCGGTTGTTGCAACAACCATGCCATCGTTATCAAAGGCACTTGCAATGTGATGAAGCAGCAGCTCTCGCATTTCTACCGGCCGGCCGTGGACAGCGCACACGACCATCTGCCAGGAAATTTGTAAACTTTGCAACCGGGAACCCGCTACAAGCGCTGCAGGAGCGTTGTAGGAGCGCGCCCCGCGCGCGAACACCGCAACGACAACTTGTCCCACTATCCGTCAGTTCGTCAGCACCACCTCAGGGACTGGCTTCCTCGCGAACCGCTGCCAGTATCTCGGCGTCCAGGTGACCGTCGGCGACGCGCTGGCGGCTCGCCTGGAAGCGACTCAGCGCACGCCGGGTGGCAGGACCGGCAATGCCATCGGCTTCGCCGACGTCATAACCAAGCGCTGTGAGATCCAATTGTAATTGACGTACGTCGTCTGCGGATATGCGCTCGGTGATCTCGGGCGGCGGGCGTGACAGCGGACCGCCGCCGGCGATGCGATCGGCCAGCCGGCCTACGGCCAGTGCGTAGAACTCGGAACGGTTCCAGCGCATGATCACATCGAAGTTCCTGTAGACAAGGAACACGGGACCTTTGTGTCCCGCAGGTACGATCAGCGCCGCAGGCAAGTCCAGGTCTGGCAATGCATTCCCGTGAACGTCGGTCACGCCAAGTGCCCGCCAGTTCGACAACGGTTGTCGATCGTCACGGCCGGCAAGGCTGTAATCAAACGCTTCCGGCAAACGCACTTCCCGACCCCAGCGCAAGCCCGCCTCCCAGCCGAGATGGCGCAGGAAGTTGCCGCCCGAGGCGAGCGCATCCGGGACACTGCCCCAGAGATCACGTTTGCCGTCACCGTCGCCGTCCACTGCGTGTTGCAGGAATACGGAGGGCAGGAACTGCATGTGCCCCATCGCACCGGCCCACGAGCCGAGCATACGCTCGGGCGTAATATCGCCGTCATCGATAATCTGCAGCGCGGCGAGCAATTCCCCGGTGAAGAAAGTGCTGCGGCGTTCATCACAGGCCAGCGTAGCGAGCGCTGCCGGCACCGGCAGCGTGCCGAAATAGCCGCCAAAATTTGTCTCGAGCCCCCAGAATGAAACCAGATAGTGCGCAGGCACTCCCGTGTCGCGCTGCACTCTTGCGAGCAATTCTCGATGTTCCGCCAACAGCGCACGGCCGCGTTCCACACGCTCCTCTGTTACCCGGCGGTTGTAATAGTCCGTGAACGTCGCGGTGAATTCCGGCTGCTGGCGATCCAGCTCGATCACCCGCTCGATGCGCT
>CAYVLL010000082.1:0-10002 GCA_964452235.1 uncultured Woeseiaceae bacterium
TGCTCCGCGACCAGTCGGTGCGTATTCGGGCTGCAGCGACCCAGGTACCAGCCTTGCGGCCTGGCGCCGGTCAGTTTCAGGTGAAGTTCGATCGCGCGTTGCAGGTGTTCGCGTTCCACCGCTTCGTCCACGAACTGGTAGTCGATCCAGCGGTAACCGTGACTGGCGATTTCCCAGCCGGCGTTCTGCATTGACTCGATCACGGACGGATTACGCTCGAGCGCCATGCCGACCGCAAAGACCGTTACCGGCACCTCGTACTCTGTCAGCAGACGATGCAATCGCCAGTACCCGGCTCGTGCGCCGTACTCGTACAGCGATTCCATGTTCATGTGCCGCTGTCCCTGGTAGGCGGACGCCCCGACGATCTCGGAGAGAAACATCTCTGATGCTTCATCGCCATGCAGCACGCAGTTTTCGGCGCCCTCCTCATAGTTGATGACGAACTGCACGGCGATGCGTGCATTGTCGGGCCACATAGCCTGCGGTGGTTTGCCACCGTAGCCCATGAGGTTTCTGGGATAGCGTGCGTCAGTCATGATTATTGCGCCGCAGGAGCGCGCCTCGCGCGCGAATGGGATGAGGTCCTGTCGTTAACGCGTTCGCGCGCAGGGCGCGCTCCAACGTAATGCGGCAACGCTCCCGCCAGATATTTGCACCAATCACTCCAGCCCCCGGTACCAGTCATCGACCAGCTGCCGCTCCTCATCCGTCATCTCCGTCAGGTTTCCGATCGGCATCGCTTTCAACACCACCGTTTGCTGATGTATGCGCAGTGCCTCGGTGCGAATATGTTCATCGGTGTCGAGTATGAAGCCGCCTGGCGCTGCTGCGAATGCAACGTGGCTGGGCGACTCCGAATGACAATTACTGCAACGCTGCATGATAACGGGCCTCACGTCGTCGATGGTCACCACGCTGGTGCTGCGCGCAGCGGAGCGCGGGGCGATTGCCAACGCGACCGCGAGCAGGATGACGACCGCGAGCAGGATCGGCCATGCCGGCGCCCTGCCTTTGTGACGTGCGACGAACCAGACGCGAATCAGGGCGCCAGCCAGCGTGAACGCGACGAGGATCAGCCAGTTCCATGCATGGTTATAGGTCATCGCATAGTGATTGCTGATCATGACGAACAGCACCGGCAGCGTGAAATAGGTGTTGTGCACGGAGCGCTGCTTGGCGCGGATGCCATCTGCCGGGTCGGGCTCTGCGCCGCGCGCCGCCGCCTGCACCATACGCCGCTGCCCGGGGATGATGACGAAGAAGACATTGGCGACCATGATCGTGCCGAGCACGACACCGTAGTGAATGTAGGCGCCGCGACCGCTGAATACCTGGGTCAGGCCATAGGCGAGAAGCACGATCAGCACGAACAATACCGCACTCAGCACTTTGTCATTGCGACTGAGCGGCGAGCGACAGAGAAGGTCGTAGACAATCCAGCCACCCGCGATAACCAGCACCGCGATGACAATGGCAGCCGTTTGCGAAAGCGCGGCGACCGACGGGTCGATCAGGTAGACGTTCGCGCCGTACCAGTAAATGAGCACCAGCAGGAACATGCCGGTAAGCCAGGTACTGTATGCCTCCCACTTGAACCAGTGCAGCGTTTCCGGCAAAACCTGCGGCGCGCCGCGATACTTTTGTGCATGATAAAAGCCGCCGCCGTGTACCGACCACAGTTCGCCGCCGACACCGCGCTCGCCGGCCGCCGGATCTCTCGGTGGCAGCAAGTGATCATCGAGCCAGATGAAGTAGAACGAGGCACCGATCCAAGCGACGCCGGTAACGAAATGAGCCCAGCGTCCGAGCATTGCAAGCCATTCGATGACATATGCTTCCATCCTGTGACCGACTCAGCGGTGCAGCAAGCGTACGTTGCTGCCGGCAGCGCCTTGGACGGAGCGCGTCGACAGCGACTGTTGGATAGCCAGCAACTCCGCCGCGACGGCCACGGCGATCTCTCCCGGCCTTTTGCCATTGATGCCCGCAATACCGATCGGGCAAGTCAGTTTTTCGAGTTGCGACTCCGGCATTCCCTGACCACGCATGCGCTTCTCGAAACGGCGACGCTTCGACCGCGAACCGATCAGGCCGCAGTAAGCGAAATCGTCGCGTGCCAGGATCAGCTCGCAAATCTCGTAATCGAGTGCATGGCTGTGCGTCATCACCAGGTAGCAGGTGCCGGCCGACATCGCCAGCACTTCCCGCGCAGGGTCGGCGGACTCGATAGCCGTTACGTTTACCGGCATGGATGATGGAAAAATGTCGCGGCGCCCGTCGATCCAGCGAATTTTGCACTCGAGATGAGCGAGCACACTGACCAGCGCCGAGCCGACGTGGCCGGCGCCGAACAAAGCAACTGCGAATGTGCTATCCATGATCGGTTCCAGCAAGGTGCGGGTGTCGCCGGACCTTACACATACTGCACGTGAGTTGCCGGCGAACATACGGCGGGCTGCCTCGATCACCGCGTCATCGGCGTGCTGTAGCACACCTTGCGTCAGCAGTGCGCGCGAACACCCATCATTGGCTGCGATCGAAGTTGCCAGTACGGCCGGAGTCCGCGACGCAAAATGACGCTGCGCCTGCGTCAGCCAGTCTGTGCCCTCTGCCGGCACAAATTCGAACAGCACGTCCACCACTCCGCCACAACACTGCCCCAGCGCAGCCCCCAGGGGAAATGTCCGCACGAACCTTACCGGGGTCGGACCTCCATAACCAGTTGTAATTACTTGTTTATCTGAGGTCCGACCTCGGCTTTTCCGGCTTTTGGCGGCAATACGCGTGCACTCATACTCGAGCTGCCCGCCGCCGATGGAACCGTGCACCTCTTCTGCCGTCACAAGCATCGTGGCACCAATCTCTCGCGGCGCGGAGCCTCTTGCGTCCATAACGGTGACCCGCATGCAGTCGCTGCCCGCTGCTTGCAGTTTCCGTAATTCCGGCAGCCAATCGATCATGCGGCCGCCGACTCGTCGTGCAGCGCTTCGATTGCGGCAAGAACTGCTTCGGGCGTCGCCGGCGCGGTCAATGGCGGTCGGCAACCCGTCCCGCCGATACTCGCGATGGCATCGCGAATCGCGTGAAATACTGAAAGACCAAGCATCAGCGGCGGTTCGCCCACCGCTTTCGAACGATAAATCGTTTTCTCCTGGTTGAGTCCTGGCTCGAACATCGCCACGCGAAACTCCACCGGCAGATCGGACGACACAGGAATCTTGTAGGTCGACGGTGCATGCGTCTTGAGCTCACCGCGCTCGTTCCACCAGAGTTCCTCGGTCGTCAGCCAGCCCGCGCCTTGCACGAAGCCCCCTTCGATCTGCCCCAGGTCGATTGCCGGGTTCAGCGACTTGCCGCAATCGTGCAGGATATCGACCCGCAACAGGCGATGCTCGCCGGTCAGTGTATCGATGATGACTTCGGATACCGCAGCTCCATACGCAAAATAGAAAAACGGCCGCCCGCTGAAGGTTGAACGATCGTAGTGTATCTTCGGCGTGCGATAGAATCCTGTCGCCGACAACGATGTGCGCGCGTGCCACGCAAGTTGGATGAACTCCGCAAACTCCATCGTCTCCTTACCCACCCGCACCTCGTTATTTCGAAACGTGACCTCGTCCGGTTCGACGCCGAAGCGCTCCACGGCAAAGCGCACCAGCCGCTTTTTGATCTTCCTTGCCGCCAGCTGAGCCGCCTTGCCGTTGAGGTCCGACCCGCTGGAGGCCGCTGTGGCCGAGGCGTTCGGCACTTTGCTCGTATCGGATGCGGTTATCTTGATGCGCTCGAGATTGATCTGCAGTTCCTCGGCCACAACCTGCGCGACCTTGATGAACAGTCCCTGGCCCATCTCGGTGCCGCCGTGATTGATGTGGACGGTGCCGTCCGTATAAACGTGCAGCAGTGCACCCGCCTGGTTGAGATGCGTGGCAGTGAAGGAAATGCCGAACTTGACTGGTGTCAGCGCGATGCCACGCTTGAGGATCCGGCTCGATGCATTGAATTGCCGAATCTCGGCAGCACGCTTTGTGTACTCCGATGTCGTTGCGACCTGGCTGACGATCTCTTTAAGAATATTATCCTCGATTGTTTGCGAGTAATGCGTGACATTGCGTTCGCCGATGCCGTAGAAGTTGCGTCGCCGGATATCGAGCGGATCACGGCCGAGGTAGCGCGCGATGTCGTCCATGACGTATTCGATGCCGAACATGCCCTGCGGCCCGCCGAATCCGCGGAAAGCCGTGTTCGACACCGTGTGCGTCTTGCAACGATGGGACACGATGGTGGCATCGCCGAGGTAGTACGCGTTATCGCAATGGAACATCGTGCGATCGTTGATTGCGCCGGACAAGTCCGCCGACATGCCGCAGCGCGACGCGAACATGAACTCGATTCCCGCGAGTCGGCCGGTGTCGTCGAAGCCGGCCTCGTAGTCGATCACGAAATCGTGGCGCTTGCCGGTCATGATCATGTCGACGTCGCGATCGAGCCGCAGTTTGCAGGGCCGTCCGGTTTTCTGCGCCATAAGTGCCGCGATGCAGGCGATCAGCGCCGGCTGGCTCTCCTTGCCGCCAAACGCGCCGCCCATGCGCCGGCATTCGACCACCACGTCCTTGTTGAGTCGCCCGATCGCGTTCGCCACGAGGTGTTGCACTTCGCCCGGATGTTGCGTGGAACTGTAGATGAACATGTCGCCGTCTTCACGCGGCAGTGCCATCGCGATCTGGCCTTCGAGATAGAACTGGTCCTGGCCACCGAGATGCAGTCGGCCGCTGAGCCGGTGCGCGGCTGCCTCGATAGCCTTGCGGCTGTCGCCACGGCGAATGGTTTCCGACGGCAACACGAACGAGCCCGCATCGACTGCCGTGAGCGGATCGAGAATTGCTTCCAGTTCTTCGTATTCGATGCGCGCCAGTCGCGCCGCCTTGCGTGCTGCAGTGACGGTTTCGGCCGCAACGGCGAACACCGCCTGGCCGACATATTGCACCACGCCGGGCGCAAGTATCGGATCGTCGGCGATGACCGGCCCGCAATTGTTTACGCCCGGTATGTCGGCCGCGGTCATAATGTCGATGACGCCGTCCGCTGCGCGCACCGCCGCCAGATCCATCGACTTGATGCGTGCATGCGCTCGCTGGCTCATGCCGACCGCAAGATGCAAAAGCTCACGCGGCTCCGGCAGGTCGTCGGTATACAGCGCGCCGCCGCTCACGTGCAGGTGTGCGCTATCGTGCGGCACAGCCTCGCCGGCGCCGCCGGCGATTGTATCGCTCCCGGGTGAGCGTTCAGGCAACCGACTGGCGTCCATAGTCGTAAACCCGGGTGCTGTCGGTGGCCGTCGTTTCGAGATAGAAACGTTTGAGCAGGTTGCGCGCCACGGCGCGTCGATAATGGGCCGAGGCGCGCATATCCGAGAGCGGGCTGAAATCCTCGTCCAGCGCTGACATCGCGCGCGTGACGTTATCAATGGTCCACTCGCTGCCCACAAGCGCCTTTTCGCAAGCTTCGGCACGCTTCGGGATCGCCGCCATGCCGCCGTAGGCCAGTCGAACCGCCGCCACACGCGTCCCGTCCAGTTCGAGGTAATACGCGCCGCAGACCGCAGAGATGTCCTGATCGAAACGTTTCGAAACCTTGAAACTCCGTAGCTGCGCGCCCGCCGCCGGTAACGGGATGCAAATGCGCTCCAGCAATTCGCCAGGCTCACCTGCCGTCTTCCGGTAATCAATATAGAACTTATTTAGGGACAGTGACCTTTTATTGAGTTTAAGGTCACTGTCCCCAATTTTTGTGAGGACCACGGAGGCGTCCAGTGCCAGCAGGGCCGGCATGGAATCGCCGATGGGCGAACCGTTTGCGACATTGCCGCCGAGCGTGCCGGCATTGCGGATCGGCGGCGAGGCGAAGCGCAGGAGCAGCTCTTCGAGGTCCGGCCAGTGCGCCAGTATCGCCGGCATGGCATCGGTTAACGGCACGGCAGCGCCGATCTCGAGATGCGTCTTGCTGGTCGTGATTTGCCGTAACTCTTCGACGGCCCCGGTGTAAACGAGTGTCTCGAGCTCGCGCAGCTCTTTCGTGACCCACAGCCCGACGTCGGTACCACCGGCAAGCAAAGTTGCCTGTGGATGGTCGCGCAGGCATTCCGCCAGTGTCACGAGCGTTCGCGGCGCGATGAATTTCCGCCCTCGCCATGCGACCTCGAGGGGCTCGTCGTGCCTGATGGAAGCAAGGCGATCCCTGCGGGCTCGCTCGTCGCTGCCGCATGTGTCTCCCGGCGCGCAAGGAGCCAGCAACCAGGACTGATCCTCCTTGTGCCGCGCCGCCAGTGCGTACATGCCTGTGGCCGCCTTGATGATCGGGCTGTAACCGGTACACCGGCAAAGATTTCCCGCCAGTGCGTCATCGATGTCGCGGCGCGATGGCGCAGCATTATTTTTATACAACGCGAACATCGACATAACGAATCCCGGCGTGCAGAAGCCGCATTGCGAACCGTGGCAATCGACCAGGGCCTGTTGCACGGGATGCAGGGATCCGTCCCTGCCACGCAGGCTTTCGACCGTGATGAGCTCCTTGCCATCGAGCGTCGCCAGAAACTGGATGCATGAATTGATGGCCCGCACTTGCAGCCTTTCGCCGCTGCGATCGACCTCGACCAGCGCGACAGTGCAGGCACCGCAGTCGCCCTCGGCGCAGCCTTCCTTGGTGCCGATGCGACGCAGGTCTTCGCGCAGGTACTGCAGCACCGTGCGCGTGGGATCCGGGTTGTCGATGGCGATGATCTCGCCATCCAGGATGAAGCGGACCGTGCCGGTTGCGGTACTCATGGGCGGATAGCGCCTTCGCCCGCGATGCGGGCTCCTGCAGCGGTTGTCATGGGCACATCGCGCCATCGCCCGTGATACGGGCTCCTGCAGGTGGCCATCGAAGCGTCGTAGGAGCCCGTATCACGGGCGAATTCCCGCTGCGAAGAGCGCATCACGCTAGCTGCCCCGGTACGTCGAATAACTCCACGGCGTAACCAGCAGCGGGACATGGTAGTTCTGCCCGTCCGCGAGTGAAAAGCGTACGATCACCTCGCCGAGAAACGGCGGATCGTCGACCGGCAACGCGGCGTCCGCAAAATAGTCCGCCACCAGGAACTCGAGTTCGTAATTGCCGGGACGAAAAGTCTCCTCATCGAGGAGCGGCCGCTCGGTGCGTCCGTCGCTGTTGGTTACCGTGGATGCCACGAGGTGCCGACCGCCCTCGAGCGAGAACAGTTTGATCGCTATGCCGGCACCCGGCCTGCCGCGCGCGGCATCCAGCACATGTGTGGTCAGTTTGCCCATCGTCTGCTGCCGGCCATGCCGCCGGCTTCCTTTACCAATCGCTTTATCAGCCACATTTTGACAGGCTCGCCGTGCAAAGTCGCATGTGCTATTTTCGCGCGTATCGAGCGCAGCCGGCCGCAATCACCCGGCGGTACGCGCGGGGGACAAAAATCATGACACCTGAATGGTCACGCCGCGAGTTCCTGGCCGGATCCGGCACGCTCGCGGCGGGTTCTGCTGCGCGCATTGGCCTGCCCGCCATACTGTCCGTATCCGGCGTTGCCTGCACCGCGAGGGATGACGGCGCGGCCTTCGAGGTTCTTGCGCCGGCAGAGGCACGCGAGTTCGAAGCTATCGCGGCGCGCATTTTGCCGACGACCGATACTCCGGGCGCGCGCGAAGCCGGCGTTATCTGGTTCATGGACAAGAGCTTCGGTTCGATCATGCAGGACAGCCTCGCTTTTGCGCAAAGCGGTCTTGACGAGTTCCAGGCCGGCATCGGCGACGTATACGCCGGGGCCAGCCGGTTCTCGGACCTCGATGAGCCCGACCAGGACCGCTGGCTGGCCACGCAGGAACAAACACCGTTTTTCGGCCTTGTGCGCTTCATGACGCTGGCCGGCTTTTTCGGTATGAGCGCACACGGCGGCAATCGTGACAACCTGGGCTGGAAGCTGCTCGGTTTCGGCACTGAACATCATCAGGCCTGGCACCCTCCGTTCGGCCATTACGACGCGGAGTACATGCGGAGTGAAGCGAATGGCGATTGAATCGCAGGTGCGATTCGCGAACGACCAGGCCGTCGACTTCGTCATTGTCGGCTCGGGTTCAGCCGGCGGTATTCTTGCGAAGGAACTGTCCACGGCCGGCTTCGATGTCGTGGTACTCGAACAGGGACCGTTTCGCACCGCCGCGGATTTCACGCACGATGAACTGTCCGTGATGTTTCGTCACGAACTGCTGGGCGGCGGTCCTGAAGTACACGGGCATACATTCCGCGACGACGAGAGCAAAGTTGCCGAAGTGCCGCAACAAAGGCCGGTACTCGACTACGTTCAGGGTGTCGGTGGCAGCAGCGTACATTTCACTGGCAATTTCTGGCGTTTTCGCGAGATCGACTTCAACGAACGGAGCGTTCTGGGCTCGCTGAGCGGCACCAACTTCGCCGACTGGCCGATCAGCTACGACGAACTCGAGCCCTACTACACCAAAGTCGATTGGGAAATCGGTGTCTCCGGTGCGCCGGGACCGTTCGACCCGCCGCGCTCGAAACCGTTTCCGATGCCGCCAATACCAGTCAAGTCATCCGGCGTGCTGCTGGAGCGCGGCGCGAAAAAATTGGGCCTGCACGCGCAACCCGCGCCACTCGCCATCTTGTCGCAGCCGTTTAATGGTCGCGCGCCGTGCATCAACTGCGGTTATTGCATGAGCTTCGGCTGCGAAGTCGGCGCCAAGTCGTCGACTCTCGCGACAATGATTCCACTGGCGCAGATGAGCGGCCGCTGCGAAATTCGCGCAGAGTGCGCGGTGTTTCGCCTCGAAACCGGCGCGAACGGTCGCATCAGTGAAGTGCTTTACTACGACCCGGAGGGTCGCGAGCAGACCCAGAAGGCGCGCGCGGTGGTACTGGCAGCGAACGGCGCCGAGACACCGCGCCTGTTGCTGAATTCGGCCAGCGCGCGCCATCCGGACGGCCTCGCCAATTCGAGTGGCTTCGTCGGCCGCAACCTGATGTTCAACGGACATTCGCTGGCGAACGGCGTCTTCGAACATCAGCTGAACGATTTCAAGGGCGTGCAGGTCACACGCATCATTCACGACTTCTACGACAGCGATCCGGCGCGCGGTTATTACGGTGGCGGCGGTATCGATGCGCGACCACTTTTTTCCGCGACACCGATTTTGTATGCACTCGCGGGCGCGCCGCCGGATGCGCCGAGCTGGGGTGCCGACTACAAGAACGCACTGGCGCACAATTTCACACGCCAGATGTCGGTCCTCGGCAGCACGACGTCGCTGCCGCTCGACCGCAACAACATCACGATCGACCCGACGCACAAGGACCGTTGGGGACGTCCGTCGATCCGGTTGACCTATCTCGATCACGAGGATGACCTGGCGACCTGCAACTTCCTGCTCGACCGCTCGATGGAGTTGCTGGACGCCGCGGGCGCAAAGAAATCCTGGGCGTTCCCGGTCAACCCGTCGACCGGCGGGGCGCACCTGCTCGGCACCTGCCGCATGGGTGATGACCCCGCCACGTCAGTCGTCGACCGCTATCATCGCAGCCACGACATCCCGAACCTGTTCATCTGTGACGGCTCGAGCTTTGTGACATCGGGCCGCGGCCAGCCGACCATGACCATCATGGCGCTGGCGTTCCGCGCGGCGGAACACATCGCCAATGCCGCACGCGCCAACGAAGTCTGAAGTCGATTGCACGTGGCCAGGAGAACGAAGACAATCACCGCCGGCCGAGGCCGAATCGCGCCAAAGGGAGTTCAGCCATTAAACATTTCGCAGTGGTACTAATCGCGACAGGAGCCCTGCTGGCCGCTTGCGACGCAACGCCACCAACCGCCATGACAACCGTCGAGTATCTCAACGAGCCCGGAACCGAAAATCTCGGGCTGCCGTTCTCCAGTGCAGTGCGCGTCGACAACATGCTGTATTTGTCAGGAGCACTCGG
>CAYVLL010000083.1:0-9940 GCA_964452235.1 uncultured Woeseiaceae bacterium
GCCGCTCACCGTGAGCCGCTCACCGTGAGCCGCTCAGCCGCGGTTTACCAGGTACACGAGGTAAGCGACGTAGGCGACGACAAAAATAACTCCGTGGCCGCGCAATACCGTATTGGTGCGACTGCTGACCAAAGCAAGCAACAGCAAGGAGCTCGACGCAATGACCATGACCAGGTCCATGTTGCTGACCACTTCAAACGGCAATTCCGTGACCATCGACGTTATGCCGAGAACCCACAATAAATTGAAAATGTTCGAGCCGACTACATTGCCGACGGCGATATCGGTCTGGTTGCGATAGGCTGCCACGCCGGACGCCATGAGTTCCGGAAGCGAGGTGCCGATCGCTACCACGGTAAGACCGATCAGGGAGTCGCTGATATCGAGTAATTCTGCGAGAGAAACGGCCGCACCGACAACCAGGTGACCGCCCAGGTAAAGCCCGAATACGCCCGCCAGAACCATGGTAACGGGCCGCGCAATGCCGTTCGTGGATTCCCGGAGTTCGGGAGACACGGAGCGCGTTCGGGCGATGTTGTAGATATAAAGGCCGAAAAGAAAGAAGAAGAACAGCAGTACCCCGCCATCGACGTGGCTGATGCTCAGTTCCGGGTAAGACGAAAACAAAGCGGCGTTGGCCAGAAATCCAACCAGGAGGGCCGCAGTCAGCGAAAACGGAATTTCCGATACGACCGTGGAATCGTGCACCGGCAATGGCCGAATAATTGCGGCAACGCCGAGCACGAGCAATATGTTGGCAATGTTGCTGCCAAGAATATTGCCAATTGCCAGATCCGGATGACCCCGCAAACCGGACAGCATCGTGACCAGGACTTCCGGCATCGAAGTGCCGAACGAAACAATAGTCAGACCGATGACGAGTGGCGAAATACCGAACCGGGACGCAAGTCCTGATGCTCCCTGCACGAGAAGGTCGGCCCCTTTAAGCAGCAGGGCAATCCCCGCGAGCAGCAATAGCGCGTCAATCATTCCTGCATGTTCCAGAGCGAGAAAGCGGTGATTGTTGCCTGATGTGCGCGATATGGTAATCGCTAAAGTGCTGTTCTTGCCATATTGGCGCCGGCGATTCGTTAGACTGGCGAACTATGGAGGACTCCCGGGACAACTGCCATGTACGCCTCCGGCGACTTGCGCGAAGCTTCAAGGAAGGGGCGCGGTTGCATCGTGTCCTCGACGGTGTCGATGCCGAATTCCTGAAAGGCGAAGCAGTGGCGCTGCGCGGACGAAGCGGGTCCGGTAAGTCGACACTGTTGAACCTGATCAGCGGCATCGACAGGCCGGACGATGGCGAGGTCGTAGTCGACGGTGTCGCAATTACGGCCCTGACCGAGCGTGAGCGCACGCTCTATCGCCGCAGGCACATTGGCTTCGTTTACCAGGCGTTCAACCTCGTACCGACACTATCGGTTGCTGACAATGTTCGGCTGGTTCTGGAACTCAATGGAGCGGACAAGCGCGAGGCGTCGCTGCGGGTGGGGGAGATGCTGGAGGCAGTTGGCCTGGCCGACCGGGCCGGGAGTTTCCCGGACCTGTTGTCGGGCGGCGAGCAACAAAGGGTCGCGATCGCCCGTGCACTCGCACACCGTCCGATGCTGCTGCTCGCCGACGAGCCGACAGGAAACCTGGACGACACATCTGCCGAACTCGTTCTGGAGCTTTTGGGGCGCCTGGTGCGCCACAGCGGCGGCACACTGCTGATCGCCACGCACAGTGCTACCGTCGCATCGATTTGCCATCGAAGCATCGAACTCAGGGATGGCCGCCTGCTTGGCGCCACCGGCGGCCTCTGATGCCGGTGATGTATCGCGCAAGCTTTGCCTACTTTCTGCGCCACCCGTGGCAACTCACACTTGCGCTGGTCGGCATCTTCATCGGCGTCGCCGTAATTGTTGCTGTCGATTTTGCCAATGACAGCTCGCGCCGGGCGTTCAACCTGTCCATGGATGCCGTAATGGGCGAGGCGACCCACCAGGTCATTGCCGGACCGCAAGGTGTTGATGAAAGGCTTTACGTGCAACTCCGCAGTGCGGGGTTGCGCAACATTGCACCGGTGATCGAGGGCCTTGTCGACGTCCATGGCACGACCTTGCGTTTACTCGGCCTGGATGTTTTCGCAGAGCGCGAGTTCCGCTATTTTGCGGTGCCGCGCAGTGGCGACCGGGAGGTCGCTGCAACAGCGGGGCAAGGTAGTGGCGACACGTCATCGGTGCGGCGCCTGCTGACGAAGAAGGGGGCTGTGCTTATGTCACAGAGGACCGCTTCGAGGCTCGCGCTCGCACCCGGTGCCGAATTTGATTTGCATGCGATGGGTCGCGTGCATCCGGCATTCCTCGCGGACCTGATCGGAAGCGACAACGAGCAACGGCTGGACAATCTTATTGTCGTCGACATTGCGACCGCCCAGGAGTGGCTGGGCATGATCGGCCAGCTAAGCCGGATCGACGTCCGGCTACAGGACGAATCGAGCGGCGCTCGCGACCGGATAGCCAGTTTGTTGCCTGAAGGCACGCAGTTGCTGAGCGCGGAAGGACGTACACAGACAGTCAGTGACATGAGTCAGGCATTCATGACCAATCTGACCGCCATGAGCCTTCTGGCATTGCTGGTTGGCGTATTTCTCATCTACAACAGCATCTCTTTTGCGGTCTTGCAGAGGCGCAACCTCCTCGGTGTCCTGCGAGCCCTTGGCGTTACCCGTCGCGAGACCTTCCGCCTGGTGATGGTCGAGGCATTTTTCCTCGGCACTGCCGGGGCACTCCTTGGACTGGTGGGTGGCGCATGGCTGGGAGAACGGCTGCTCACACTGGTGTCCCGTTCGATCAACGACCTTTACTTTGTCGTGCATGTCACTGATGTCTCGATCAGTGCCGTGTCACTTACCAAAGGCTTCCTGGCCGGGCTTGGCGCGACGCTTGTTGCTGCAGCCATTCCGGCAGCAGAGGCTGCAAGCAGCCAGCCAATTCTCGCGCTCGCCCGATCATCGCTGGAGCGCAGGAGCAACAGAATTCTGCCGGTGATTGCAGCCAGTGGCGTCGCCTTGGCGATGGTTGCCGGATTGATATTCCTGGTCTCCGGGAGAAGCCTGCTTCTGGGTCTCACCGGGGTCTTTGTGCTGTTGGCAGGTTTCGCGCTGGTCATTCCGTTGCTGGTACGCACGATCGTGCGAGTGGCGGAACCGGTCGTTGCCGCACTGGGCGGGACTGCCGCACGCATGGCGATTGCCGGAGTGGCGTCATCGCTCAGTCGAACCGGCGTGGCTGTGGTTGCGCTTGCGATCGCTGTCTCCGCGACCATTGGAGTCACAGTCATGGTCGACAGCTTTCGAATCGCGGTTGGCGCATGGGTCGACCAGAGTCTCCGTGCCGAGCTCTACGTCGCAGCAAGCGAGGGGTCGCTGGACCCGGAGTTGATCGCCGACCTGGTAGCAGTCCCGGGCGTCGCGGCCTACAGCAGCAGTCGTCGGGTCTGGCTGGAAACTCCAACATCGAGAATTCGCATAACGGCACTCGAACTGCCCGAGGAAGGCTATTCCGGCCTGCATCTGATGGGCAGCGACCCACAATCCGTATGGCCTGCTTTCGACGATGAAGCGGCCATCCTGGTGTCCGATTCATTTGCGTGGCGCAATCAGGTCGGCAGTGGCGACACCGTGACATTACCGACCGCAAAGGGCGAGCTCGCCTTTCCGGTTGCTGCCGTCTATCGCAGTTACGACTCGGAACTGGATGCTCTTCTCATGAGCCGACGAACCTACGATCGGTTCTGGGAAGACCCCGACATAAGTTCTCTCGGGCTGTACCTGGCAGACGGCGTTGACGGCGAGGCGGTTCAGCAGAGCTTGCGCGCGATCGGACAAGGGCGCCAGACACTCGTGGTGCGCTCCAATCGCGAACTGCGCCAGTTGTCGATGCAGATTTTCGAGCAGACGTTCGTCATCACCGATGTCCTTTACTGGCTGGCGGTTGGCGTTGCCCTCGTGGGCATTCTCGGTGCGATGCTGGCATTGCAACTGGATCGGGCCCGCGAACATGGCGTGCTGCGCGCACTGGGCATGACGCCCTGGCAACTGGGTGGCATGGTCAGCGGCCAGGCCGCGTTCCTGGGTTGCCTGAGCGGCCTGGCGTCGCTGCCAATCGGCGTGCTCATGGCGTGGCTGCTGATCGAGGTCATCAATCGACGGGCTTTCGGCTGGCAGATGGAGATGGTGTTGTCGCCCGGGGTCCTTCTCGGCGCCGTGTTGCTGGCATCCGCGGCGGCCTTGGGTGCCGGCCTGTACCCGGCATGGCGCGCCGCCCGCGCGATGCCGTCCCGGGCCATACGTGATGAGTAACTTTATAAAAGTCTCACAAAACATTGTTTTTAAATTACTTATAGCGGCTACTATCGGGCTCGCTGCGTGCAGCAACGAGGTACCACCGGAGGCGGTATCGGCGGGTTCGTCGCGCCTTGCGGAACTCTTGCGCGCCGACCCGGAGGCCGGCTACGCCCTTGCCATTGGGGCTCGCCGGTTTGCTTTTCCGCGGGATCACGGCCCGCACCCCGGATTTCGCAACGAATGGTGGTATTTCACCGGCAACCTGGACGCCTCACAAGGGCGGCGTTTCGGTTACGAACTGACTATTTTCCGCTTTGCGCTTGAGCCCCCCGTAGCGGCTGCGAGTGAGCCGCGTTCGGATTGGCGCAGCGACGAAGTCTTTATCGGGCACTTCGCCATTACGGATGTTGATGGAGAGCGCTTTCACGTGGCCGAGCGCTACTCGCGCGCCGCGCTCGGCCTTGCCGGAGCGACCGTAACGCCGACGCGAGTCTGGGTTGAGGACTGGTCGATAACCCGACGGGCCGCAAACGATGTCCCCGGCGCGGACGCCGCTACCGAGACCTGGCAGCTCGAGGCACGGCAGGACGACTTCGGCATCTCGCTGTCCCTGACGCCGCTGAAAGCTCCGGTGCTGAACGGTGCCGACGGCCTGTCACAGAAATCGGCCGAGGTCGGCAACGCAAGCTATTATTATTCAGTCCCGCGATTGCACACCGAGGGCACGCTCTCGGTGGCGGGCAGCGCTGTTGCGGTGGCCGGACTGTCCTGGCTCGACCGTGAGTGGGGCAGCAGCGGTCTTGCTGCCTACCAGCAAGGGTGGGACTGGTTTGCACTGCAGCTTGCCGACGGCAGCGATCTGATGTTCTACCAGCTGCGCCGGCAGGATGGTACGGCCGATCGCTGGAGCGCCGGCACATGGAGCCCGCCGTACGGTGACCCAACGCATCTTGCGGAACACGACGTCAGGATCGAGGTCCGCGATTTCTGGGACAGCCCGTTGGGCGGTCGCTACCCGATGGCCTGGACGCTTATTGTTCCTCCGCTGGACCTGGAACTGCGTGTCGACCCCGTGCTCAAGGCGCAGGAGCTCGTAACGACCGTCCGTTACTGGGAAGGAGCGGTCAATGTCACCGGTCAACGCAACGGACAACCCGTCCACGGGCGGGGCTACGTCGAACTTACCGGTTACGCCGAATCCGTACCCTGAGATGAGGGTAGCGTACCGAAGCGGCTGCAAAGTGCCGCTGTGACATACAGTGCAAGGGCGAGCAAGATCACGACGGTGAAGCCCAGCTCGATCGCAAGCAATGAGGCTAGTGCTGCGCTGGTGACCGAAGCAAATCCATTGAGCCCCCAGGCCCAGGGTATGAAAGACGGTGCGACGCGCGCTGTTTGCGCGAGACCCAACGGCAGCGGCATGCCCATGAAAAAGGCCAGCGGAGCAATCAGCAGCAGGCTGGCCGCCACCGTCGCAAGCGGAGACAGCACGATCAACTGGTCGAAGAGCCGGGGCAGGGCGAAAAGATAGAGCACCGTAACGATGACGATGCCGGCGACCGCAAGGTCGACAGGCGAGCGCCCGAGCGTGGTTGCAAACTGCAGCATGCGTCTGGCACAGGCACTGCCGATGCCGGCAAAGACGAGGAATCCGCTCAGCACGACAGCGACCGCAAAGACTGGATGACCCAGGAACAGGATGAACTTCTGGATGAATGCGATCTCGATGAACATGAACGCGAGACCCAGCAGGAAAAAGTAGCTGCCCATCTGGCGCCTGCGGCTGCCGGCTTCCGTCGGCCGTTGCACGGACAGCGGCAACAGAATCAACACGGCCCCGGCGACCAGCGCCTGCACCAGCGTACCGAGCAAGATCAGGTATCCCCATTCGACCAGCCCGGCACCGCCACGGGCTCGCAGGTTCATGACTTCATCGAATGCCCGCCATTGAAAGAAGTGTGAAAAATACGGGCTGTCGTCCGTTGCCGGGCCAATATGAAACTTGTAGCGTCGGATAAAATCGCCGGCATTGTCGCCGAGCAGAGCGCGCGCCCCGTCGTGCAGCCACGGCTCGTCCAGACGATTGTAGCGGTTGGCATCGCTGCGCTGCATTCCGGGATGCCAGACTGCATCGAAGGAACGTTGGCGCGTGAAATTCCGGATCGACTCGATATCACTCGCAGAGAAGTCGCCGTTTCGGACCATGAGCGTCGCGGTGTTCCAGTTACGGATCATGGCGACTCGCTGTCCGGGATCGTCCACTCCGGAACGGCGCACTGCCTCGGCCGTCATGCCGAGCAGTTTCAGGCTGGCCCGCGGCGGCAGGTTGATTGATCCTGTGACGGCCAATATGCCGCCTGGCGCCAGGTGAGACAGGTACTCCTGCAGTGCTTCCAGCGTGTAAACGTAGTTCTCGTTCAGCGCGCCGGTTCCGGACCCGACTGCAACCGAGGTACCGAATCCCGATAGTTGGATGAGATCGTACCGGGACTGGCTGCGCGCGACGAAGCTGCGTGATTCAGCGGTGTGCACCCGCACACGGCTGTGCTCGTAAAGATGACCCGTAAACTCGCCGAAGCGCTGGCTGACCAGGTCGATAACTCTTGCATCGGCTTCGACAACATCGATGCTTGCGGCGCCCTGGCAAAGGGCAAGGAGGACATCGGTGCCGCCGCCGGCGCCGAGAACCAAAGTCCGGGGAGCTTCGAGCACCGCGAACGGAATTGCGGCGACGGTGTCACCCAGATAGGCTGCCGACGCGCAGTCGCCGTCGAAACGGGTCAGCGTACTCATGGTGCCGCCATCCGTGAACAATGCCAGTTGGTCGGGCGGCGTGTAGGGAGAATTGAGGCTGAGGCCCGGCGCGTAACGGAACGGAACGGTCGGGCTTTCGACAACGGTCAGCTGGCCGAGCGTACTTGACCTGTGCTCGATTATACGTGTGTCCACGATTTGCAGTGTCTGGCTAAGCGGCTTGTACGGTGACGGCCGGAACTCGAGCCACGCGGCCGGCACGGCGAATATGATGGCCAGCATCGTGAGCAACTGCGCCGTGAGCAGCTGGGAACGCCGTGGCGAGGCAAAGCTTGCCGCAATTGCGGCCAACATTGCCGCGACCGTCAGCAGTCGCAGTGCTGTTTGCGGAGACATGACAAACATTCCCGCGACGACCAGCGCTGCGCCCGCGGCGGCGCCGACAAGATCGAGAAAGTAAATGCGATTGATCTCGGCTCGCAGGCAACTGAACGCGAGTCCAATGCAAGTGGCCGCAAAAAAGAAGGGAACGATGAAGATCAGGTAGATCGCCGCAAGATAAAGAAACTGTTGCGGGTCCCAGACGACTTCCGGCGCATTGAACGGCACTCGTTGGCCGGCGATAAAACAAAGCATCATGCTGAGCGATGCGCCCATCGCACAGATGCTGAACGCCGTCGCGAAGTGCTTTTCGAGCCACGGCCGCGCGAGCGCGATAAACGTGCCACTGGCCCCGTATCCCAACAAGGCAAGGCTGATGATCATGTAGGCGAAGTGTTGCCACTGCACGATCGACAGTACGCGCATCAGCAGTATTTCGTAGCCCAGCGCGCAGGCCGAGATCAGGAAGGTGGCAGGGAAAATCGCACGCAGCATTCGTCGCACCTCGAACGCGTCGCTGACTTCAGCGCTCGCCGGTCAACGGCACGAATCGCACGGCGGCAATCTGCCGGGTGATGAGCTCCTCTTCTGCAGTTTTCTCAATCAGCAGTAATTGTTGCGTCATGAAGCGATCCCCGACGGGAATCACCATTCGCCCGCCTGGCCGAAGCTGCTCGATCAGCGGGCGTGGCACATGACTGGCGGCCGCCGTGACAACGATCGCATCGTACGGACCGTTTTCAGGCCAACCGAAATAGCCGTCGCCGAGGCGTGTGGTAACGTTGTCGTAGCCGAGGCGATCGAGAACAACGGTAGCCGAATCCGCCAACGGCTCGACGATTTCAATGCTGTATACCGCATCGACCAGTTCCGCAAGAATCGCGGCCTGGTAACCTGATCCGGTACCGATTTCGAGCACCACGTCGCCGGCATCCGGATCGACGAGTTGCGTCATCAGAGCGACGATGTAGGGTTGCGAGATAGTTTGCCCGTGACCGATCGGCAAGGGGCGATTGTCGTAAGCATGGCGCCGCTGATCGTCCGGCACGAATTCATGTCTTGGTACCTCTGCCAGAGCGGCCAGCACGCGCTCACCGATACGGGTATCGCCACTCATCGTGGCGTAGTCGCGAACCACATCGACCATGGCGGCGCGCCGGTCCTGGTAGCGGCCGTCGTTCTCCTGTGCCGATGCGGCCGTGCATACCAGCGTGACAATGCCCAGTGTTGCGAACAGCCAAACCGCGGATTTTTCAGCAGAATAATTCATTGCAGTCCGGCGTGAGCATACCATCTTGCGGCCAGGGCCATTCCAACGGGAGCGTCACCGGCATTGACGCCGGTTCGTGCAGGTTCTTGGGGAACTTCTGCTCTACTACGCTACTCTACTCCGACCACCCCAAAGCCTACTGCCCGGAGATCTGCATGATCAATCGACGCGACCTGCTGAAATACAGCGCTGCTGCCGGAACTGCCATGACCTTCCCGGCCGGCACACTTCTGGCACTCCAGCGGGGAGAGCTGTTACAGCGACCGATTCCCGGCAGTGGCGAGATGCTGCCGATGATGGGACTTGGAAGCTCGGCGACCTTCAGCCGGCTCGCGGGCGAGGCCCAGGTCGAGCCGTTACGCGAAGTCTTACGCACGATGGTGGACAACGGAGGCACCGTCTTCGATACGGCACCGAGCTACGGTGACTCCGAGGAAGTCGCGGCCGAAATCGTCAACGATCTTGGTATTGAGAACGACGTTTTCTGGGCTACGAAAGTGAACGTCGTACCACGCGGCGGCACTGCGGCGGATCCTGCGGCCGCAAGGGCACAGATTGAAACGTCGTTCCAACGCATCGGTACACCCACCATCGATTTGATCCAGGTGCACAATCTTGCCGATATGCCGACCCAGTTCGGCATCCTGAAGGACCTGAAAGAGGAGGGCCGTGTTCGCTATATCGGCACCACGTCGACCAATCCGGCCGGTTACGACTATCTCATCGAACTGATGCGCAATGAACCTCTCGATTTCATCGGGGTGGATTATGCGGTCGACAATTTGCAGTCGGCAGAGACGATTCTGCCGCTGGCCGAAGAACGCGGCATTGCCGTGCTGATCTATGCGCCGTTCGGGCGGACCCGGCTGTGGAACCGAACCGCAGGCCGCGAGTTACCTGAGTGGGCCGAGGAGTTCGATGCGGCGTCCTGGGCGCAGTTCTTCCTGAAGTTTGTGGCCGCTCATCCGGCGGTTACCACAATCACACCTGCGACCAGCAAGCCGCAGAATATGCTCGACAATATCGGAGGCGCCATCGGTCGCCTGCCGGATAAGGCGATGCAGAAGCGCATGGTCGATTACATCGCGGCATTGCCGCAGGCATAAACGGCTCGGGGCCCGCGGCTCGGGGCCCGCGGCTCGGGGCCCGCGGCTCGCAGCCCGCGGCTATTCAGCGACGCAGGCGACGCCGGCCAGTTC